>JAJTFJ010000001.1 GCA_021298435.1 Ilumatobacteraceae bacterium
CTGGCCAGCCAAGCTCGTCGACGACGGCGCAGACGTCGCTTGCACGGAGAATGAGACACGACCACTGATGACGTGGCCGTCCGTACCGACCAGTCGCCACCGTGCGGTGACACGACCGCTGATATCGGCGGGTAGATCGAAGACGATGACGTTATCGGTTGTTCCGTGTCGAGGTGTGGGCAGAGTCCGTCGGACGCCGTCTTCTCGCACCAACTCGCCAGACGCGGACGTAATGGGAACTGCCTTTGCGAATGTCATCGTCCACTGTGGCGGTGAAGTCGCCAAGACCTCGCCATTCGATGGTGAGCTACCTGTCGCAGAGTTGTGTGCAAGGGCAACTCCGCCCCCGACGAACCCGACTCCGACGATCGCCAAGAAAATCATCAAAATCAAGCGCCTGACTGCGCTAGGGAGGCGTAATGGTTGAGTCATTGTTGGTTTACTACAAAGTGTAGAAGAAACAGACTATCAGCAGATACACTTTTCGCATGCGCAAGAAGGGCGATGGCGAACTCGAGCTGGAAGTGCTCCGAATCTTGTGGGCGGCCGATGATGCCTTGCAGCCAGCGGAAGTTCAAGAGCGACTAGCCGAACACCTTGCTTACACGAGCGTCGCAACCGTTCTGACACGACTCACGGCAAAGGGACTCGTGGTGCGTCAACCAATCGGTCGATCCTTCGCATACAAAGCAACGACATCGCAAGAAGACTGGAACGCCGGACGGATGCTCAAACTCCTTAAGGAGACGCCTGATCATCAGACTTTACTGGCAGGGTTTGTGAGCAAGCTCTCCAAGAAGGATCGCGAAGCCCTGAGAGCAATGTTGTCCGAAGGAAACGTCTGATGATCAGACTTCTGCTTCCGCTTGTGGCCTTTGTCGTTTGTACCGAGGTGGCATCGTTGTTCATGCGGCGAGCGCAGCCGCTTTCATCGGCCCGAATGTCGATAGTGATTTTGGTGCTCGGGATGTGCACCTCGGTTCCCATCCTCATTCACCTCTCGGTGACTTGGTTATTTGGCGTTCCTGATCTGGGTGCAGCTTTGCATCGTCTGTTGTTGGGCAGCCAAATGCACATCATGGACCGGAACTTCCTTGGACTTGCAGCCCTGGTCTTTCTCGCGGTATCAACGGTCAGATCTGGCCGTATTTTGATCCGTGAGAGACGCCTCCGGAATCAAGTCGGCGACGGCATCATGATTGTTCCTGACAATGACGTTTATGCTTATGCGCTTCCCGGTCCGAAAACGAAAGTCGTCGTCTCGGCAGGCCTCGTCCGCGGACTTACCCAAAACGAGTTGGATGTGGTCGTGGCTCATGAAATGGCACATGTCACGAACAGGCACGATCGATTGCTTCTTGTCGGACGCATTTGTGCAATCTTCAACCCATTCCTCACTTTGTCTGCGAAGAGACTGCGGTTCTCTCTGGAACGTATCGCTGACCAGGCAGCTGTCCACCAATGTGGCGACAGTCGTCACGTAGCACGCACGATCGCGAAAGTGGCTCTCGGTCATTCAGATACTCATTTTGCGCTGGGAATCGCTTCATACGGAGTTCTCGATCGCATCGAGAGTCTGACCGTTCCAAACACATTGTCGCATGATCGTATGAACGGGATGAGTGTGGCGTATCTGTTCGGGCTTTCATTGCTCATGTTCGTTCAGTGGCATCATGTATTCGATTCCATCGCAGCAGTTTGCGGCCGATAGCAGACTTGTCGGTCGGCTGTTTAGACTCCGACCGCTGCACCATCGGTGGCGTGCCTCCATTTGGTCACAGCACTCAACTGCGCGTGTTTGTTGCTCCAGACTTGTTGCAGTACGACGAGGTGTGGGCAGCAGCGGGAACATGGAACGACAACTTTGGTGCGAACCCGGCTGACATCGTGCGTGTTGCCGGTGGCGTGGTCACTGACCTGAAGCGCGCTTGATTGCTCAGGCGAGAATCAATAATGCTGCCATCACGCCTTCAATGAGGAGGCCTGCGACGTTCTCTTTCGTGCGTGATTTATCGATGACGAACGAGATTGCTCGTGCAATGAATGCCCCAGCCCATGCCGCTCCGAGTACGAGCGCAGCATCGCTGCTGGCGATCAGCACGACGGCAACGCCTGCACCGATGAAGAGTCCCCCATAAGTGGCGCGTACTTCAGATTGTCCAAGTTGACCAAGAGTCTGAAGTCCGATCGTTCGGCTTACTTGCTTGGGCCAGATAAGTCCAAGACATCCGGCGATGATGGAGATGATGGCACCGACGTAACCCATTGCGTTCATCTGGTAATTATTGCATCCGGATTCCTGATTGTTCAGTCTCTGACTGCGGATGCAATATGTTCATGTTGTTCCTCCAGTAAATTTCAATACATGGTTCGTCCGACTAAAGAGATTCGCAAGCGGCTCCGTTTTAATTTGACCGAAGCACGGGAGGCTTGGATGTTTAAGGACTTCGACCGTTGTTGGTCCTTGTTGGAAGACGCACATGTGCTCAGCCAGCCGTGGGCGTGGCGGCATGTGAGAGTCCACGGATCAATGTTTGTCACAGCAATAGTGCAACGAGATGTGCGTGAAGTTCGAGGTCAGTTATCAAGGATTGCGGTAGCGGGACCTGGTTCGATGTCGGGTCGATATCCGACAGGGAACACGGGTCGTGCACGGGTTCCAGCCACTCAGCCAATGCCGATTCGTTCAGATCTTGTAGAGATACTTGAGCGATCTGGTCAGCGAACGAAGTAATTTCTCAAGATTTAGGTTTAGCCAACAATCTTTTTAAGTTGACGTGAGAGTGCATTAAAGACTTCATCACTTCCTGATGCTCGACCCAAGATCATCGCTCCTTCGACGGATGCGAGACAAACGGCTGCAAAATCAACTGCATCTTTCCGTTTGGCTCCACTTCGTTCAAATGCGCGAGCAAGAGCGTTTTGCCAATTCTTGAAGACTGCATTTGCTGAACTCTTCAATGTGTCTTCATCACCTGCACCCAAACTCACATTCGCTATGGCACAGTTACTGGAAAAGTTGCTAGCGAGAAGAAGTGCTCTCCAGTTCTCTAGGAACTGCTCAACAACTTGGCTAGGTGATGACGCATCAACGGCATCAATGAGGAATGTCACGACTGAGCCAAGTGAAGCGACAGCTTCTTCGATGAGTTCATTTTTTCCACCGGGAAAATGGTGGTAAATCGATCCCCGCGGCGTCTGTGTTGCCTCAGTGACGACAGCGAAAGAAGTGCCTTGCACGCCCTTTTCAGCAAGGAGGCTGATCGCGCCACTGACCATCTCTTGGCGAACATTTCGGCGGTTCATTTGACGATGACATCCTTCATAACTAAGGTTCTATGACGGTCATCATAGTTAGGAGAAATGCGTGCGTGCGTTGATGTTTCGGGGGCCAATGGACCTTGCTTGGGAAGAAGTGGAAACACCACAGCTGATGGAGCCACGTGATGCGTTGGTGCGACCTATCGCAGTCGCTCGATGCGACCTAGATCCAGCCATTGCACTTGGTTTGTATCCAATGCCGGCACCGTTTGTCATGGGTCATGAAATGGTCGGGGAAGTTGTTGCAGTTGGCGAGGCCATTAGCAATGTTCGTCTCGGTGACAAGGTGATTGTCCCATTCCAATTGAGTTGCATGACATGTGCTCCGTGTCTTCGTGGCCACACCAACGCATGCGTAAATGTTCCATCTGGAACTGCGTTTGGTCTCGGACCACACGGTGGTATCGATCTTGGTGGTGCGCTTGCGGAACTTGTTCGAGTTCCTTGGGCTGATGTCATGTTGATTCCTTTGCCTGAAGGAATGGACCCGGTGGTAGCAGCGGGAATTCCCGACAATGTCTCGGATGGGTATCGATGCGTTGCTGCTCCATTGGCCGAGCGGCCGGGTGCACCTGTGCTCGTTGTGGGTGGGCTTGCTCCATCTGTTGGTTTGTATGCAGTGATGGCAGCACTTGCGCTTGGTTCAGAGCGAGTGGTGTATGTCGATGATGATGCTGCACGCTTAGAACTTGCCGCAGCAGCAGGTGCAGAAGTGATCGATGCAAAGGATCAGTGGGATTCGCTGAAACTCGCAGAGAGATTTCCAATTGTGGTTGACGCAAACGTGTTGGATCCTGGGCGGAACTTCGCACTTCGATCAGTGGAACCATGCGGTGTGTGCACGAGTGTCTCTGGTGGAGCCTCATCACGCTCGAATCTTCCGTTGCAATCGATGTATCTAAAAGGTGTTCGTTACGAGATTGGCCGAGTGCATGCGTGCGCAACTGCGAGACCTGTACTTGACCTCGTGTCATCTGGCGCACTTGACCCCGCTCGCATCATCAACAAAGTTGTTCCGTTCAGCGAAGCAGTTGAAGGGATGATCTTGCCAGTCACCAAGGTGGTCTTCGTCAACGACTTTGTGTGACAACAACGGGTGATTGAAGGGTTGCTTAAACCAACCGTGGCGTGCCTCCCTTTGGTCACAGCACACAACTGCGTGTGTTTGTTGATCCCGACTTGTTGCAATACGACGAGGTGTGGGCTGCTGCGGGAACGTGGAACGACAACTTCGGTGCGAACCCGAATGACATCGTCCGTGTCGCTGGTGGTGTGGTCACCGACCTCAAGCGCTGACCGAAGTCAGTTCAATCGCGTGGAATGAACTCGGAGTCGAGGGGTTGAGGTGTCATGAGCAACGGTGGGTCCGGCTCAAGCAGATCGAAGTGCCTCAGAGCCTCGAGCGAGTAGCCATGCG
>JAJTFJ010000002.1 GCA_021298435.1 Ilumatobacteraceae bacterium
TGTCAATAAAGCCGCAGAGTCGAAGCCAGCAAGAGCACCCAAACCCGCTCCAGTCGCTGCTGAGAAGCCTTCTGAGGCACCTGTAGAGGCCGCGGTGGCTTCCGAGGCTCCTGCACAAGAAACCGCTGAAGCAACCGCTGGCGAGTAAGAGGTTGGCTGGGGCTTGCTGTCCCCTCCCTCCGCACAACTACGGTGAGTTCCATGTCAGACATGGTTACTTATGAAGTTCGTGGTCACGTTGCCGTGATTACTTTGAATCGTCCCGATGCTCGCAATGCGGTGAATGACGAACTTGCGCAAGCAATGGAAAACGCAATCGATCGTCTAGAAGGCGAAGATGGTGTGTGGGTGGGTGTACTTACCGCTAACACCGAGGGTCACAAGTCTCCCGTGTTCTGTGCTGGCGCTGACCTAAAAGCGTTAAATGCAGGTGGCCAAACGCTGGGAACAAAGCGCGGTGGTTTTGCTGGGTTTGTCTACCGCGAACGCAACAAACCAATCATTGCTGCAGTTGACGGTTTGGCAACTGCAGGTGGGTGCGAAATAGTTCTTGCTGCAGACATGGTGATCGCCACCACGCGTTCGTCATTCGGACTTGCCGAAGTGAAGCGCAACCTTATTGCGGGCGCGGGTGGTTTGTTTCGTCTTCCGCGCGCTATCGGAAAGTCTGTGGCAATGGAAGTCATTCTGACTGGTGATCCACTCACAGCAGAACGTGCGCATCAACTTGGTTTGGTGAATCATCTAGTAGAACCTGGTGCTGCTCTGGACGCCGCAATCGCATTAGGAGAAAAGATTGCAACGTCGGCACCGATGGCTGTTGCCGCCAGTCGACGCGTTGTGCTTGCGTCTGCGTATGAGTCAGACGAAAACTTGAAGAAGATGACGAATGAAGAGTTCGCACCCATTCTTCAGTCGGAAGACACCAAAGAAGGATTAATGGCGTTTATTGAGAAGCGTCCGCCGCAGTGGAAGGGTCGCTAAGCGACTTACCCACGATGATTGTCTGGGCCACAAGCCCATGACGCTCAAAGAGATTCTTCATTGCTCTGTCGCCGGGCAAGGCCGACGCGCCAAGCCACAGGACACCCATTCCGCGGAGATGCCCTAAACACCGTTGCATGAGCGCATCACCGATGCCGATCTCTCTGGCAGTGGGCTCTACGTACACGTGTGTGATTTCCCACGCGCTTGTTGAGGTGGCTCCAGCGCTCAGCGAACCGAACACCGTGTCGCCGATGCCAGCAACAAATGTCAGAGCGGTGGACACTGATGGCGATGCTGGTGACCCACGATAACGAGTTGCCTCTTTCGCGGATTCGCTTCGGTGAGTGCGCAGAGTCTCTGCATCATCGTCGCCTGCTTCGCGCACAAAAATAGTGTTAGGACTTTGTGTCACCTGAAGAGTCCGTTGTGGGTGGATTATTGGAGGAAAGTTTGCGTTGCGCTTCGCTGACTGCGTGTTTCACCGCAAACTCCCCCACCATGCGTGCACCTGGTGCCTGACGACGCAACGAGTGGACAGTGTTGTTCACTGTGCGCCACAAATTGCGATGAATCGACACCAGGGGGTTTGTCACTTCTTTGACTTCTTCTTCACAACGACTGGACACTCGTCGTCACCCATTGGGCACACCGGTGCATTTTTACGAACCAACATGAAGCACGAACTACACAAGGTTTCGTCAGCTCGCTTGGGTTGAAGAGTGTCCTCGCCGCTAGAGCGATCGTCGGTTTCAACGACTTCGTCCTCTTCCGCAGGAAGATCTTCTGATGCCAAACGATCCTTCAGAATCTCGGCAAGGTCTTCCTCGACGTCGTCCGGAGCGACCATGTCGTCTTCGTCGTCATCGTCATCGCTTCCCTTTTTGCGCACAACTGTGGCGCCCAAAGAGTCGTCATCGTCGTCATCGTCTACGTCGTCTTCATCGACGAGGTCGTCCGCAAGATCATCATCAAGAATGTCAAGATCGTCTTCGCCGTCGAGATCAATTTCTTCGTCAATGTCTTCTGGATCTATGTCGTCTTTTGCCACTTTGGATTCCTCCGTTTGCCTCAGGGCTCGGGGCGGGATACTAGGCACATTCTGTGCCAAACGGGCGAATGCTAGACGAATGAGTACAGAAAGTGACGGGGGTCACTTGTGGATAAGTGCGCGCTAAGAGTTGCTTCGGCGCGCTTCTGCACGTCGTTCAGACTCGAGTCGTTCAAGTTCCGGAGCCTCAGTTGTCATGTGGGTCATGGCTGCAGCAATCGCGGTGTGACCGGCTTTTTCTGCAATGAGACGATGCATTTCGAGGGCAACACGACGGTACGACGGGTGGCCTTGGGGGCTGGATCGAAGCTCAAGCATGTGCATTGCCTCTCGTGCATTGAACTGCATTGAATAGCGAATGCGATATGCCATTGAGACCGCATAGGAGGCCTGGCTGGGATGGTCAGCAACAAGTGCGTCATACAGTGCGGCAGAACGGTCCATCACCTCATCGAAGGCTTCTGACGCCCCCGCTGCGTCTACTAAATCGGGACGGGTGTAGCCGTGATACGGAGTCAGTGGTTGCCACTCGATGGTTAACAGGCGGTGGCGTTGCATGTCTCGGAATGCGCCGTAATCGGACAGCACATCGAATCGGTAGTCGGTTCGTTCAAATGCGCGACCAGGCCGGTGGCGGCGATTCTCTCTGTCTCCAACGTAATTGCGCAGAATGTCGGTCTTTTGCTCTACCGACATTTTCTCTACGCGCGCAAGAATCTGCGATTCGGAAAGGTGTGAATAGGCGTAGCAGGCCGCTGCAACAATTTTGTTCTCACCATCGGGATCGAAATCAACAAGGGTTACTTCGTCGACATCAGACGCAATGGAGTCTCCGAACAGATCATCCACTAGAGAATTCATATTGGCTGCATTTGTGGCCAAGTAATTCGACCATTGTCCACCACGTTCTGCGACATCTACGCGGCGCAAGAATGACGGAATTACTTTTCGAAGTTCTGTGAGCATCATGTCTGCGTAGACACGAGCTTCGGGCAGTGCGTGTGCGCGCATTCGTAACAGCAGTGCCTCAAACGCCTGACCGCTTCCGTAAATTCCAACATTTGATAATGACGACGCTGGCAACAAGCCACGTACAGCATCAAGTGCTTTTGCACGAGTTGCTTGGCGGTAGACAAAATCGCTGTCGCCTGCCTGCTTTGGAACGCTGGAGCGAACATGTTGGGTCACGGTCTCGGCCAGAACGCTGTAAGAATCGAACATGCGGTCCATGTCCCCCACATAGCGAGTGCCGAACTTGCCTTCCAGTAGGTCGGGGTCACGGTAGTAGCGATAGCGACCACCGAGGCGCTCGTCATAAGCGATGTAGCGAGTGCTCTGTTCGAGGTAACTCATCAGGCGACCCCACTCGAGAATTTTGGTGAGAATGTTGGATGCCTGCTCACACGCAAGGTGAACTCCACCTAACTGAGCCACCGAATCGTCGCCGTACTCGACGAAGACCTTCTCGTAGAGAGATTCAGCGCGATCAACACCCACGGTGGCATCGACAGCAACATCTCCGGCAATCTCTAAATCGTTGACGAACTCGTCAAGGAAAAGCCGACGCAAACTACGCGGACTACGGCTGTAACGAGCGAACAGCGCGCCTTTCACCACTTCTGGCAAGTTCACCAGAGCGAAAACAGGCTGATCGAGATTGGTGAAATAACGTCGGAGAATGTCCGACTCTGCCTGTGTGAATTCCTCGGGAACGTAAACCGTCACAAGTAGTCAGCCTAGGAGTCGCGCTGGTCTCCCCCGTGGATACCGACTACAGAACATCCTTGTCCGCATTGGCTTCGGAAAATTCTTTGGCAATGGCGCGCTGCTGGTCGGGAGACGTCCAAAAATCGATGGCCGTCATGGCCATAGCTTTGGCACCATCAATGACTGCTTTGCCTGCCATTGGTGTAATTGATTCACGCGCAAAGTCCACCGTGTGAATTGATGTTCCCGTTGGAGCCGAGGCAATCATGGGGTGAATTGATGGAACAAGGTGGCTGATGTTGCCCATGTCGGTACTACCCACGACGCGACGTCCGTTACTTCCCGGCACTGTGACACTTCGACCAATACGTGATGCATTAGCAACGTACATTGCCGACAAGTTGTTGTTTGTCACCATGTCGGCGTACGGAGTATCGACCCACTCATGAGAAAAACCACAGCCACAAGCAGATGCGCCTGATTGCAGAGCATTGAGAACGCGAGGCTTTAATGCAGAAAGGGTTGTCACAGTGTCTGAACGTACGTACCACTCCATTGCTGCATCTCGCGGAACAATGTTTGGCTTCTCTCCCGCCCGTGTGAAGATTCCATGGATTCGTTCTGTGGGAAGTATGTGCTGGCGCAATGCAGCGACTGCCATGTACCCCAAAACTGCCGCATCAAGAGCATTCCGACCTTTTTCGGGTGCGGCTGCTGCATGTGCTGACTCGCCCGTGTATTCAACGACAAGTTGTTGAAGGGCGATTGCGTCAATAGTGGTGAGATCGGCATCGGCGGAATGAACCATCATGGCCACGTCAACTCCGTTGAGAGCACCGTTACGTGCCATCACAAGTTTTCCACCTCCGCCTTCTTCTGCGGGTGTGCCCAGGTATCGAAGACGACCACCTGCCTGCGGTGCTACCATGGCCGTACGTGTGAGGAGTTCAGATGCATAGACCTCCGCGAAATTCTGTTCAGGACGTGCGTGAATGCTGTGGCTGACATCAATGAGTTGCTGCGCGACTGCGTCAATTCGCTCACAGGCCTGTTGCTTCAGTTCATCCACGGCGGTGTCCATGGTCTCCATTATGACGGACGAACGAATCAGCCGTGCATGTTGAGGTCTACAACAGCACAGTCCAATAATCGGGAAGCACAGAAACGTCTAGTTGTACCCAATTATCAACAGCGCGGCCGTCGAGGACTAATCGTTCTCGTGGAGACTGTTTTGAATGAGAAAACTCAGTACTACGACGAAGCGAAATGAGTGGATGAGGAACATGAGTTCCCGTCTTTGCTTTTTGACGGGCTAAGACGCGCTGACGGAAGGGAAGATTTCGTTCCATGACCATCACATCACACTCACCGTCATTGGGATGCGACCGAGGGGCAATGTTGAGTCCGTTGTAGAAGCCGCTATTCGATAGAACGACGAATGACCCCCGCCACCACGAGCCAAGTGTGATTGACGAGATGGCAAAGAGATCACGTTGTTCGCCAGAAGGTGCGGTCACCGTGCATCGGAGTGCATCAATGGGAACCGCTGTGCACTCGTGGCCAATGATGGGAACCTTTGGTGACCCAAGAGACAAGTGCAGGTCTCCACGAATCACTGAGAAAACAGACGATGAATCGTGGCGTGAAGCATCGAAGTCGTCTTCTGCAATCTCGCGTTCTTCTGGGCACATCACTCGCACTCCCCATTCTTCACCCTTACGAATGGTCATGATGCGTTGGCTCCTTGTGCAGCAGCAACAACTCCCCTGTCGATAGATCTAATCGCTAACTCGGCTGTTGTTCGCAGCTCCTCGTAATCCTCTTTCGCGCTGTGCGTCTTGTAGTCGCTGACTGAGTTTTTCAATCCTCTTGAATCTCTGACGAATGATGTCTGATGGCCATCGTGTTGGACCGCCCGAATCGCCACCTCGTGGCTCGTAAATGAGCGTGGAGAGCACCGCAACCAAATCGTTAACGGACAGGCCATTCAGGATTCCTTTGTCCATCACTTCAACAACTAACAAGTCGCTCTCATGAAAAATACCCGACAAGGTTTCCCCCTTGGGTGTGAGGCTCCAATCATCGATATAGCCAAGGTCTTCGAGAAGTTCCACTACATCCATGAATCGAGCACTAACAGAACCTGCTCTGTTGCGAGAGCGATCTTCCATTTGGTCAATTTCGCGTCGAAGTCGCTTGATGCTCTTTGCACTGATAGGAGAATCAGCAATACGGCTCTCGCCGGAAAATTCAATTGCACGTGTGGCGGTGTCGTCAACCTTTGCCTTCACCAAACGTGAAACAGCCTCTTTTATGAATTCTGTTCGGGTTGGTTCAAAAGGAATGGGTAATCTACGTGTGCGCCTTTCAGTGGTAGCGAACGCAAGTCTTTGGCCATCACCTCAAGCGTTTTCTTGGACGGAGTGAGTACGGTGAGGCGAATTCCAGCGCGACGTGCAGCAGTAGAGAGCACCAGTCCCCGTCCTCGAATGTTCGACGCGTCAAACATCACGACATCTCCTGGACGAAGCGCTCTGAGAGCTATTTCGGCTTCCACAGAGGAAGCCCCGGTAGGAGTGCTTTCTGCTTCGTACTCAAGCGGAGCACTGCGTTCTAGTAGAGCCAATTCGCGGCGTTTCTTCTCTAGCAATGCCTCGGACGTCACAACATCTCGGTCTGCCTGAAACTGAGCAAAAGATAAATTCAGAATGTGATGGGCTCCGTCCTCGGAATGATTTCGCACCATGTTCACGGCCATATTGAACGTTGGTCGAAAAGCAGATGTCAATCGGAAGCTTTTACTGAGAGCAAGACCAGCAACTTGTTCAAAAGTCACAAATGGGTTCCATAGGGAGATGGCATGACCGATGTCGTCTAGTCCGCGACGCCCGGCACGTCCGGTGAGTTGGGTGAACTCCGAGGCGCGCAGCAGTTGATGATGGTCTCCGGTGTACTTCGTAAGTTTCTCAATAACGACAGCACGCGCTGGCATATTGATTCCGACTGCCAAGGTTTCTGTGGCGAAAACCACTTTTACAAGCCCCTTAACAAAGCACTCTTCAACTGCTTCTTTAAACATTGGAATCATTCCCGCGTGATGACATGACACGCCAGTTCCAATGTTGTCAAGAAAGTGTGAATATTCCAGCGCAACTCGTCGGGTCGAGTGGGCGGAGAAAATCGTCGAGCCTTCTTGGACTGGCCTTGACGTCCACCGTTAGGTCGTCCTCCGGAGAGAAGTCGTTGAACGTGGCGATTAGGTTCTCCACCAACAATGGTGTGGAACATTTCAGTCTTGTCAGATGCTTTGTCGTGTACCGCGAAATGATTAACAAGTTCAATTGGTCGAGTGGTCTCGACCACCACGTCTGTTCTTCCCCGCACTGTAGATAGCCACTCGCATACTTCGTCCGCATTCGACACGGTGGCCGAGAGGCAGACCAGTTGTACCTCTGGGTCAAGTTGAATGATGACTTCTTCCCAGACTGGACCGCGATATGCGTCTTGCAAATAATGAACTTCGTCGAGAATGACAACTCCAAGATCATTCAATCTGTGCGACGACGCATAGATCATGTTGCGCAACACTTCTGTGGTCATGACCACTACCGGTGCGTCAGCGTTAATGGCGTTATCTCCCGTTACCAACCCAACGTTGTGTGCGCCTCATAGCTCACCAAGGTCGCGAAACGTCTGGTTCGACAAGGCCTTGATGGGTGTTGTGTAGAACGCTCTGCGTTTCAATGATTGAGCGCGTGCAATGCCATACTCGGCAATAAGGGTCTTTCCTGAACCTGTTGGTGCCGCAACAAGTACCGAAGCATCTGCATCGATTGAGTCCATGGCCTTTACTTGAAAGGCGTCTGGCTGATACGAAAGTTGAGAGAGGAACTGATCTCTCAATGTGCTCATATTGCGGTGGCCGGACGTTTACGCGTTAGTAGCCAGCCAACGAGAATTGAAATAAGAAACAACACGGAGAGCGGCACAGCCAAAGCGAGCAGGCTGACGGGGTCTCCGGAGGGTGTAATAACTGCTGCGAGGACAAAGATGCTGACCAGCGCATAGCGCCATTGCGTAATGAGGGTCTGTGGTCGAACGGCATTTACTAATTGCAAAAAGACCAATAACACAGGACTTAAGAAACCAACGCCGAATGCAAGCATCATCATGACGACCAACATGATGTAGTCAGTGATTCTGTATGCCTCGGTGATATCCGAACCAGACCACGTGATAAGGAATTCGAGTGCCTTATCTAAAGTCCAATACGCAATGGAACATCCGGCAGCGAACAAAACAACAGACGACAAAATAAACGGGACTGCATAGCGCTTCTCTGTTTTGTTCAATGCCGGAACAAAAAATCGCCAGATTTGCCAAAGCACGACGGGGAGCGCCAAAACAAGACCACCG
>JAJTFJ010000041.1 GCA_021298435.1 Ilumatobacteraceae bacterium
CGTGGGAGGTGTATTCACGATCTTGACCGATAACGAATACCCAGGGTCTGTGATCAACATGACTACTGACCGCTTGCTATATACATCAGTGACTTTGCCGATCATGCCAGCAGCATTCAAAACAGGCATTCCCACCTTGATGCCACATTCCGAGCCGCGATTGAGTTCAACAGTTTGTGCAAAGTTTGATGGCGATTGACCAACAACTTGAGCAGTACATGAAGAGATTCCCGCAAGGGTTGGGAGGCCATTCAACGCCAACAACTCTTGCGCTTCTCGAACAGATGCAATTGCCGCAACCGTTGCACCCTCGTCGTACGCAACAAGGTCGCGAAGGCGGCGATTTTCGGCAACCACGTCGTTGTAGTTAGTAATACCATTCCATGTGTTCTGAATCGGTCGCGTGACGACACGGGTCGCACTTTCGATTGGTCGGAAGATTGAACCAAAAACTGAACGCGTGAAGTTGACAGCAGAACTTCCACGCAGATCAAGCGTGATGAGAAGTACTGACGTCAACGAGAGCAGAAGAATTGCCCGACGCCGTGTGAAGGAATAGCCCGCCACGGAGGTTGATCTACTGCTGATCGAGTCCTGGTGAGGACATCATTCCGCGCATCGCCTCAATGTTCTCGAGTGCACGACCCGAGCCAATAGCGACCGCATACAACGGGTCTGGAGCGACAAAACACGGCATTCCGGTTTCATGGTTGATACGTGTGGTGATTCCGGCAAGCAATGCACCACCACCAGAGAGGTAGATACCGCGATCCATGATGTCGGCAGCCAATTCAGGAGGTGTGCGATCAAGAGTGGACTTCACGGCATCAATGATTGCAGCGACAGGCTCGGCAATGGCTTCACGAACGTTCTCCGTTGTGAGTTCCACAGTGCGCGGCAATCCGGTCACCGTGTCACGACCACCAACATCGCCCGTCAACTCTTGAGCTAACGGCCACGCTGAAGCCATCTGAATCTTGATTTCCTCTGCAGTATTAATGCCGATATCAAGGCCGTACTGAGTGCGGACAAATGCAACAATCGCCTCATCGAGTTCGTCACCAGCAACGCGAACACTTTGAGCGACAACAATGCCGCCCAAAGAAATCACAGCGACTTCAGTTGTACCGCCACCAATGTCCACAATCATGTTTCCGCTTGGTTCATGAACGGGAAGATCAGCACCGATTGCAGCGGCCATCGGCTCTTCAATGATGTGAACTGGACGACGTGCACCGGCATACTCAGCAGCATCCTGCACCGCGCGTTGTTCAACACCAGTAATTCCAGAGGGAACACAAATCACCATGCGAGGCTTACTCCAGCGGCTGGTGGTGATGCGCTGAATGAAATAGCGAAGCATCTTTTCGCACACGTCAAAGTCAGCAATCACTCCATCTTTAAGGGGACGAATTGCTTCAATGTGCTTTGGGGTACGACCAAGCATTCGCTTTGCTTCCCAACCAACAGCAACGGGTCGACCATCGCGCATATCAATCGCGACAACCGAAGGTTCATTGAGAACAATGCCTTGCCCGCGCACGTACACAAGTGTGTTGGCGGTACCGAGGTCAATTGCGATGTCTCGACCTATAGCCAAAGGATTATTGCGGGCCATACTTGCTCTCCCCAGCAAACTGTGAAGTTCGCCTACGGGATGTTAACTATCCGCGCCTTAGAGGGCGGGGAAGAAAATTCCTAATTCGCGGGCAGCTGATTCTGCCGAGTCACTGCCGTGGACAAGATTCTCGGTGAACAATGTTCCAAAATCGCCGCGAATGGTTCCAGGTGCAGACTTTGCTGGGTTCGTTGCGCCCATCATGGCGCGGACAATTTCCCAGGTGTCTTCTGGACCTTCAAGGGCCATTGCAACGACCGGACCACGGGACATGAACTCCACGAGTTCGGCGTAGAAGCCCTTACCGACGTGCTCTTCGTAGTGGCGCTCGAGAATCGCCTTGTCGAGGGTGCGAAGTTCCATACCGACCAGACGAAGGCCCTTGTTTTCAAAACGAGAGGTAATGGTGCCAACAAGGCCACGTTCGACGGCATCGGGCTTGAGGAGGACGAGGGTGCGATTTGACATCCCTTCAGGCTAGGGGCTGGCCCGAGGCTTACCCCTGCAAACCCAAGCAAACCCTTTACGGAAGCACCTTTCGTAGACGAGTCCGTGCTGCGCCCACCACATAGAGAGACCCAGCAATCAAGACTGCATCGTCGCTGGTGGCATCGGCAAGCGCCACATCACAGGCCCTCTCCACCGTGTCCACCGTCAGAACATCTGAGCAACCCATCTCTTCAGCGACTGCCGCCACTTCTGATGCCGGCCGGGCCCGAGGAGACGGCGCTGTGCAACAGATCACCCGTTCAAACTCGTCGGATCAAGCGCACTTCCAAAGAACGACTCCACCGCCATGATTGCCACTGCCGTGTTGTCGCCCTGGTGCCATCCATGTAACGGAACAAACAAATCGATGTAGTCAGCGCGAGGAGTCCGCACATGAAGCGAACGCCCCCCTAGCGCGAGATGATTATCAACAACGTCAAACTGTTCACCACGGAAAAGAATCTCTTCGTGAGGTTCCGCCGCAAAGATGGAATGCAAGTCCTCGTTGAGCTCTCCGATCACCGCGACACTTCCCTGCTTAATGATTCCAGCCTTCTCTTTTGCAATGTGCGCAACAGTTGGGCCAGCAAATTCCATGTGATCGAGTGCAATGTTTGTGATGACGGCAACATCTGGTTGCACAACATTTGTTGCATCCCAGCGACCCAACATGCCCACCTCTATCACTGCGACGTCAATGGCATCGTCAGAGAACCAACGAAATGCAGCGGCAGTCATGATTTCGAAATACGTCGGCCGAATACCGGACATGCCCTCAGCATTTGCGACGGCCGCAACTGCTTCTGCAAAATCGAATTCGTCAACTGCTTCACCATTGACTTGAATACGTTCACGGATGCTCTCAAGATGCGGACTTGAATACGTACCGACCTTCAGACCATGAGCCATCAGTAACTTGGTGATGATTTGAGACGTGGAACCCTTGCCGTTAGTTCCGGTGACGTGAATGACGCGATAGTCATTCTGCGGATCACCGAGAACCGTTAACAACGCCTCGATATTGGCTGTTGAAGGTGAATCAACACGACCTGTCTTGTCATAAGAGGCGTGCTCGTCTAAATAAACAAGAGCTTCGGAAAAGTTCACAAGAATTAAGAAGCGGCACGACGCTGACGTGGAGCACGTGCAGCAGTCTTTGTAACGATTTCTGGCGACACTTTGTTATTCACGCTGTCAGCAGTAACAACAACTTTTGCAACATCAGTACGGCCAGGCACTTCGTACATCACATCAAGCAATGTCTCTTCTAGAAGTGCGCGAAGTCCGCGTGCGCCTGTTCCACGCGTAAGAGCAAGATCTGCAATTGCTTCAAGAGCTTCAGGGGTGATGTCGAGTTCAACATCGTCAAACTCGAAGATCTTTCCGTACTGCTTGACCAAAGCATTCTTTGGCTCTGTGAGAATCTGCATCAGCGCAGGCTTATCGAGAGCGTGCACTGCGCCCACCATTGGCAAGCGGCCAATGAATTCAGGAATCATGCCGAACTTCAACAAGTCCTCTGGGAGAACCTGAGCAAACAGTTCGCCAGGGTTCTTATCGGACTTTGATGTCACAGTGGCGTGGAAGCCCATTCCCTTGTGACCCACTCGTTGTTCGATGATTTGTTCCAAGCCGGCGAAAGCTCCGCCACAGATGAACAAAACATTCGTCGTGTCGATCTGAATGAACTCTTGGTGAGGATGCTTGCGTCCACCTTGTGGTGGCACTGATGCAACGGTTCCTTCAAGAATCTTCAACAACGCCTGCTGAACGCCTTCACCAGAAACATCACGGGTGATGCTGGGGTTTTCAGCCTTGCGAGCAACCTTGTCGATCTCGTCGATGTACACAATGCCTTGCTCGGCACGCTTCACATCGAAGTCAGCAGCCTGCAAAAGCTTGAGGAGAATGTTCTCAACGTCTTCACCGACGTATCCCGCTTCGGTCAACGCCGTGGCATCTGCAACTGCGAACGGAACGTTCAACATGCGCGCCAATGTTTGAGCGAGGTGGGTCTTGCCGCAACCGGTGGGACCGAGAAGAAGAATGTTCGACTTCTGCAGTTCTACTTCGTCGCGACGGATGCCGACGTTCTGCGCCATGTACTGCAGGCGTCGATAGTGATGGAAGACAGCGACCGAAAGAACCTTTTTGGCTCGCTCTTGGCCGACGACGTATTCGTCGAGGAACGCACGTGTCTCGACAGGAGTCGGGAGCGACTCAAGCTCAACACCAGAGCGCTCGCCTACCTCTTCTTCGATGATTTCGTTGCACAGCTCGATGCACTCATCGCAGATGTACACACCAGGGCCGGCGATCAGTTTCTTGACCTGTTTCTGGGACTTGCCGCAGAACGAGCACTTCAATAGCTCGCCAGTGTCTCCAAATTTGGCCACGAAGGCCCTCCCTCGATGATGTGAATCAGCGAATTGGACCGGTTCGGTCCGTTAGCTGACGTGATGAAATCACATCATCGATAATGCCATACTCGAGGGCCTCTTGAGCCTCTAATACGAAGTCACGATCGGTATCTGTATGGATTCTTTCCATGCTTTGGCCGGTGTGGTTGGCCAAAATTTCCTCAAGAAGGTCACGCATACGCAAGATTTCCTTCGCGGCGATCTCCAAGTCGGTGACTTGGCCATAGCCCACCTGGCCATATGGCTGGTGGAGAAGAACGCGGCTGTGAGGAAGCGCAAGGCGCTTGCCCTTGGTGCCGGCAGCGAGCAACACGGCTGCAGC
The DNA here is from genome assembly GCA_021298435.1 of Ilumatobacteraceae bacterium. Taxonomy (GTDB): domain Bacteria; phylum Actinomycetota; class Acidimicrobiia; order Acidimicrobiales; family Ilumatobacteraceae; genus UBA2093. Next base: position 4,850 of record JAJTFJ010000041.1, read on the forward strand.
TGAGGCTGCTTGTCCGAGACAGATTGTTGCGATGTCGTTCTTGATGAACTGCATGGTGTCGTAGATAGCGAACAAGGAGTTGATGTCTCCACCAGGGCTGTTGATGTAGATGTTGATATCGCGATCAGGGTTTTCACTCTCGAGGTGAATCAACTGCGCACAGATGAGATTCGCAATGGTGTCATCGATCGGAGTACCGAGGAAGATGATGTTTTCCTTCAACAAACGTGAGTACAAGTCGTACACACGCTCGCCACGGCTTGTTGTCTCGGTGACATTCGGAACGTAGTAGTTCTGGAAATTCATTGCTGTGTCCCTTAATTCGTCGTGATGGAGTGAGTCGTGGTTTGGTTAATCGTGATCGTGATCGTCGTGGTCATGATCATGGTCACCAAGAACGGTCTTTGTGTCGAGCACTGCACCATTCTGGTCTACATAACTGATGTTGTGTAGGAGCCATTCGAGCGCTTGTGACTTTGTCATCTGAGCGATGAGGTCGGTCACAGCGTCATTTTGCTCATAGGCCTTACGCACCTTGGCAGTCTTCTCGCCAACGCGCACGCCGATTGATTCATACTCTGCTTCAAGATCTTCGTCTGTGACAGTGATTCCCTGCGCCAAAGCGACAGCGCGCAATGCGAGATCAATCTTGACTGCCTTTTCAGACTGGGTCTTCATACTGGCGATGAATGAATCAGCGTCTTGGCCTGTGGCGGAAAGCCACTGGTCAAGAGCAATGCCTTGTGACTGGAATTGCTGCAAGGTGTTTTGTACTCGCGCCTGAAGGTCATTGTTGACCATTGACTCTGGTGCTTCAATCTCAACAAGCTTTTCAAGTTCGTCAGTCACGCGGTCGACAACGGTGCGGCGCATCTGATTTGCACGCATTTCTTCGTACCGTGCACGAAGAGCGGTTTTCCACTCATCGATGGTGTCTGCATCAGCAATGTTCTCTGCAACCCATGCATCGGACAACTCTGGAATCTCCAGTGTCTGCACGCGATTCACAGTGACAACAAAATCAGCCTCTTCTTCTGTGCCATTCGGAACAGCAGTGAACTTCAGTGTGTCGCCTTTCTTGGCGCCGGTGAGCTGATCGTCGAAACCAGGAGCAACCCAACCGCGACCCACTTCATAGGTCCATTCGTCAACGTTGAGACCAGGAACTGGCTCGCCACCGCGAAGACCTTCAAGGTCGATCACCACGTTGTCACCAACAGCAGCAGCACGATCAACGTCAGCAAGTGTTCCAAAGCGACGACGCTCTGTTGTGATTGCTTCTTCCAACTCTTCGTCGGTGAGCGCAGGGTTTACCAACTCAACACGCAGACCTGCATAGCCAGGCACCTGCACAACAGGACGGACTTCGCAAGTTGCTTCGAACTTCACTACACCGGACTCTTGACCCTCAAGCAGATTCACATCTGGTTGAGCGACGATGTCGACCTTGTGTTCGATGACAGCTTTGCTGAGGTACTCAGGGATGGCATCTTGCAATGCCTGTCCGCGAGCAGCATCCATTCCGATGCGTGCCTCAAGTACTCGGCGCGGTGCCTTGCCTGGACGGAATCCAGGAAGACGCACTTCATGTGCGATCTTGCGGAACGCGGCGTCGATGTTCTTGTCGAATTCTGACTCTTCCACCTCAATGGAGAGCTTGACCTGGTTGCCTTCGAGGGCTTCAAGAGTGCTTTTCACAGGCTTCGGAGTGTATCGGTTCGCATTCAATGCTCCCTTTCCAGCAATAATGGAGACATGACGCTTTGGAAGCCCCACGCACTCGCCGCCCCCCATGAAGGCCAGATCAATCTGCGCAATGGGGACAAGGTGCGTACGACCGTCGACGTCGATGGCGCCCCCGCAGGCACCGAAGGGAAAGTCATCTTGTCTAATGGCTTCAACTGGCTGCGCTACCGCGTCCTTTTTGTGAACGGTAATGAAATCGGCGACCTTGATCACCGTAACATTGAGCCCATTGGTCGTTCCGCGAAGCGACTTGCACGTCAAGCAAAGCGTGCCCGATAGGGGTTTTCGTTCTGTCTGATATCCTCGGACACTCACACCACGGGGTGTGGCGCAGTTGGTAGCGTGCCTGGTTTGGGACCAGGAGGCCGGGAGTTCGAGTCTCCCCACCCCGACCATTTGACTCAAGGAGAGCCCCATGTCGGCAGACCTCGACACAGCAAAGTACGTCTCGTTCGTGACCTACAAGAAAGACGGAACCCCCGTTGCAGCCCCTGTGTGGGTTGTTCCCTTCGAAGGCGGATACGCATTCACCACTGATCCTGATTCATTCAAGATCAAGCGACTGCGCAATGACGCGCGCGCCACTCTCACCGTTTGCGACATGCGCGGCAAGATAAAAGATGGTGCGACCGTCCACATTGGCGCCGCCGTTGTTCTCGATGAAGATGATGCAGAAGATGTCGCGAAGTTGATTCGTAAGAAATACGTCGTTGGCACAAAATTGCTAGGTGTGTACTCGCTGCTGAAGAAGCTGAAAGGCTCTGGCAGCACTGCAGGCGAAGCAGCCATCAAGGTGACTTTGTCGTAATCCACAAGAGTCACACGAATATTTCCTAGAAATTTCAAGGAATCTCTAGGTTTTCCACAGGCCACGCTGTACGGTATGGGCTCATTCATTTGTCCATGGGTACAAACCGGTATCTATGGCCCTTACAAGGGAGATACCCCCATGGACATCAGTCCTGTTACTTTTGCTGACCTCGGACTGCCCTCCGTCTTAGTTGACGAGTTGGCTTCACAAGGAATTTTGGCTCCGTTCCCCATCCAGCAGGCAACTATTGCCGACGCTCTTTCGGGTCGTGACACCCTCGGCCGTGGCCGCACCGGATCTGGCAAGACGCTTGCGTTTTGTCTTCCGATGCTCACTCGCCTTCACGAGAGCAACAAGCCTCGTGATCGTTTCCGCCCTCGTGCCGTCATCTTGGTGCCAACACGCGAGCTTGCAAACCAGGTGCGTGACGTACTCGTTCCCCTCGCTGATGCACTCGGTATGCGCACCGCCACTGTGTACGGCGGCGTGAGCTACACCGGTCAAATCAATGCAATGCGCAATGGTGTCGACATCGTTGTTGCATGCCCAGGTCGCTTCATCGATCTCATGGAGTCCGGACAGATTGAACTCGACGCTGTTGAGTGCACCATCTTGGACGAAGCCGACCACATGGCCGAGCTTGGCTTCCTTGAGCACGTGACTCGCATTCTTGAAAAGACACCACGCGAAGGTCAGCGCTTGCTCTTCTCCGCAACTCTTGACCGTGGAATCGACAAGCTCGTTCGCAAGTTCCTCCAGAACCCCGTGACACACGAAGTGGAGTCGACGGAAGAGAACGAAGCGCAGATGACGCACTACTTCTTCCAAGTCACACAGGGCAATCGTTTCGACATCATTGCTGACTTGTGTGCAGCACCTGGTCGCGCACTTGTCTTTACTCGCACCAAGCACGGTGCTCGCAAGCTTGCAGCCGCACTTGTTGAAAACGGTATTCCTGCAGTTGAACTGCACGGTGACCTTTCACAAGCAGTTCGTGCACGCAACCTCGCAGCATTATCTGCAGGCAAAGTCGACACTCTTGTTGCAACAGACATCGCAGCACGCGGTATTCACGTTGATGACATTGCACTTGTTATCCATGCTGATCCACCAGAAGAGCACAAGGCATTCCTTCACCGCTCTGGCCGTACAGCACGTGCCGGCGCAGAAGGAACTGTCATCACGATGGTGACTGAGAACATGCGTCGTCACACCAAGCGTCTTGCAAAAGATGCCGGCATTGACCCCATCATGAAGACAGTTGTGAAGGGTGACCCCATCCTCACTGAGGTCGCACCAGGTGAACGCGAACTCAAAGAAATGCCAAACCTCGAAGAGCGTCGCCCACAGCGTGGCGGCGGTGGCGGCGGTCGCAGTGGCGGCCCACGTCGCGGTGGCAGCAAGTTTGGTGGCGGCGGACAACGTCGTGACCGTGACGACCGTGGTCCAC
>JAJTFJ010000003.1 GCA_021298435.1 Ilumatobacteraceae bacterium
CAGACGACATCGACCGCACGACGCAGGCAATTACTGCTGCGCTTGGTTTGAAAGTTCGACGTGAACGTCAATTGGGCAACGGTGCTGTGCAGCGGTTTCACAAATTAGACAACACCATCATCGAGGTGGTCACTGGGCCACACATCACGCAACCCGGGGCATCTCTGTGGGGCATGGTTGCCAGTGTGGACGATCTTTTTGACTTGGCGGAAGAACTCGGAGAGAACACCACCTCGCCTCCGAAGAAGGCAACACAACCGGGCCGATACATCAGCACCGTGCGTGGTTCTGTGGGCCTTGGTGTTCCGTTTGCACTGATGACACCGCACGTGCGGTTGTCAGACGACTAGTCGTCTTCGTCTTCGCCGTTGATCTGGCGCAAGTACTTGATTCCTGTTTCGCACTCTTCATTGATGGGGCACCATCTGCACTGAGCACCAGCTCGAAGTTCTGGTGTTCGTTCTTTCAGTGCAAGTTCCGCAATCAGCATAGTGCCTGCTGCAGTGCGACGCACAGCTGCTTGTAACAAGCCTTCGGTGACATCTTCTTCATCGAGGCGTGCAGAGTCGAGCGAGTACGAGCCCAGCTGGCGTGGTGCTTGTCTGCTGCGCAGGGTTTCGACAAGTGCATAGAAACGCAAGTCGTCACGATGCGTTGCAGTGAGACGACCAGTCTTGAGGTCGATGAGAACTTTCTTGCCTGGCCCACCAAGAACTAAGTCCATGCGTGAAGAAAAGACAACTGAGTTGTTGAACAACGAATAGGACGCTGAGTATTCGACCATCGGGCGCCACTGTGGCTTGATGGGTGGGAAGCATTCAATGAAACTGGTCACTGCTGCAAGAACCGTGCCGCGTAATTCGGCGTATTCGTGCTCGGAGAGTGTGTTGATGAACCCCGACGCACTTTGGCGGGGGTTCTCAGAAACGCTGATGATCGCAGCATCAACAATCTCTGCAGGAACGATGGGGCCGCGCCAGTTCATCAACAGTTCAATGCCTTTGTGTGCGATGGTGCCACGCACCGTATTGATGTTCCACGCAAACTGACTCTCACGATTCAGGACGTGGTATTTCTCACAGCCGTGCACAGTGGCGATGTGGTGCTTGTTAATGCGAAGAGGTTCTTCGGCAGTGAACTTTCCCTCAAGTGGTGCGAGAGCTTGGGTGAGCTGTGCTTCGATCGCGTGAATGACTTCGGCGGGCAATGGTTCCCAGTCGACGGGGACACCCAAAGAGTCAATGATGGCTTGTTGCAAAGGGTTGAGTTCAGTATCCACGACACGCACACCTTATGACGCGGGAGTGGCAGGGCTGGAAAAGGTGCAACACCCCACTGGCAGTATGTGTCCATGACCCAGTCGGCCACCATGAAGTTCACTGCAGCAGCGCGAGTGCTTGCTCAGCGTTCAGCAGCGCTCGACCTAGTGGTGCCAGGCTTTCGCAGCCCGCCTCGCATCGTCGGTGTGAATCGCACTATCCGTCGATCACGTGATGGTGTTGGTGGGGTAGTAGCGGTGCGTTTGTCCGATCGGCCCTTCACGGCAGCAATCGGCGACATGATCGAGGGCGTCGTGTGTATCAACCGACTCGAACCGCCAGAGGCCGATCGTGTTCGCACGCTGTTGTGGCGCACCATGTTGCAGTTCACGGTCGAAATTTCCGGCAATTCTCGCCGAACCATTCGGTCAGAGCAGCCTTCTTCGCGCGTAGCCTAAATACGTTCCTGCCCGGATGGCGGAACTGGCAGACGCAGGGGGCTTAAACCCCCCGGAAGGCAACTTCTTGCGGGTTCGATTCCCGCTCCGGGCACTCAGCACCACGATGGCGCAGTTGTCGTACTTCGTTGCGCATCGTCAGGAACTCGGTCATCAGAATTGATGCCAGCAGCGGCAAGAGCAACAGCGCAATCAACATCGGATGATTTGCGAATGGCTCTGCGGCGACAACAATTCCAGGAGTGGAAACAACTGTTCCGTAGATCTGGCCTTCGGCGAGTGTCCACGCATCTTCGGTGGCATTGGCATCGCCTTTGGTCTTGAACATTGAATGCACGACACCATGAGGATCGGTTGACACCCAACGTCGCGTCACTCGATGGGTCACAGTGTTGTCATCGACTTTAAAGGTGATGACGTCTCCGACTTCGGGAGACAATTTTGGATCGACGGTGATGATGTCACCGATGTGAATGGTGGGCTCCATGGAGCCGCCCACGATGTGCAGGTGCATCTTGTCTGAACGCGCCGCTTGGGCGGTGGCCCCGGCTACCACAAGGGAGCCAAGGACCGCCGCCGTAGCTGACGCTGCCACGAAGGCAGAAAAGATGCGCCGAATGTTCATTAGGCCTGTTCTGAAGCGATCGTCATTGAGACGTTTGATGTCTTGCCAGCAATTGCGTTAGGTGTTGACATGGGGAGACTCAAGCGGAAACACACTGCGTGTGAACTAGCTGGCGTCATGATCTGGTTGGCAACGTTCAGTGCGGTGAGAGTGCTGGACGCAGCGATCAGTGTGCCGGTTTGGTACTTGGCTGCGGTGCAGTTGGAATCGTCAGTCAGTTTCCATGTCTCAACCAAAATTGCATCGACTAGTGGAGCGCCGGCTCCGGTGGGGCGGCTGGCGGTGATTCCGTAGTTGAAATCAAGTGAGCCAGCATTGGCCAAGTTCATCGAACGGAAGAACACGTCGCCAGGCTTCAGGTTGCTCAGGGCAACAACGTTGGTGCCGCCGACGGTGATGTCAACCCAGCCAGAGGAAACATCCATGGTGGCTGTTTCGGTGTCGGTGAACATTGCACCCGATGCTGCGGTGACAACTCCGAAGCCCGCTGTGATCACTGTTGCCAGTGAGACTCCCAGGCGGACAAAGATTGGTGTTGTTTCCATGCACACACTCAAACAATTATTTAGGTTGCATTTGCCATGCTTCCGTACTCGTTGCTTAGTACTCGGGTACTCGCCGTGGAGGTACCTCGGTACCTAGGCCTTTGGCATCTCCATATGGGGCAACAGAATCAACTGATGGGGCAGATCCACGTCATGACAGAACCGCCATTGGGTCCTGGTTGCAGTGCGAATGACCCACCGTGGGTCGTTGCGCGATGTGCAAGCGACAACGTTCCACCTTTACGACGCTTCGAGCCTTGTGGACCAATGCCATCGTCAGTCACGGTGACATAGATGGTGTCAGTTGTGACGAGAACAGATGCTTCAACGTTGGTTGCTTTCGCATGGCGAGCAGCATTCGAGAGAGCTTCTCGAAGAACATTCTCAACATCTTCGACGAGGTCGTCCGGTAATTCTCGTTCAAGGTGCACGTGAAGGGTAGGTGGCGAGGGCCAGGCACCTTTGAACATGTCAAAGACTTTCTCAATGCACTCTGTCAATGGCGGACGTGAATCGAGAGTGATGTCAAAGATGGTGCTGCGAATTTCGCTGATGACATCATTCAGTGAATTGATTGCCCAATCTTTGTCCTCGCGTGTTTTCAAGTTAAGGCTGATGGCAAAGAGGTTTTGAATGATGGAGTCATGTAGGTCTCGAGCGATGCGAGATCGCTCTGCTTCAAGAAGTGTTTGGCGAGTGGCATCGGTGAAGGCTTTTCGTTGTGCAATGAGTTCCATCTCAAGAGCTGTCATCTCGCTGAGGTCGGATCCAATTTCTACGATTGCATCACCCACCAGCATCCATGTCACTTCAATGCGAACAAGTAATTCGGGGGCCCGATAGCGGTCTTCGGAGTTCTCGCCGATTGCGAAGGTTTGTTTCACAGTTCCTTGCTCAAGGACCTGCTCGACGATCTCGAGGACACCTTCTGGTTCGAAGTAAGTGTTCATCATGCTTTGCCCTACAACGGGTGGATGAATACGAATCCCTTCGTATGCGTCGTTCCACCACAGAAGCTGTAAGTCGACAATGTCGCCGTATTCATTGCGAACTGGAGTGTGTAATCCGATGTAATCACGGATGTTTCGAAGAAGAGGCTCTACGTGGTGATCAGAACACATCCCCGCTGGAATCTCGACGGGACAAGGCATCTCAGGACTGATTCTTGGTCTGTTGTGATTCGGGGAGATTTGCTGTTGCCACCATGACAGCAAGTTGCGTTCTGTTCGCGGCGCCCACCACAGTCAATATGCGCGACACATGATTCTTGATGGTCTGCGTACTGAAGTTCATTGCGGCGGCAATCTCTTTATCGGTCATTCCTTTAGAGATCAGCTCAGCGATCTCCCTGTCGGTGCCTTCCAGAACGCTGACGCGCGTGGGGTTTGATTGCTGCAGTCGCTGAGATGCGGCACGGGCAGCGGAAGCGTCAATCAGACGCAGCCCTGCATGCACATCACGAATAGCTTCCGTGAGATCTCGTGTGGGTGCGCCCTTCAAAATGAGTGCGTCTGCCCCCGTCGAGTAGCCCTCGACGAGCAATTCGTCTTCAAGAAAAGATGTCAGAAGAACAACGCGGATCGCCGATTGATTTGCTCGAATCCAGCGGGTGATGTCATGCCCAACGCCATCCGTAAGGCGCACGTCAATGACGGCAACATCGATTTTTCCTTCGTTCTGTGCGAGATGTTTGAGACAGGCATCAACACTGCGGGCGGATGCCACTACTTCGAAATCGGCTTCTTCGGAGAGAACTCGCCCTAAGGCATCTCTGACCATGTCGTGATCGTCGCAGAGGAGAATTCGAATGGGCACCATGGCAGGTTAGGCGGTGTTCTGTACCTTCGGTATGCAGGTACCTGTGGTGGCATGATTGCATCATGCGTATTGACCGGATCCGAGTGGTGAGGACTCCGCTTCACATGGTGAATCCGTTACGAACCTCTGATGGAAGTCATGAGTCTCGTGTAGCAACTCTTGTTGAGATAAGAGATTCCGAGGGTGTCATTGGTTGGGGTGAAAATGTTGCGCCCGCAGGAGTTGCATATGTGGGCGAGAACGCAGCCGAATCTGTAATAGCCACATGTGAAGTCATTGCACCACTTTTGGCTGGCCGAGATGTTGATGTTTTCGAGATGATGCCTGAATCGTGGTGGGGAGTGGCCGGGCATCACTTCGCGAAGCATGCTGTGGAATCTGCAGTGTGGGACCTTCACGCGCGACGTGAATCAAGATCATTGCGCGACGTCCTTGGTGGTAGTCGCACTTCCATTACTCCTGGAGTAGTTGTGGGAATTGCTGACACAGTGGCAGAAACGGTTGCAGAAGTGCAGCAACGGATTGCCGAAGGGTATGGCCGGGTGAAGGTCAAGATTTCTCGAGGCCGAGATGTTGATGTGCTGCGTGCGATTCGCGCTGCATGCGGTGACGCATTAGTGCTGCAAGCAGATGCCAATGCGGCATATTCGAAAGACGACATCGCACTTCTTTGCTCATTTGATGAATTCAATCTGCAATTCATTGAGCAACCGTTTGCTGCCGGTGACTTAGGTTCTCACGCAGAACTTGCGCGGCGCAGTCGCACCGCAGTGTGTCTCGATGAATCAATCTGCACCGTCGATGAATTGATGGGTGCAATTGAGATGAAGGCATGTTCTGTTGTGAACGTCAAGCCTTCTCGTGTTGGCGGAATTGGTGCAGCAGTGCAGATGCATCACATTGTGAAGTCACATGGCATTGACGCATGGGTCGGGGGAATGCTTGAGTCCGGTATTGGTCGTGCATCATGTTTGGCCTTGGCGTCTCTTCCAGGATTCACGATGACCCCTGACCTCTCTGCATCATCGCGGTACTTTGCTTCTGACATCACCGTCCCGTTTGAGATGGTGAACGGTGAAATTCAGGTGCCCGCGGGGCCGGGTATTGGTGTGCAGCCTCTGCCTGAGGTGCTTTCTGCACCTGAAACCCGAATACAAACCGTCTTTGAGCGGTGATTCATGCCACGATTGCAAGCATGAATTCTCCCGACAAGTTCTCTCTGGATGAGATGTTGAAAGACCTCGGCACATTGGTGTCGATGGAGTCTCCGTCGCGTGACATCGCACGAGTCACTGCTCATGCAGAAGCCCTGTCGGCGATGATGCAGCGCATGTTGGGCACTGCCCCCGCTTTGGTTGATTCTCCTGTTGGTCCGCACGTTCATTGGCAAGGTGGTGGCGAACCAAAGGTTCTGATTCTTGGTCATCACGACACTGTTCACCCCGTGGGCACGCTTGTCGACATCCCCTTCTCTGTTGAGGGCGGCATTGCACGAGGCCCAGGAGTTTTCGATATGAAGGCGGGCATTGTGCAGGCACTGCACGCAGTCGCAGCGTTGGATGATTCTTCTCACATCGAGATTCTTCTCACTGCTGATGAAGAGATTGGTTCAAAAGAATCACGTGCACTTCTTGAAGAACGTGCTCTCGCTTGTGGCTCAGTGTTGGTGTTAGAGCCAAGCGCCGACGGTGGTGCACTCAAGATCGGCCGTAAAGGAACAGGAACAATCATTGTTCATCTTGAAGGCCGTGCTTCACATGCGGGTCTTGAGCCTGAAAAGGGAATCAACTCTCTTGTAGAACTCGCATCACTGATTCCGCAAATCGTTGCCATTGCAAACCCGGCACTCGGCACAACTGTGTCGCCAACAATGGCATCGTCGGGAACTGCAGACAATGTGATTCCAGCGATGACAACATGTGCTGTCGACATTCGTGTTGCGATACCTGAAGAGAAGCCACGGGTCGAGGCAGAGTTTGCAGCATTGACGCTCGCGAATCCTGAAGTGAAACTGTCTCTGACAGGCGGCATTGGTCGACCACCGATGCATGAATCAGCGGCGGCAGAACTCATGCCATTGGCTCAATCGGTCGCAACAAAAATCGGTCTTGGCTCGATTGATGGCATCGTTGTTGGCGGCGGCTCTGACGGCAACTTCACAGCTGCTGTCGGAGTGCAGACACTTGATGGCTTAGGCGCAGTCGGTGGCGGTGCTCATGGTGCTGATGAACACGTGATTGTGTCCACCATGCCAGCGCGTGCAGCGCTCTTGGCAGGTTTATGTCAGGAGTTGTCTTCGATGGCCAAGAGGCCACCACTGGGCAACGTGCCCGCACCGCGATAAACCTGCAACTTGGCACGGCTGTCGTCGATGTCAAGGTTGCGCATGGTGAGTTGACCAATGCGGTCAAGTGGTCCGAATGCTGCGTCCTCTACACGTTCCATGCTCAGACGATCGGGTGCATACGTGAGGTTGGGGCTCGTGGTGTCGAGAATGCTGTAGTCATCACCGCGACGCAAACGAAGAGTGACTTCACCAGTGATTGCAGTGCCCACCCAACGCATGAGTGGTTCGCGCAACATCAGTGACTGCGGATCAAACCAGCGACCCTCATAGAGAAGTCGTCCGAGGCGTCGGCCCATGGTGCGATAGTTCTCCATTGTTGCTTCGTTGTGGATACCGGTGACGAGTCGTTCGTATGCGATGTGAAGGAGTGCAAGTCCTGGTGACTCGTAGATGCCACGGCTCTTGGCTTCAATGATGCGGTTTTCAATTTGGTCGCTCATGCCCAAACCGTGGCGTCCGCCGATTTCATTGGCTTCGAGAACAAGATCAACTCGTGATGCAAACTCGCGTCCGTTGATTGCAACGGGGAAGCCTTCAACGAAACGGATGGAGACAACTTCGGGAGCAACCGCAACGTCTTCCTTCCAATGTGCGATACCCATGATGGGCTGAGTTGCGCCCCAGATGTTTGCGTCGGTGGAATATGCCTTTTCAGCAGATGCCTTGTACGGAAGTTTGCGAGCGGTCAGGAACTCGCTCATTTCGGTACGGCCACCCATCTCGTCAACGAATGTGGGGTCGAGCCAAGGCTTATAGATGCGAAGAGCCGGATTTACCATGAGGCCATAGCGATAGAAGCGCTCAATGTCGTTGCCCTTGTAGGTGCTGCCGTCGCCCCAGATGTCAACGCCATCTTCTTGCATGGCGCGAACAAGCAACGTGCCAGTGACCGCGCGGCCTAGTGGTGTGGTGTTGAAGTAGGTCTTGCCTGCTGTGGTGATGTGGAATGCACCGCACTGAAGAGCGATCAATCCTTCGTGGACAAGTTCTTCGCGACAATCAATGAGTCGCGCAATCTCTGCGCCGTATTCCTTGGCCTTGCCAGGAATTCCTGAGAGGTCAGTTTCGTCGGGTTGACCGAGGTCTGCGGTGTAGGCGCACGGAATGGCACCTTTTTCTCGCATCCATGCGACAGCGGCTGACGTATCAAGCCCTCCGGAAAATGCAATTCCGACGCGTTCGCCGACAGGGAGATTGGTGAGGACCTTGGACATTCCTCTAACGGTACTTGCGCAGAACCATCAGGAGGGCAATAGATGACCCGAGAGCTGCGAATCCGATGACGAGAATGGCGATGGCGATGGCGGGATTCGAGCCCACATCGGGGAGTGCAGAGACTAGAAGTGCAATGGAGCCCGCGAGGCCTACGCGCACCATGCGGTGTGGTCGCTGGAGAGTGACGAGGAGGGGCGTTCCGATGATGATGATCGGGATGAGGAGATAGAAAACAGGCGCTGGATTGCTGCTGGGCCCCAGCCACCAAATAGATCGACCGATTGTGCGACTTGAAATAGTCACTGCAAGTACCGCAGCCAGCACCCCGATCCATGTCAGGAACGACACCATGCGCCACCCATCGCTCGGTTGGCTCTGAGGCAAGGAAGGAGCGCTGAAGTTCATCTCGGTCACGGTACAACTATCACTAGAGACCGTGGTGGCACGGGGGAGCATGCAGCCTCGCCATTAGCCTGTGAATCGATGGAACCATCGACCTTCTCAAAGCTTTCTGTGTTTTTCCCTATGTGGAATGAGCAGGACTACATCGAGCGTGCCATTGATGCCGCTCGGGAAGAGTGCGAAGACCTGATGTCAACCAACGACATCGGGGACTATGAACTCATCATCGTGGATGATGCGTCAACTGATGCCACCCCAGAAATTGCAGCTCGATTGGCTGCAGCGGATTCGCGGATAAAAGTCGTGCGTCACCCAGAGAATCGCAAACTGGGCGGATCAATGAAATCTGGATTCGCAGCGGCAACCGGCGACTTGGTGCTCTACACCGACGCCGACCTCCCTTTTGATATGCACGACGTTCATAAGGCGATTCGATTGTTGCGCTATTACAACGCTGATGTCGTCAGTGCATATCGCTTTGACAGAACAGGCGAGGGATATGTGCGCACGGTGTACTCGTTCTTCTACAACCTCATGGTTCGTGTTCTCTTCGGTGTCCGCATGCGGGATATCAACTTTGCATTCAAGTTGTGTCGTACCCGCATCTTTGACCACGTTGAATTGAAAAGCGAAGGTTCGTTCATCGACGCAGAGTTGGCCGTGAAAGCACAGAAGTACGGATACACAGTGATTCAGTTCGGGGTGGACTATTTCCCTCGCACCCGCGGAGTGTCGACATTGAGCTCGCCTGGTGTCATCATCAAGATTCTTCGTGAGGCCCGCAGTCTCCGACGCGAAATTCGGGGAATCACCCCCGCCATCTAGCCCCGAAGCCACTCATGGCGAGGGCGTTGGTAGCGTTCAAGGTGCGTGAGCGAGCCTTTTGACCCCGAGATGAGCGAGCCGTATTTCTCCGACGATGGCGCGGGGGAGTATCCCGCCGAGTACGTCGCCCCCCATGTTCCATGGTGGATCCATTGGCGACCTGCGATGGTCGCTGCTGCTGTCTTTGCCACGGTGATTGGCGGAATCGTGATCTCGCGTTCCAGCACCGCAACTCCGGCGACGACAACCACATCCACGCTTGTGCCTGGTCAATGTGCGCCAGACGCGCCCATCACATGCTTTGGACAAAATCGAGTTATCCGCGATGACATGAAGGGCAACGACGTTCGTCGTATTCAACAGCGCCTGAAAGATCTGAAGTTTGATCCCGGCGTGGTGGATGGCATTTACGGTGGCGACACCATGATGGCTGTGTGGGCCTTTCAGTCGCTGGTCTTGAATATTCCTCGCAACGCATTAGTTGACTTCGTGACGCCGGTGATGTGGGACGCAATGCGTGGCGATGTTGTCATCACCCCGCGTCGTCAACCTGGGACTCCGCACCACGTGGAGATTTATCTGCCAGAGCAGGTCATCGTTGTCTTCACTGGCACTGAGGTGAATCTCATCAGCCATATCTCTAGTGGCACGGGTGAGAAATGGTGCGAAGAGGTCATCATCGACCCGGGCGAAGAAGGCAACAAAGGAACTGAAGTCATCAAAGAAGGATGGTGCGGTGACGCGGTGACGCCGGGCGGTATCTATCGCTTCTACAACCGCAAGATTGGTTTGCGCCAAAGCAAGCTGGGCACGATGTGGAACCCGGTGTATTTCAATTTTGGTATCGCAGTACACGGTGCAATGACTGTTCCGAAAGAGCCGGCATCACACGGCTGTATTCGAATTCCAATCTTTATCTCTGAGTACTTCCACACTCTGGTGGAATACAACGATCGCGTCTATGTCTTTGACGGTGTGAAAGAGCCTGAAGAATACGGCTCACAGATACCTCCATCTGACAAGAGAGATCCGAACTACACCACAACTACTTCGACTCCGACGACCACAACAGTTCCGAAAACTACAGTGCCGAAGACAACTATTCCGAAGATCACGACGACCTCGTCAACAACGACAACAACAGCGGTGGTTGTTCCAACAGCGCCGTAACGAGTTTCTTAGCTCAGTTGTGTAAGAGCTTTCTTCATCTCAAAGATTTCTGATTCCTGCGAATGAATAATGGAATCGGCGAAGGCGATCACTTCTTTATTCTTTGCATTGGACTTTGCGTACTCCGCCATGTGAAGCCCGCCCTTGTGATGAGCAATCATGAGCGTTGCGAAAATCCGGTCGGCCTCAGCTCCGCGTGACTTGTAGAGAGTATTCATCTCCTCAGATGAGGCCATGCCCATCATCTCTTCAAGTGGTGTGGGCATTCCCATCCAGGACATAGCGATGTCTGATTCGTTTGTCTCGGCTTCGCCAAACATTCGAAGCATCTGGACCATGCGGCCACCCTCGGCAGACTGAGTGAACATGATTTCTTTTGCGATCATGTTGAGAAGTAGGTTTCCCTTTGGGGACGCTCCGAGATACACGACAGACATGGTGACTGCCTGCTCATGGTGGATTCGCATGTCTTGCAAAAAGCCAGTGTCAACTTTGTTGTGCGCAGCAACGGAATCAGAACGACCTATAGAAAATCCGATAGAACCAGCAGCCAACATGGCAACAATGGCCATCAAAATGATGTTGAGAGGGTTCTTCCACCAAGGAAGAAGCTCGACGTCTTGGTCCGTCTCGGTGTTCACAATGACCACGGTAGTAGCCTGTTTGCCATGTCGCACACAGCCCCCATTGTCCTGTCAGACCTCATTGTTCTTCCCCGCGTTCTGAACCGGGCTCGAGTCCGCGATGCGGTCCTTGTTCTCTCTGCTGCATTGTTCACAGCATTGTGTGCGCAGGTAACGATTCCTCTTGGTTTTACTCCTGTGCCATTAACGGGACAAACATTTGCTGTTCTCAGTGTTGGTGGCATCTTGGGAGCCCGTCGAGCAATGGCAAGTCAGGCTCTTTATTGGGTGCTCGGAGCTATCGGACTTCCGTTTTACTCCGCTGCATCGGGTGGCTGGAACGTGGCGACCGGCTCAACATTCGGATACTTCATTGGATTCGTCCTTGCTGCTGGTGTTGTTGGTTGGTTCGCAGATCGTCGTGACGACCGCAACTACATCTCGTCTCTTTCAGCAATGTTCTTGGCATCCGGAATCATCTATGCCGCCGGTGCATTGTGGCTTGCCCACTTTTTGAATATTCCTGTCGCAACGGGCGAGACAAACGCAATTGCATTGGGTGTCAGTCCTTTCCTCGCCGGTGACATTGTGAAGATTGCTCTTGCAGCAGCTATTGCCCCTCTCGGTTGGGCCTCGTATTACGCAAAGCCGCGCTGATCGGTGACATGGTTTCGCCGACTGACGCCAGTGAGACCCCATCGGGGAGAAAACTGGGTCGTCCGGCGGACACGGACTCGATAGACACACGCGACCGCATCATCCTGTGCGCCTGCACAAAATTTGCTGGTGAAGGTTTCGACGGCACAACAAACAAAGACATTGCATCGCTTGCAGGAGTCTCAAGTGCTGCTCTCTATCACTACTTTCCTTCGAAAGCAGATCTGTATGTTGCAGTGTGTGAACACATCAACACTGTCTTTGAGAGGGTGTTCCAGCGCGCGCGTGATTTTGATCCGCGTTTAGAACGTCGCATGACTGCACTGCTGGTGGAGAACGGGAAGATTGGCAATGAAACGCCATTCATCGTTGGGTTTGTCACTGGTATTGCAAGCGTCTTGAAAAAGCACCCTGAAGTTGCTGAGGGAGCCAATGTGTTTAATGCCAGTTTTCGCCGCATGACACTTGAACTTATTGAGACATCCACAGAAAAAGAGGGCATTCTTGCTGGCGACTCCGAAGCGGGTTTTGCCGACCTGACAATCTCAGCCCTTGCAGGTTTTGGGCGTTTGAGTGCTCGTGGTGAGCATGATCGCCGTGCTGCCGCTGCAGAAATGTATCTGCGGCTCATTCGGGCTGCAGCACACAAGTAGTTTGTTCACCGTGAACGTCGACGAACTTCAGTCCTTGCGAACACAGGCGAAGGCTGTGCCAACGGTTCGAGATCTATTTGCTAAAGAGCAGAATCGTGCAGCGCAGTTCACTCTCGATGCGTGCGGCATCCACGCTGACTTCTCTCGCCAGTTGCTGAGTGCAGATCTACTCGCCGCACTTCAATCCATAGTTGAGGCACAAGGCATTCAGGCACGATTTGAAGAGATGGTTCGTGGTGGTGTTGTCAACAACACTGAGAATCGTCGTGTTTTGCACACTGCCTTGCGAGATGATGCCGGCAAGAGCGAATGGGCTGCGGTGGCCTCAGTGCAGCGTGAACGTGCAGCTGCCTTTGCTGAAGAGGTTCGCCAGAACGCACAGTTTGATGCAGTGATCAATATTGGTATTGGTGGCAGCGACTTGGGCCCAGCGATGGCGACGCGTGCATTGCGGCGTTTTCGCAATGGTCCGGATGTTCGGTTCGTCTCAAATGTTGATGCTGCTGATCTTGATGATGCATTACGTGGGCTTGATCCATCACGCACACTTGTCATCGTTTCATCAAAAACATTCACCACTCTGGAAACAATGCACAATGCACATCGTGCACGTGAGTGGGTGAGTGCATCAGGGACTGACTGGCGTACCCGTTTCGCTGCAGCGACCTCGAATCCGACCGAAGCAATCGCGTGGGGGATCACCTCTGATCGAATCTTTGAGTTTTTTGACTGGGTAGGTGGACGTTTCTCGTTGTCGTCAGTCATTGGTTTGCCATTGATGTGTGCAATTGGGCCTGATGCATTTCAGGAAATGTTGAATGGTATGCACGACATGGATGTTCACATGGCTACTGCCCCGGTTGCAGAGAATCTGCCCATCACACATGCACTGACATGGTTTGTGAATGCGGTCCTGCTGGAACATCCCACAGTTGCTGTTATCCCGTATAGCCATGACCTAGCCAGACTTCCTGCTTTTCTTCAGCAGTTGGTGATGGAAAGCAATGGCAAGGGTGTTGCCCACGATGGTCGTGAACTCCTGATGGGAACATCGCCGGTGGTGTGGGGCGAACCTGGCACGAATGGTCAGCATGCCTTCTTTCAGATGCTGCATCAAGGTACGCAGACTGTGCCCGTTGAATTCATCAGCACCGTTGAGCCCTTGGGTGATGACGCCGTTGCACATGATCTTTTGATTGCAAATATGGTGGCGCAAGCAGAAGCGTTTTCTGCAGGCAGTGAATCAAACGATCCACAACGTCGATTCACGGGCAATCGGCCCAACACTGTTGTGTTGCTTGAACGTCTCAATCCATATTCGTTGGGTGCTCTCATTGCGATGTATGAGCATTCCACGGCAGTACAGGGCTGGCTGATGGGCGTGAATAGTTTTGACCAATTTGGAGTCGAATTAGGTAAATCAATGGCCACACTTGCTGTAGAAGCAATTCAAAAGGGCACGGCTAATACCTCGCAAACTATGACACACCCATTGATGGAATGGTTTTTAAGCCGTCGACAAAACAAGTCGTAGCCAGATCATGTGAATGGGGCAACTGCGCCCTATCCTGCCCTAAATGGCGGGCAATAAGACAACGGTGAACTCCACTGAACGAATGCTGAATCTCGTTGCGTTACTCAGTGAGTCAACGCTTCCTCTCACACTCGAGGCAATCTCGAACAGCATGCGCGGTCAGTATCCAGAAAAAGATGAAGCGCGTCGTACCGCGTTTGAGCGTGACAAGAAGTCTTTGCGCAAACTCGGTATTCCCATTACGACGCAAACACTTGCTGGAAGCGATGCCGGCAAGACGGCGTATTCCATTGATCGTGCTGGGTATGCACTGATTGACTTTGCTTTGACGCCAGAAGAACTCTCCGCGCTACAACAAGCCGCGGCGTTGGTTCAGATTGGCACAACATGGGGAAAGCAAGCCGTGCAATGGTTGGGCGGGGAAATTGTTGACACGGAACTTGCGGGGGCAGTCAAAGTTGATGCACAGTCTCATGTGCTTCCAGCGTTGTGGTCTGCTGTTGCGTCGTTTACGACTGTGAAGTTTTCGTACCACGGTCGCCAGCGCGAAGTGCACCCTTACGGTCTTGTTGCTCGTAACGGTTTCTGGTATCTCATTGCATTTGATACCGAACGCGCGATGCAGGTGACATATCGCGTGGATCGCATTGAAGGCGATCTCACGATGGGGGACTCTCAATCATTTGAACGCCCTGAAGGCTTTGACCTTGCGACTGCGTACAAGCGCGATCCGAAAGACTTTGCTGGAGCTGGTTCAGAGGTTGCCATTGTGCGCCTTGATCATCGTGTGGCTCCCGCAGTCGTGCGTGAGTTGGGTGAGGACGCAGTGGTGGCGCGCCGTACAGATGGTTCCATCGATGTCGAAGTGGCGAGCGGCAATCGTCCCGCCTTCAAGTCATGGCTCTTTGCCATGGTTGACCGTGCAGAAGTCATTTCACCTGAATCTGTGCGTCAAGAAATCATTGCTGATCTTCAGCGCATGGCAGGAGGTGCCCAATGAGCGGCAAGCGTGGACCCCGAAGTGCAGAAGACCGCGTCCGCGGACTCTTGGTGATGTTGCCATGGCTGATGCAGCGCAAGCGCGTTGCTATTGCCGATATGGCAAAGCAGTTCAATGTGAGCGAGTCTGACCTCATCGAAGACATTGAGTTGGCTTCGATGTGCGGTTTGCCGCCGTACTCTCCGTATGAACTCACAGAGGTCTACATCGACGAGGATTACATCCTTGTTGGACCAAACAAGTACTTCGAGCGCCGTCTAGAACTCACATCGTCTGAGGCATTTGGACTCAGTCTCCTTGCAGCAGCAGCGGAGGAAATGCCGGGGTTCACCCGTGGCAAAGATTTGAAGAACGCTCTCAAGAAGTTGCGCAAGATTCTGGGCGAGGGCATTGTCGATGTCGACGTTGAGTCTCCACAGTTTTTGAATGACGTGACGGACGCATCGCAAACAGGGGAGCGTCTGCGATTGACGTATTGGACTCCAGCGCGTAACGAAGAATCAGATCGTCTTGTTACCGTGCGCTCGGTCTTTACTGACCGTGGCCATTGGTACATCGCTGCCGATGATGATGCATCGGGTGATCGTCGCCATTTCCGTGTTGACCGCATTCGCAACGTGGAATACACGGGCATCTTTGTTCCTGTTGTGGCAGAGCCAGTGCAGGTGCCTGCGTGGTTTGCAGATGCTGCTGACAAGTTAGTGGTGACGCTTGATGTTGCTGCCGAGGCCGGCTGGGTAGTGGAGAGCTACCCCTGTCGTTCGCTGACCGAGAATGCTGACGGGTCATTTCGTGTGGAGATGGTTGTCAACAGCGAGCATTGGCTGGGGCGCTTGCTCTTGCGCGGCGGAGGCTTAGTGAGGGTCGTAGCGCCAAGTACTTTGTCGACAATGCAGCAAACAGTCGCTGCACAAGTACTGGCGAATTACTCCAAGTAATCGTTAGGAGAACAGGTCAGGTAACTGATCTGGTTTCTGAACATCCATCTCGCGCATGAGATGGATGAGTAATTCGGCAGTTGCGGTGGCATCTGATTTTGCCTCATGGGCATTTTCGTGGTCTATGCCGTAGTGCTCGCACAAAGCATGCAGTGAATGCTTGCGGGTGCGGTCCTGGTCGGTTCTTCGAGCGAGCGCGAGTGTGTCGACATATGTGTCGATCTTGTTCTCGAGACCAACTCGCGCAGATTCGGCATGCAAAAAGTTGATATCAAACATGGCGTTATGGGCAGTGAAGACGTTGCCTTTGCTGATGGTCCACACTTTTTCAAGAGCTTCGCGAAGAGGCATACCCTGGGCGACTTGCTCCACTGAAATTCCGTGCACATGTTCAGCCCCGTGTGTGTACTGGGCAGGGTTTTCTGGCCGAACAACGGTGTCGAAGGATTCAACTATTTCGCCCTCACCGTTAATGACAATGGCAGCCACTTGAATCACTCGATCTGTTTCAGGATCTATTCCCGTGGTTTCAAAATCGACAACTGCGAATGACACATCACGCATTGATGATGTTGTTTTTTGTTCGTTGTTGTTTGTCATAAGTGAAACTGTAAGCGCAGGGTGATGCAACGTAGGGAAAACACGTGGTGTTATGTAGTCGGTGGTGTCATGAGATCAACGATTGCCTGTCGATCGAAGTAATCGCGCCACAACGTGAACTTGCCGTTCTCAATTTCGAACACTCCTGCAACGGGCAGCGTTCCCCATTTGCCATGAATCTCGACACGATCATCTCGTTCATTCAAGACAGTGCCCTTTGTAAGGTCGCCCGAAGAAGTTTGACGCAAGATTCTCCAGTCAATTCCTGTACACATTCCGAAGAAGCCGCTCAAGGTGTCGGTGAGAGCTTGTGGACCGAACACTTTGCCCATCGGCACATTGTCGTATTCAAAGTCATCGGTGACCATTGCAGTTGCACGGTCGAGATCTCGAGCGACGAGGGCAGCAATGAATTCATTGACGAGTTCTTCAGGAGTAGAGGCCATGCACAAATTGTGCCACAGGCACTACAGAAGTTCGGCGGCGAGACTTGCGACTTCGCTGCGTTCGCATGAAGCAAGCGTCACATGTCCGAAACAGCTTTGGTTTGCAAAGGCGTGAATCAAGACCGCCAAGGCATTGTTGGACTCGCCCATGTAAGGAGCGTCAATTTGGCTGGTGTCTCCGGTGAAGATGACTTTTGTTCCTTCACCAATGCGCGTGAGGATTGTCTTGAGCGTTGTGGGCTCAAGGTTTTGTGCTTCGTCCACGACAACAAACTGACGATGGAGCGAGCGACCGCGCAAGAAAGTGACAGATTCAAGGGAGAGTTGCCCACGGGCGGTGAAATCCTCAATCAAGCGGCGAGCATCATGACTGCTGCGCTGATCAGTCAGAGCAACGATTGCATCGTGAATAGCTGACATCCACGGATCGAGCTTTTCATCAAGCCCACCGGGGAGGAATCCGACATCGGCACGGCCTACGGGGACCAAGGGCCGGTACACAGCGAGTTTTTCGTAGGTGCGATTCTCGACGACTTGCTCGAGGCCAGCGGCAATTGCCATCACCGTCTTGCCGGTGCCAGCACGACCATCAAGGGCAATGACGCTGACGTCGGGATCCATGAGCAGTTCCAATGCAAAGCGTTGTTCTTTGGAACGTGCTCGCAGGCCCCAAGCCTCGGGGGACGCTGCAGAGAGAAGCTCGGTCATCTCGCCATTACAACGCACGAGTGCAGACTGAGAACCCGAACGCACGACTGCGAATTCATTCACAACGAGTTCTGCGTTCCCACCAAAAGCATCAGTAGGAACTTCGCCGTTGTTGTACAGCGAATTAACAATCTCGCTGGACACATCAAGTGTGAACCATCCCATGGGGCGTGTATTCGCGGCGCGGCCCACGGGCTGATGCTCGGCAGCAACAAGACCGAGGTGTGCTGCTTTGATACGTAATCCCGCGTCATTGGAGATGACTTGTGTGGGTGCGAATCGTGATTGACCAAGTGCGGCGCCGATAATGCGGTTGTCAGGAATCTCAGGATTCAGGCCATTTTCAATGAGTCTGTCGCGCTGGATGCCATTGACTTCAATGTGGATAGTGGCGCCGCCAGGTTCTGAGTTCAAAGGAATGGGCTCGTGGATTGATCCACCAGCGCCCTTTCGAAGATCTTCAATTGTGCGAAGTGCGGTACGAGCAGAACGACCAACGTCATCTGGGCGGCTCTTCAAACCATCAAGTTCTTCGATGACTGTGAGCGGAATGACGATGTCGCAACCGGGGAATGAATGAAGACATCCGGGATCAGCAATGAGAACTGATGTGTCAATCACGATGCGCGTGCGCACAACAGACTCAGAATTCGAGGTGCTCGACGCTGTTCCACGTGGTGACCAAACGTCTGCACCGATCTGCTCCGCAACATGATCGATGTCTTCATCATTCACCGTGCGAGATGTGAAGTGGTGGATATCGAAGTGAACTTTTTGTTTCGAAAAAGTTCTGAAAGAGATTTTTGGGGGATATTTCAGAAATTTTTTAAAATTTTTTTCAGACGAAAAAGTGACACTCATCACGCTCCGAAAAAGCTGTGAACAACCGATATTGATGAAGCCCTTGCGGCGCTTGGGATTGCGAAGATTCGATGATGTGCGAAGTGTCAAAAACCCTTTATCCACAAGGGGTTTTGAAATGTAGACCTCGGGAAACCCTTGCAATTATTGAGTTTCATGAGATTCTGGGCAGAAGAATCATTGCGCGAGGAGAAGTGCGATGCGATGAAACGTTGTCGCTCCGATGAACAGTGATCACAAAATTTTCGCCCTGGCGCGCGCGTGTGATCGAGATCAAATCAGTCGCCGCTATTTCTCCCAAAAACGAGATAGTTGCATTTGCAAGTAATCGAATGCTTGCAATTGTTGAAATTTGCTACTCAACTTATTCCAACCACTCCGATTCCGAGGAGGAAACACAATGACCAAAGCAGAACTCATCGAAGAGATTGCAAAGCAAGCTGAGTGCACGAAGGCAGACGCCGAGCGCACTCTCACAGCTTTCTTTGACTTAGTAGTTGCTTCTACCAAGAAGGGCGAAAAAGTGGCATGGCCGGGCTTCGGCTCGTTCAGCACCACTGCTCGCAAGGAGCGCACCGGTCGCAACCCACAAACGGGTGCGGCAGTAACGGTTCCCGCCTCAACTGCGATGAAGTTCACAGCGAGCTCAACATTAAAAGCTCAGCTGAACCCAAACCGTAAGTAACCACTTACCCAACGATAGGAAACTAAAGTGGCAGCAAAGAAGAAAGCAGCAGCTAAAAAAGCTCCTGCACGCAAGAAGAAAGCAGCAGCTAAGAAGGCTCCTGCACGCAAGAAGAAAGCAGCAGCCAAGAAGGCTCCTGCAAAGAAGAAGAAGGCTGCTAAGAAGGCAGCCCCTGCAAAGCGCAAGGCTGCTAAGAAAGCAGCTCCTGCAAAGAAGAAGAAGGCTGCAAAGAAGGCCGCCCCAGCTAAGAAGAAGGCAGCCAAGAAGGCAGCCCCTGCTAAGCGCAAGGCAGCCAAGAAGGCAGCTCCAGCAAAGAAGAAGGCAGCTGCAAAGCGCAAGCCTGCCGCCCGTAAGAAGGCAGCAAAGAAGAAGTAATTCTTCTTTCGCTCTTTTAAGCGAAAAAACCAACCGGCTCGGAGTGCAGAAGAGGGGGACGCAAGTCCCCCTCTTCTCTTTTGTACCGATGAAGTTCGTGTCTACGACGTGAGTGCATATCGGCAAGACTTTGGCTATGTCTGATGCCATTGATCCGGTCCTTGTTGATCTTGCAGGCGAAGTCGCCTCGATCGACACAATGCTCCAGTCGCTCTCGTCAGCGCAGTGGGCGCAACAGACGCCAGCCCCTGGGTGGAACGTGGCAGACCAGGTGATTCATCTCGGCCTTTTTGATCGCCGCGCACAATGGTCGATGACTGAACCAGAACATTTCAACGATGACATGCGCGACCTGATGACGAATGGTGGTGTTGATGCGATTCACGATGCCGAACGTCATCGTTCTCCAGACGATTTATTGCAGTGGTGGCGCACTGGTGCTGCGGCATTAGCCAGCGCGTCTCGCAGCCTCGACTTATCGGCTCGATGTGTCTGGTACGGCCCGCCGATGAGTGCGCGTTCCATGCTGACGGCACGCCTGATGGAAACGTGGGCACACGGCTACGACATTGCAGATGCGGTGGGCCTCACACCTGTTGCGACGGATCGATTGCGTCATGTCGCACACATTGGTGTGCGTGCTCGTGGATTCGCCTTTGCTGCCAACAAGCGCTCTGCACCTGATGGCGATGTGTACGTAGAACTCACGGCACCAAGTGGCGAAGTGTGGACATGGGGAGACCCCTCTGAGCCCAACAGCGTGAAGGGGACTGCTCTCGGCTTTTGCTTGGCAGTCACGCAACGTCGTCACGTGGACGACTGTGGGTTAGATGTCGCGGGAAACGGAGCAACCGAATGGATGTCGATTGCCCAAGCATTTGCCGGTGCACCCGGAGTGGGGCGTGAAAAGGGTCAGTTCGACTAGAGCCTGTCCATGAGGTGGAAGATCTCTGCTGCAGCGACGCCGTGTGGAGCACCAAGGTCTGACATGCGAGTGCGCATGCGTTGGCGGAAGACTTCCATGCCGTCTTCGTCAGTGGCCTTCATTGTGCTTTCGAACTGGCTCTCATGACGCTCCAACGCATTGAACTTTGCATCGACAAACGCTGAGATGTCTTCAAAGTGGTTTGGTTCATCGGCTTCCCACAACAGCAACGCATCAGGGCGATGATGAACCACGCCGTGATTCGTCATGTGGTGCTTCAAGAAATGCGGATCGCGTGCAGCGACAATCGCATCGCACACATTGAGGCCTGTATTGCGATGGTCAGGGTGGAGTCGATAGCGCTTCCACGGGTCATGTGAGAGAACAACATCGGGTTTGATTGTGCGAATTGCAAGTGCAATGCGATCAATGGCTTCTTTGGAATGTTCCAGTTCACCGTCGACATACCCGAGGAACGAGACAGTGCCCGTCGCGCCAAGTGCTGCTGCCGCATTGCGCTGTTCGACTTGGCGAGAAGCGATGAGAGCTGCGATGTCCTCGTCGGGGTTCCATGTGCCTTTCGAGCCGTCGGTGCACACGAGGTGATGGACCACTGCGCCGTCGGTAGACCATTTTGCGAGAGTGCCACCACAGCCGAACTCCACGTCATCGGGGTGTGCGCCAATGGCGAGAACCACTTTTGGTGTTGACAGATTGCTGCTGTATTTGACCTGTGCGATAGGTGGTTGGCCTGGTTCATTGGCGCTCATGAGTTGTCCTTTCGGCGACGTTCTAATTCGCTGAGATCATCAGCAGTATCGAGATCGAGAGAGAGTGATGCGTCTTCAATTGTTTCGTAGGCAAGTCCGCATGCTTCGGCCGCACGGATGTGATTGTCCAAACTGCCGGGGCCGTACGCAGTGGAGAATGAACTTGCAAGAGGGAATGACAACACGTTGGTGCCATCGTTGTGGCGGTCTGTGACCATCGTGACGATTCCTTCTCGAGCGACATGTGCAAGCGATTCGGCGAGTGGAAGATCTGCATGAGCCACGATGATGTGATCAAAACCCTCTGCAGCGATCGCTGTGCGTCCGGCGGCAACTGCAACGTCGAGACCAGGTGTCGTGCAGTGCACCACGTGAGCACCCACTGAGACGGCCCAGGAGGCAACATCATCATCAGAGCACACAACGTACGCAGGAAGGGGCGCCGCGGCGCGTATGACAGTCTCAGCGCATGTGCGAGCCAAGTGTTCACGTTGGCGTGGTGTGAGAGTGTCGGCAAGTCGACCTTTTGCCATGGTGAATGACTTCACGGGGATGACAACTGCGGGACGCACGACGCTAAGCCTACGAAGCCAGAGCCATGACGGGGGATGTCGTAGTCGTGAAGGTCGCCTACGCTGTGGCTATGGCGTCAATCCGCATGGCAGTAGTGGGCGCTGGCTCGTGGGGGACCACTGTCGCCTCCCTCGCTGCTGCAAACACTCCAACGACCTTGTGGGCCCGTCGTGGAGATGTGGTGGAGTCGATCAACACCCATCACGTGAACCCCAGCTACATCAGTGGGGTTGCATTGTCTCCGAACCTGAAAGCGTCCACTTCGCTGGCAGACACAGTGTCGAACGCAGACGTTGTCGTCATGGCAGTGCCGTCTCAGGGCTTTCGTCAGGTTCTCACTGAAGCGGCGCCACACATTCGTCCTTGGGTGCCCATCGTAAGTCTCTCAAAAGGACTAGAGGCCGGAACCATGATGCGCATGTCGCAAGTGGCAAACGATGTGTTGCCTGATCATCCTGTTGCTGTGCTCACGGGACCAAACCTTGCATCAGAGATTTCTGTGGGTCAACCTGCAGCCAGTGTGGTGGCGATTGCCGATGATGTGATTGCAACGGCTTTGCAAGAGTTGTTCTCTACGCCGACATTCCGTGTGTACACGAATGCAGATGTTGTTGGTTGCGAAATCGCAGGTGTGGTGAAGAACGTGATTGCCATCGCTTCTGGTATTGCCATGGGAATGGGCTTTGGCGACAACACTCGTGCATCGTTGCTGACGCGAGGTCTCGCAGAGATGACGCGCCTTGCGGTCGCACTTGGTGGCAATGCTGAATCATTGTCGGGTCTCGCTGGCATGGGAGACCTCATCGCCACGTGTTCTTCGACCAGTAGTCGTAATACCAGTGTGGGTATTCGCCTTGGTCAAGGTGAAGCATTAACTGAGATCATCGCATCGACATCCATGGTTGCCGAAGGTGTGAAGAGTTCTGCAACGGTGCTGCAGCTAGCGCACCAACACGGTGTCGATATGCCCATCACTGAACAGGTGGTGGCTGTGTGTCATGAAGGAAAGAGCGCAGCAGATGGGCTCCTCGCATTGATGTCGCGTCGCTCGCGACCTGAAGCAAAGTAAGTAATCACATGAACTCCCCGGTATCTGGTCGTCTTATTGGAAATCGTGGCGGCACATGGCGTGGCACTGTGACAGAACACGGTTCTCTTCTTCCTGCTGATGGCAGTGCTGAATTGGATTGGTTCATCGCAGCCGATGATCGTTGGTACACGCCCCGCACCGAGCCCACGACGCGCCAGAAGTGGTACGCCGGGTATCCCGTTGCAGAAACACGGGTCAAGATTCCCGGTGGTGACATGATTCAGCGTGTCTATTCGGTGGCAGACCTTGGTGGCATGACTGTCATGGAGTTTGAAAACGATTCCACCTTGCCGATTGCGATTGCTGTGACGCGTCGTGATGTGTTCACCACACGCGAACCAGCAGCGAATCCTCCTGTGGGTATTGAGTTGCCTGCAGATTCCATCGTGATTCCGATTGGGCACAAGAGCACTGCGCGTATTGCTTTGGCTCATAAGAATCCTGCATCGGGTCGTTTGCCAGACGACACTCCTGATCACCAGGCAGTAGTGCGTGGTTGGGAAAAGGCGTGCGATACGGCATCGCGTTTCAATGTGCCTGATCACACCGTTGTGGCTGGTGTGTCACGAGTGCGTTGTGATTTGTTATTGGGTGTTGGCGCTGACGGTGATGCCGCAATTGAGTTGGCGCGATTGGGCGAGAAATACAGCGATTCCATTGTTGATGTTGTTGAAGCTGTGCAACGTCGTCTGAAACAAGAAAAACGGGCCAAGGTGTTGCAGTGGGACACGCCACATGTGATGACCTCTGCTGCGCGTGCATGTGTCTTGTTGGGCGATGAACTTGCTGCCGGCGATATTGGCGCTGCGTGGTTGCGTTTTGCAGATCGCGATGTGCAAGAGCTGCCGATTGAAGTTCCTGCAGGCCTGCAATCCATCGCGTGGGCTGAATCACTCCTTGCGCAAGGCTCGGCGAGTGGCGGAGTGTGCCGTATTCTTCCTCACGGCATTCCCGAACCATGGTGGGGAGCTTCGTTTGAAGCCCACGGCATCACAGGTGATCCATTCCGTACCATCAGCTATGCAGTGCGCTGGCATGGGCCGCGCCCTGCGATCTTGTGGGAAGTCTCAGGTGCGCCTGGGCTTGTTCTCGCGCACGGTGAGTGGTCGTCTACTGATGCATCAGGTGAAACGTTGTTGGAAGCACCTGTCTCGACACACGACCACAACCACGTGCACTAATCGGCTTCGGCGATGAAGTCGTACTCATCGATGTCGCTGGTGCGTTCGTCATCTTCAAACTCACTGACGTAGTCGTCAATGTTGAGACCACATGAGCTGCAATGTGCAACTTCATCTGCGTCGTAGGTGGTGTCTCCGCCACAAGATGGACACACGTCTGGTGAATCAATGCTCATAACGACACTGTGCCAAAGAAGCGCGTAGAAGTGAATCGGTAATCAATACCGAATGTGCGTTTAGCGGTCGGTGAATAACTCGAATGTGTCACCGACGGAGATTTCTCCGCACGTGGTGACCATCGCGTACACGCGGCTGAGATCGCCACGTTCATGGCTCATCGCCATGATGTTCTTGTCGAGGAACCAATCGTTGTTTTGGCTGCAGGGAATTGTGTACGCAGAAATGAAACCACGCACTGCGCCGATGCGGAAATGCGCACCAGGGCGAAATGCACCAGCAGGAATACCTGCAACGGTGATGTTCTCGCCGGCGAAACCAGGTCCAATGGGGTGTCCTTGTGTACGCAGGGTATCAATGGCGTCGGTCGACCAGATGCAGAGTGCTTGCCATGGACGGCCGTGATGTACACGTGATTCCTGCACATCGCCCTCCACGCCTTTCCAGGAGATAACGGCATGGTCGATTGCTTTCTTGGGCAAACCTTTCGATGCATGCAGGTGGGCAATGGTGCCGGTGTGTTCTTCATTGAGCAGACGCATGGTGGGAAAGAAACGCCATGATGCTGCGAGCAATGATTCGATCTGCAGGTCGGTGAGATCTTTGTATTTCGCCACGAGGGCTTGTGTGAGCGCAATGAATGCGGCGTCAACATTTTCGAGCGATGGCAACTTGATGCCGCCGAGTGATGACATCTCTGCGAGAAAGCCACGCGCACCTGCCAACCAACCATCGGGGATCCGTGATGATTGGGTGTAGTACGACCACAGTTCGTCCAGCATCGAGATGGTCTTTTGTGCATCTTGTGCCGAATAGACGTAGTTGCCAACGGTGATGGATGCTCTGGCTGCCATGTGCGAAGCCTACGCTTCATGCAATGGCACGGCCGGAACCCACCCTTGATGTTGAGCGTGAATTCTTTGCCAATGGTGCACGCATTGTTGCGGGCATGGACGAAGTGGGTCGTGGCGCCATTGCGGGGCCGGTGACCATCGGCGTGGTTGCGATTGATGCAACTGTGGGTGAGATTCCGACCGGACTGCGTGACTCTAAGTTGATGACAGCCAAGCGTCGTGAAGCGATGGTGCCACTGGCCAAAGAGTGGGGCATTGCCTGGGCAACAGGGTCAGCCACGGCCGCAGAGATCGACAAGTTCGGCATCGTGACGTCATTGGGTCTGGCCGCTAGTCGCGCATTGCAGAATTTGGGTCTCACACCTGATGTCGTGATCCTGGATGGCAATACATCGTTCCTTATGGAAGAGGCCGGAGGACCGCGCATCGTGACGCGCATTAAGGCCGACCAAGATTGCGCGTGCGTGTCGGCAGCCAGCGTGATTGCAAAGGTCGAACGCGACACACTGATGACGCAGTTACATGAGCAGTTTCCGCACTATGGGTGGGAAGGCAACAAGGGGTATGGCGCAGCGGTGCATACCGATGCAATCAAGACACACGGAGTCACAGACCTGCATCGCAAGTCCTGGAACCTGGGCGTTTAGCTAGCCGCCGGAAATATAAAAAGACCCTGCGCCAATCGCAATGATCAACGCAGGGTCTTTTGAGTAACTGGGTTCTTACGAAACCTTGATGTCCTTGAACGGTGAACGTGAGTCGATGCCTGGCTCTTTGGGAAGACCGAGCACGCGCTCACCAACGATGTTGCGCATCACTTCGTCAGAACCGCCTGCAATACGCAGACCTGGTGTTCCGAGAACGAAGTTTGCCCATGCGTAGGTGCCCCACTCGCCGCTGTCTGCGATGAGCTTTGGTCCGAGGATGTGCGAGAGGAACTTCACAAGGCGAGCTTGGTTGTTCACCAACACCATCTTGCCGATGGAGCCTTCTGGTCCGGGCAACTGGCCAGCCTTTGCCTTTGCGGTGGTGCGCTGAGCATTCATATTGGCGATGCGGTAGTTGATCACGATGTTTGCAAGTTCATTGCGTACGAGTGGATCAGACTCAAGGCCGTAATGCTTCACCATTGCAATCACGCGTGTGAGCAAGTTGGAGTCACCTGAGTTGTTGGTACCGATTGATGCACGCTCGTTCATGAGTGTGGTGAGAGCAACGTTCCAGCCGTTGTTCACATCACCAAGACGCATGTCGTCCTTCACGCGAACTTCGTTGAAGAAGATTTCGTTGAAGCTTGCGCCACCGGTCATCTGCTTGAGAGGACGTACTTCGACGTTTGGATCCTTGAAGTCGATGATGAAAGCGGTGAGGCCCTTGTGCTTCGGAAGATCCCAGTCGGTGCGGGTCATGATTTCGCCGATGTCGGAGTAGTGCGCACCTGTGGTCCACACCTTCTGGCCAGTGATGACCCATTCGTCACCGTCTTTGACTGCCTTGGTGGTGAGAGATGCAAGGTCGGAACCTGCACCTGGCTCGGAGAACAACTGCGATGCAATCATCTCGCCGCGCCAGAGCTTCTTCACATAGAGCTCTTTCGCACGATCTGAACCATGGTCATAGATGGTGGGTGTCACCATGCCGAGGCTGATGGCGAATGCACTCTGGTCGGGCACGCGGAACTGCGACTCGAGTTGGCTGTATGCGCGATCGAATGCAGGGGAGAGTTCACGGCCGCCGTATTCCTTTGGACCACTGATCCAGCCGAAACCTGCATCGAACTTCTTCTGACGCCAGAGCTTTGCTTCTGCTGCGTTGTCAGCTTCTTGCTGACGATCCTTCTCGCGGTAGAAGTTGTCAGAGCCTTCGCCCCACACGAATGCCTTCTCGACCGGACGGCGTTCAACGTTTGCTTCAAGGAAGGCAAGTGCTTCCTTTTCGAATTCTGCGAGTGTGATGTCAGCCATGTGAATTCCCCTGTGTGAGATATGTGGTTGAGGCACTCGCCAGCCCTTGGGGGGACAGCAACTGCTATGGCTACGGTACCCGCCAACCGATTAGTAGGCGAAGCCGACCCGCGGTTGACTAGCGTGACATATATGGGTCAGCCAGTGGCAGTACAGCAAAAGACAGGCGGCACGCCCGCCATCGTTCGTTTCGAGACCAATCGTTCCCTTACGGGCATGGGTCATGAGCGCTTCAACAGCGCCGCCGAGGCCAAGGGCCCACGCCCTGCGGCCATGTTGTCGCGCCGTTTGTTCGAGTCCGGTCAGGTTTCGTGGGTGCACGTGTACGGCAACATCGTCACTGCTGGTTTGGCTTCAGGCGCATCGCAGTCGGGCCTCGACACCATTGTTCGCGACATGTATCAGTACTGGAAGCCGGGTATGACCCCTCCTTCGCTGGAAGAACTCCTCGCCAACATGCCAGCCGAAGCAGCACCTGCTGCTGCCGCGCCATCAGCTGATGGTGGTCCTGCTCTTGATCCGCGAGTGCCTGCGCACTTGTGGGAGCGCAGCCGTTTGGGCCGCGAGCGCTGGATGGCCAAGCAGGGTTAAGCCCTGATGCCAAGGCCAGAGCGCCTTGGAATATACGAACACCTGTTCGCTATGGTGACCGCGTGGGTCATCTTCTCCTTCCTGAATTAACAGGCACGCATTCTTCTGGCATCGAAACAGGTGCGCAGTTTGCGCAACGTGTGTCGGCACGTGCTGAAGCAGGGTTTGGTCCGGTTCCTGTCGCACCTGCGTTGGCCAGTCTTCTTCCATCATCGGGTTTAGAACGCGGGGGTGTGTACGCATGCGCAGGTGATGCGCCCATGTCGTTGTTGTTTTCTCTTGTTGCCACTGCAACATCGGTGGGTTCATGGTTGGCGTATGTCGATGTGCCGCGTGTGGGTCTGATGGCCGCGCATGAATACGGCGTGGCGTTGCAACGTGTCATGTGTGTCAGCACGGGTGGGCACACGCAGTCGTACGCACAAGTCGTGGGTGCCTTGGTCGATGGCATTGATCTTGTGGTGGTGTCTTCGCCGGCATGTTCTGCTGCAGAAACGCGACGCATTGTGGCGCGTGCAAAAGCATCAGGCTCGGTGTTGCTCATCTTGGGTCGTGCGGGCCAGTTCTCTCCCGATGTTGTGTTGTCGTCGTCTACTACTGAATGGCATTTCCATACGCATGCATCGTCACGCACCATGTCGGTACAAGCGCATGGTCGTCGCGTGTACAACCAACGTGCGCTCACCGTGCAGTTGCCCGCAGCAGATGGTGCGGCGTCGTTATGAAGGTGCACACATGACGCGCTCGATTGCTGTGGTGTTTCCGCAGTGGCAACAGCAATATGGCGCACTGGGTGAACAACACGCGTTCACCATGTTCGAACATGTGGTGCGTAGTCTCACCACCATCTCTCCGTTGGTGGAAGTAGAAGAAGTCGGCACTGTTGTGATGGCAGCGCGTGGGCCGTCGCGGTACTTCGGTGGCGATGTTGCTGTGGCACGCATGCTGCACGAGCTCTGTCGTGCTGTTGATTCACCGTTTGGTGTGGGTGTTGCCGATTCTCGCTTTGCTGCAACAGCGGCGGCGCACTTGGCGGTATCGCGTGGTACGCCATGCGTAGTGGAATCTGCCATTGCACAACAGTTCTTGTTTGCATTACCTGTTGCATCGTTGGCGCATGTCGGTGGCGTCAGTGTCGACACAGTGGATCTTTTGGGTCGTTTGGGTTTACGCACGTGTGAAGCAGTGCACGGCGTAGGCGAGGCAGCGCTCATTGATCGCTTTGGCACCGAAGGCAAGCATGTGTGGCAACTGGTGTCGGGCGCAGAGGTGCGCTATCTCGCACCAGGTGCACCACCGTCTGACTTTGCACGACACATTGAGTTTGAGTCTCCGCTTACATCGGCAGATCATGTGGTGGCGGCAACGCGGCCCACTATTGATGTGTTGGTGAATGCCATCGCCGGCCAGGGTCAGCAGTGTGTGCGCATGTTGGTCACGTGCGAAACAGATCATGCAGAAGCCACCTCGCGTATCTGGGGAGAACCACGTGGGTTTGGTGCGGCATCACTGGCACAACGTTTGTTGTATCAACTCGATGGTTGGTTGGTCTCGAATGAAGCAGACCCCGATGCGCCCACCAGTGGTGTGGTGCGCGTTGAGTTCACACCGCTAGAAACACGTGAAGTGTTGGTGGTGCAACCGTTGTTGTGGGGTGGCAACGAAGAAAACACTGAACGTGCAGCACGCGCTGCGGCCATGGCGTCGGCAGTGAGTGAACATGTGCAAGTCACAGTGCCGCGATGGGAAGGTGGCCGCGATGTCGCCACGGTGTTTTCGCAGGTGCCGATTGCATTGGTTGATTTATCTGGTCAACACGAATCAGAACAGCGTGTGAATACTGGCAAAGGTGTAGCGCGTGATTGGAGCGGGGCAGTGCCACGACCGTCGCCGGCATCCATTGCTGTTGTGCCGCCCGAAGCAACAGTGCTGAGTGGCGCCGGTGTGCCTGTGGGTGTAACGGGCCGACACGAACTCGATGCAGAGCCTGCTGTTGTCACCGTGTCAGGGCATACCTATGTTGTGATGCGCACAGCCGGACCATGGCCCGTGGAAGAGCGATGGTGGGATGCGCGCCGCAAACGCCGACATGTTCGATTGCAGCTGTTGGTACAAAACAAACGCGGTGCATTGCGTGTGTTCCTCATGGGGCTCGAGAATCATCAGTGGCGGTTGCTGGCGCGCTACGACTAGCTGCATGGTCTGCCATGTGTGGGTTCACAATGTGGTGTGGCACAGTAGAGACGTGCACAACAACGCCGATATTGCTCACATTCTCACCGTGTTGAGCACGCGTGTGCCTGTTGATGAACGTGAACGTGAGTCCATTGCAACATTTCTTACAGTTGTTCCCACATTGACAGAGCCCTATGACGAAGAGATGGGTCTTGTGCATGTCACTGCATCAGCAATTGTGGTGAGCGATGCGGGAGACAAAGTGGCGTTGCACTTACACAAACGTTTAGGCATGTGGTTGCAGCCAGGTGGACACATTGATGCAGGCGAGACACCAGCACAAGGTGCATTGCGTGAAGCAGAAGAAGAAACAGGGTTGCCTGTGCGCCACGAAAAGGGTGACGGCGTCTTCGTGCACGTTGATGTGCACGCGGGTCCGAAGGGGCACACGCACCATGATCTTCGATACGTGATTCGCGCCCCCGAGGTGCCGATGAACCCAGCCGAAGGGGAGAGCCCCGATGCCCGGTGGTTCACCTGGGATGAAGCCCTCGAGATTGCTGATGTTGGCCTGCATGGCGGATTAGTAGCAACAAAAGCCTTACTGGGCTTGTAACTGCCCCTTTTCATACGAACATATGTTCGGTACGCTCATGGAGTGATTCGTGAGGCCCCCACACCCCAATATGCAGAGCTGCATTGCCGGTCGAACTTTTCATTTCTGGAAGGTGCGGCTCACCCTGAAGAACTAGCCGAGGTTGCCTCGTCGCTGGGGCTGGGTGCATTGGCGATCACTGACCGCAATGGTTTGTACGGCATTGTTCGTTTTGCTGAAGCTGCACGTGCGATGCAGTTGCCCACCGTGTTTGGTGTGGAGCTCGACATGGGTGCCTTTGGCGAAGTCGTGTTGTTGTCACGCGGTGCCGCAGGGTACGCACGAATGGCACGCGCGATTAGTGAAGGACAAATGGCGGGCAGTAAAGGTGCGCCCGTGTTCAGTGTGTGCACTGTCGCCAACACGGTGCAACAACAGTGCATGGTTCTCACGGGCGGCAGCAACGGTGCCGTGGTGCGTGCGTTGGTGGAACACGGCCCGACTGCGGCAGAACATGTCACGCGTCAACTGATGGAAGCATTCGGCGCACACAACGTGTTGATGGAACTGTGGGATCACGGTGACCCTATTGATGCGGTGCGTAACGACCAGTTGGTGCGTATTGCAGCACGTCTCGATGTGGAATGTGTGGCGACGAACAACGTGTCGTATGCAGTGCCCTCGCAGCATCGTTTAGCAACGGCAATGGCTGCAGTGCGCAACAGGTGTGATCTCAACGAGATTGATCACTTGTTGCCGCCTGCTGCTACTGCATATCTGCGTTCAGGTGCAGAAATGGAACGACGCTTTGCTCGCTATCCCGGTGTGGTGCAACGCGCTGCAGATGTTGCGCGTGAGATCGCATTCGACTTGTCACTGGTTGCACCACAACTACCGCCGTTTCCGTGCCCTGATGGGTTGAACGAAATGGAGTTTCTTCGGCGACTTGTCACGACAGGTGCAGAGCATCGGTACGGCATAAAGCCTGACGGCGGGGAAGACTTGTCCTTACGTGCGCGTGCATGGCGCACCATTGAGCACGAACTCGGCATCATCGAAACTCTCGGTTTTGCTGGCTATTTCTTGGTGGTGTGGGACATTGTGCGCTTCTGCGAAGAGAAGGGCATTTTGTGCCAAGGCCGTGGCAGTGCTGCCAACAGTGCGGTGTGTTATTCGTTGGGCATCACCAAAGCTGATGCGGTGTCGTTGGGTTTGTTGTTTGAACGTTTCTTGTCGCCTGAGCGTGACGGACCGCCCGACATCGATATTGATATTGAAAGCGGCCGCCGCGAGGAAGTCATCCAGTACGTGTTTCAACGACATGGTCGACTGCATGCAGCACAAGTAGCCAACGTGATTACGTACCGGTCTCGTTCTGCAGTGCGCGATATGGCTCGAGCATTGGGGTACGCGCCTGCACAGCAAGATTCGTGGAGCAAGCAAGTTGACGCGTGGGGCAGTGTGGGGGTCACGGCCACGCAACGCGAGCACGATATTGAGCCGATGGTGTTAGAGATGGCAGCCGAGATAGAAAACATGCCGCGTCACTTGGGTATTCACTCTGGTGGCATGGTGATGTGCGACAGGCCGATTGTTGAAGTGTGCCCGGTGGAGTGGGCACGCATGGAGAACCGCAGTGTGTTGCAATGGGACAAAGATGATTGCGCTGCCATTGGCCTCGTGAAGTTTGATCTCTTGGGTCTCGGCATGTTGTCGGCGCTATCGAATGCGGTGGCATTCATCTCTGAACATCGTGGATATCAATTAGACCTCGCCACTATTCCGCAAGAAGACGATGTGTACACGATGTTGTGTCGTGCTGACACGGTGGGTGTGTTTCAAGTGGAGTCGCGTGCGCAGATGTCCACGTTGCCGCGCCTCAAGCCGCGTCGCTTCTACGACCTTGTAGTAGAGATTGCACTCATTCGCCCTGGCCCTATTCAGGGTGGGTCAGTGCATCCGTATATTCGTCGACGCAATGGCGAAGAGCCCATCACATATCTACATCCGTTGCTAGAGAATGCGTTGGCAAAAACATTGGGCGTGCCGTTGTTTCAAGAACAACTCATGCAGATGGCTATCGATGTTGCGGGCTTTACCGCTACCGAAGCAGATCAACTGCGACAAGCAATGGGTTCGAAGCGTTCAGCGTTGCGCATGCAGCGATTGAAAGATCGTTTGTATGACGGCATGGCGGCGCGTGGCATCACCGGCGCCATCGCTGATGAAATCTTCGACAAGATGGCGGCCTTTGCTAACTATGGCTTCCCCGAAAGCCACTCGGTCAGTTTCGCGTATCTCGTGTATTCGTCGTCGTATATCAAGTTGCACGAGCCGGCAGTGTTTTGTGCCGCGTTACTGAATGCACAACCAATGGGCTTTTGGTCACCGCACACATTGGTGCGTGATGCGCGTCGCCATGGCGTGGTGGTACACACGCCTGATATCAACGCGTCGGCAGACCTCGCCACGTTGGAGCCGTGTGCAGATTCATTCGGTGGTTTGGCTGTGCGATTAGGTATTGGCTCCGTGCGCGGTGTGGGCTCTGAAGTAGCACGGCTAGTTGCAGAGGGTCGCCCGTATGAATCATTAGAAGATCTCGCGCGTCGTGTTCCGCAGTTGTCACGTAAACAAATGGAAGCGATGGCAACTGCTGGCGCCTTCACCAACAGTTTTGGCGATGATCGTCGGCACACATTGTGGGAAGCAGGCGCGCACGGCAATAACGGCCAGCACTTACAGGGCATGTTGGGTTTGAACTCTCGCCCCACATTGCCAGGCATGGAGCCCGTGGAAGAAGCGATTGCTGACTTGTGGGCGACGGGCATTTCTCCGGACGGACACCCCACCATTTTCTTGCGCGAACAACTCAGTGCAAAAGGTGTCGTGACTGCTGATGCATTGGTGCGGATACCCCATAAAGACCGTGCGTGGGTGGCAGGCATTGTCACGCACCGTCAGCGCCCGGTGAGTGCGCGTGGCGCAACGTTCATCAGCTTGGAAGATGAAACAGGCCTCATCAATGTGGTGTGCTCAAAAGGATGCTGGGCGCGCTATCGGGCAGTCGCACGTGATGCGTCGGCATTACTTGTACGTGGGCGAGTGGAATCTGCCAATGGTGTGGTCAATGTGGTGGCGGAACATATTGCGCCATTGTTTACGCCAGCAGCAGTACCCAGTCGGGACTTCCGCTAAGTGCAGTGACTAACTGCTGTGTTCAATCTCGAACGGAACAGCAGGAATGCCCTCGTTAACGATGACGTGCAGGTATGAAGCAATATCGCGAGGAGTGAAATTGTCGTCCCCCTCATAGGCGAGCATGTCGGCAAGGCTCCACCATCGATGCTCATGCAAGTTCTCTGCCCGCAGTTCTTCTTCTGAGAATGATGGTGCAGGAGTAAAACGTTCCGTGCGCACCATGTAGACAGTCTCTGTTTGACCACGCCATTCGGTGCCGTTGCCATCCGTCAATTGGAAATGATGCGTTCTGTTCCACACCGGTGCACCAATCGTTGCGTTGACTAATCCTGTTTCTTCGCGTAGTTCACGATGCAGTGCGTCCATGTGGTCTTCACCTTCTTCGATACCGCCACCAGGCAATACCCAGAACGCTCCGTGGGGAAACACAAGCCGCACCATAAGTACGTGGTCATCGTGATCCATCACAAGCCCGCGAATAGCGGGGCGAAGCTGCAACGAACTCATTCGTTGGGTGTGTCGCCGAGACCGTCGTTGAAGACGCGGTACATCTCGTAGATCTCTTTACATTTGCCGCACATTGGTACTTGCTTCGGATCACGCGACGGTACCCACACGTGTCCACACAGGGCCTCAATGGGTGTGCCATTGATGCGTGCTTCCAACACTTTTGCTGCTGCGTTCTCGCCGGGCTTCGTTTTGACGATGTGGGCAACAATTGGTTCACCCGTTTCGGTGACCTCTTCGGTATCGGGACGAACTTCTGCGGGACGAGTCTTCAGCGGCATTGCCATGCCCAACAGTCAATCACCTTGACGCTCTGTCGTACAGTGTCCATCGCATGACAATCCTCTTCGTCGCATGACAATTCTTGTAGATGACTGCCGATGGGCGCATAAAGATCATGTGTGGTGCCACATGGTGAGCGATACGTCGTTGGAGGAACTACATGATTTTGCTGAGCAGTTAGGCATACCGCCACGCGCTTTTCATGGGGACCACTACGACCTTCCGCAGTATGTGCGAGACAAAGCCACTGTGTTGGGTGCCGTGGAGGTTTCGAGCAAGGAATTAGTCCGACGGTTAGGCGCAGCTGGTTTGCGACTCACGGCCAAGCAACGTCGAGCGTTCAAACACCAAGACCCACCGTCGAGTTAAAGCATGCACGGTGTGGTGTCTGGCCATGGGTCGGGGACACCCGCCAATGTGCGTGGGCAATACAAGCCTCCTGTCCCAATAACGGCCCAGTCGAAGAGCCGAAAGCCTGCAGCGGCAAGAGTGGCTGTGCAGATGTGAAGGAGTGCGATATCTGCAGGAACAACAGGAGTGCCCCTACGGCTGCTGACGAGAACAACTGACGACGTCGATGGCATCTCGGAGCAGTGGGCAACCACTGCGTGGATGGACTGAGACGAGAGTGGAGGAATGCGGAACATCGCAAGGCCTCTGCGTTGATTATCGAGCAAGAGTGCAACGGTGGAATTAGAACGAGGTCGTTGCATCGTCATGCTGGTGACGCCGAGTGCTTCAACGAATGTATTGATGGGGTCGATAAACGGACGAGGGATGTCAATGAGTGATGCATTCAGCATGGTGTCTCCGCAGTGATTGCAATGTGCAACAGGCATCGTGCTGAACAAGCATTGATGCGAAAAGGGGAGTGCGTGGGACTGTACGACGCAGGTGTGTCGTTTAACGCCAGCGCGGTTTGAGCAAGAAGTATCCGATGGCAGCTCCGGTGAGTGCGCCACCAATATGGCCACCAATCGAGATACCAGGGATTGCAAACGTAATGAGTAGGTTCAAGATCAGAGTTGATCCGATGCCCGTCTGCATTGGGTTGATGCCGCGTTGTTTCAGCCCTACTGCTGCAGCCGCCATTAAACCAAACACTGCACCTGATGCGCCGCCAGTCAAACCGTTCGGTTCCACCAAGAGTGCTCCGATTGCTCCGCCGACCATTGCGATGAAATACAACGCGGTGAATTTTGTACGGCCCATCGCTGGTTCAAGGAGTTGACCGAGTTGCCAGAGCAGCAACATGTTCATACCCACATGAATCAACCCGAAGTGCAAAAAGCCCGATGTGATGACGCGGTACCACTCGCCATTTTCGATATAGACCCGCGAGAGTCCGAGGTCGTATTCGCGATTGCCCGCAACAGTCCACACGAACACAACAATGTTGATGGCAATCAATGTGCGAGTCACGAGAATGTTCTGTGACGCATTCCAATACTTGGCACGAACTGCTGCACTAGGGCGAGCACTGCGCACACAATCAACACAATGCGAACCCACGGGCGCAGGAGTCAGACAGTCATTACACGCGGCGCGTTCACAGCGAGTGCAGTGACGCCCTGTTGCGACATCGGGATGGCGAGTGCAGAACTCAATCGGTGGCGGGGGAATCGTCACGATGTCAGTGTAGGTGTGAGATGAATTGGGCCGGCTTCAGCGTGGCGCTGCTTCGGCACTTGCACGATTAGCGAGATACCAGTCAACAGTGCGGCGAAGTCCTTCAGAGAAATCCATACCAGCTTTCCAGCCGAGCATCTCTGCTGCACGTGTTGGGTCAATGCGTCGTCGTGGTTGACCATCAGGTTTTGTCGCATCCCACACCAGTGCTCCAGTGAAACCGGTGACTAGAGCAATGGTTTCTGCTGTTTCACGAATCGTGATCTCGCGATCGGAGCCCAAGTTGATGGGTTCGATGCCTTCGTGGATTTCTGCTGCCAACACGATTGCTGCTGCTGCATCTTCAACATAGAGGTATTCACGACTTGCAGAACCAGTGCCCCACACATCGATGTGATCCGCGCCAGCTTCTTTTGCTTCCACACATTTTTTAATGAGTGCAGGGATGACGTGTGAGACCGACTCATGGAACTTGTCACCAGGTCCGTAGAGATTGGTGGGAATGAGATAGGCAAACTTTTGTCCGTACTGAGCTGCGTTGACTTGCGCATGAACAAGATGTGCCTTCTTCGCGATGCCGTAGGGCGCGTTTGTCTCTTCGGGGTAGCCGTCCCAGAAGCTCTCTTCTTTAAAGGGAACAGGGGTGAACTTCGGATACGAGCACAC
Source organism: Ilumatobacteraceae bacterium (assembly GCA_021298435.1). Lineage (GTDB taxonomy): Bacteria > Actinomycetota > Acidimicrobiia > Acidimicrobiales > Ilumatobacteraceae > UBA2093. The sequence goes on from JAJTFJ010000003.1 coordinate 36,922, forward strand.
GGTGCCCAGAAGAACGGTCTTCTCGGTGCCGGCTGCACGAGCAGCCTCAATGATGTGCGTGCCCATCATGAGGTTGTCGAGGTAGAGGCGGGCGGGGTCCACCAGGTTGTACCCAATGCCACCGACGCGGGCAGCGAGGTGGATGACATGGCTGGGGGAGTGCGTGGCGAGCATGGCATCAGCCACGCCGGGGATGGTGAGGTCGTACTCATCGTGGGTCGGAGCCACTACGTGGGCACCTTTGCTGGCCAATAGGCCCACTACGACACGGCCAAGAAAGCCATTTCCGCCCGTGACGAGCACTCGTCGACCTGTCCAGAATTCCGCCATAGGTGCCATCGTAGGACGCGAGCAGACAGAATGAAGGGGTGCGCGTCGCCTACACCTTCGAACATTGCTGGCATCGCGTGCCCGGAGGGACCGGAATCTCGGCCATTGAAGTGGCGAAAGAGTTGCGCCATATGGAAGGTCTCGACCTCATCGGAGTGGCTGGTCGCCACCGCCGACCACCAACCGAGGGTTATATGCCCCCTGTCAAGGTGGCAGCGCTGCCTCTAGGTGGACCCATTCTGTACGAGATGTGGACACGGTTTCGGTGGCCCAAAGTGGAGTCTGTGATTGAGGACCTGCAACTTGTCCACTCCACAACAATTCTTCCGCCGGCAACAGATCTTCCACTTGTCGTGACAATTCATGATCTGGCATTTCTTCGTCATCCAGAATTCTTCACTGCGCGTGGTAACAAGATGTTCACTCGCAGTCTGAACATCTTGCAAGATCGTGCGTCACTGATCTTGTGCTCATCAATGAGTACGTATCGAGATTGTTTGTATGCAGGGTTTGAAGAGTGGCGTTTACGCCACGTGCCTCTCGGCGTCACAACGCATGAAGTCTCTGATGCTGATCGTGCTCGCGTGCGTGCCGCATACTCACTGCCCGATGACTTCGTGTTGTTCGTTGGCACGTTAGAGCCACGCAAGAATCTCGCACGGTTAGTCGAGGCACTCTCGTCGATCGACAATGCTCCACCTCTTGTGATTGTCGGAATGGAAGGGTGGGGCGACGAGGCTCCACTTTCTGGTCACGACATACGGTTCACCGGTTTCGTTCCTTCGCACGATCTTCCTGCTTTGTACAACTTGTGCACGGTGTTTGCATTTCCTTCCATCATGGAGGGATACGGATTACCTGTCATTGAGGCAATGGCCCATGGTGCACCCGTGGTGACATCTCGCGGAACTTCGACGGAGGAAGTTGCAGGTGGTGCAGCAATTCTTGTTGATCCACTTGATGTGTCTTCTATTGCATCGGGCATTCGTGAATCATTGGCTGCGCGTGATGCGTGGTCCTCTCGTAGTCGTGATCGTGCTGTGCAAGTTCCGTGGTCAGAAACTGCTCGGGCCACATTCTCTGCGTATTGCGAATTGTTGGATGAAGCATGAGTTGTCTTCGTGTCGCCATGAACCTGCTGTGGTGCGTGCCCGGCGTCGGTGGTAGTGAGGAATATCTCGTGCGCCAACTATTGGGCTTGGCAGAGATCGAACATGAGTACGACGTCGAGGTATTTGCGCCTCTCGGCTTCTCGCAACGTCAACCACGTATTGCATCTCTGTACAAGGTGCATGAAGCGCCAAACGATTGTTCTCGTCGTGCTGTTCGTATTTGGCTAGAGCACACATGGCTTGCCAAGAGAACGCGTCGATACTCACTGGTGCATCACGGAGGCGGAACTCTTCCTCGTCGCGGGAACAAAACCACTGTGCTCACCATTCATGACATTCAGTGGATTGATTACCCGCACTATGTCGCGCCGGTGAAATTGCGGTATCTGCAACGTGTTGTTCCATCATCGGTTCGTCGTGCATCACGAATCACTGCGCCTTCTCGTTTCGTTGCCGATTCGCTCACGCAGGCATTTGGAACTACAACGAAGAAGATTGGCATAGTTCGCCATGGTCTTGAGAACGACATCAGTGCATCAGTGACAGATGAAACGGCGCTACGGGCAAAATTCGCTTTGGGAGATGGGCCCGTTCTTGTATTCCCTGCGATCACGCACCCCCATAAGAATCACTTGTTTTTGCTGCAGTTGTTGCTGAATGCGGGTGGAGCATGGGCAGATCCTTCATTGCGCATTGTTTTCGCTGGGTCCGAAGGGTCCCATCACGAAGATGTTGTGGCGTTCGTTGCGAAACATGATTTGTCTTCTCAAGTTGTGATGCCGGGCCGCGTGTCACATGAAGATCGCAATGGCTTATTGAAGATGGCCGATGCCATGGTGTTCCCGAGTGAGTACGAAGGTTTTGGTGCACCCGTGATTGAAGCAATGCGGATGGGTGCTCCAGTGATCTGCAGCAATCAAGCCAGCCTTCCCGGAGTTGTTGGTAATGCAGGGCTTGTTCTGCCGTTAACAACAGATGCATGGGCACCCGCTCTTGACGCCGTGCGTGCCCGTCGCTCGGAACTTGTTGCACTGGGACATTCTCGGTCGCAGCTCTTCACAGCAGCTTTGTCGGCCACCGACTTGGTCGAGCAATATCGCATCGCTTTGGATGGTCGGCAATGAGTCGTCCGATTGTCGTTCTCGTTCCGCACTTTGCGCCCGACACTGCTCCCACGGGCGAAGTCATCACACGCATCGTTGATGAGTTCATTGCTGCGGGTCGGCGCATTCATATTGTGACTTCGTTGCCGTGGTATCGCACACACGCCATCGAAGAAGGTTGGACAGGACGACTTGTTCGTCGAGAGCGCACGGCATGGGGCTCCATTATTCGTGTGCATCCATTCCCAGGCAAGAGCAAGAGCAATCTTTTGCGTCGCGCAGTGGGCTTTGTCGGATTCGGTGCAATTGCCGGTGTCTGCACATTGTTTGCGGGCGGTATTCATCGACGTCCTGCTGCAGTCATTTCGATGTCCCCGCCGCTCACAATGGGGCTCACGGGTTGGCTTGCTGCTCGTCTGCGATTCACAACAGCCATCTTCAATATTCAAGATGTGTTTCCCGATGCTGCAATTGAAACTGGTGCCATCACAAACAAACGCATTATCTCTGCGGCGCGCTGGCTGGAGCGAGTGAGTTATCACCGATCCGATGCTGTTGTCGTCTTGTCAGACGACCTTCGAGACAATGTGGTTGCAAAGGTGTCTTCGCGTCATGCGAACAAGATCAAGGTGATTCCTAATTTTGTTGACGCTGATCGCATCGTTCCGATGGATCGCATGACGTCGTATCGACAAGAACTCAATATCGGTGACGAGATCGTTGTGATGTACGCCGGCAATGTTGGATACTCGCAATCACTCACCATGTTGTTGCACGCAGCGAAGCGCATGCCCAGCATCACCTTCGTGATCAATGGTGATGGTGCGGCACGAGCAGAGTTGGAAACACAAGCTGATGGGTTGCCAAACATCAGATTTGCGGGATACCAGCCGCGCGATCGAGTGGGGGAAGTTCTGGCGTCGGGAGACATTCATGTCGTTCCATTGCGGGCAGGTCTCGGCGCTGTCAGTGTCCCATCGAAGACGTACAGCATTCTCGCTGCTGCCCGGCCGGTGGTGGCCGCGATTGATGCGGGTACGGAAGTCACACGAATTCTTGACCACAGCGGAGCTGGTGTGTCGGTTGCGCCTGATGATGAAGAAGTGTTTACCGCTGCGCTTCAGCACATGGTGGCAAACATTGATGAGGCGCGCGAACAAGGGCGAAAGGGCCGACAATGGGTGGAAACCCATGTTTCGCCCGCTGCTGTTGCGCAGTCATATCTCTCATTAATCGCCGATATCGGAGTGTGAGCGTCTCTAGCACCTCTTAACGGGTAGCCTTTCCTACTCGTGGCTAGTGGTTCATCAGCAAAAAAAGTCGCCCGTCTCGCTCAGAAGGGCAAGGGTAAGAAAGTGCGCTTCCAAGGCGGCACTCTTTTCCCATCCATCATGGCGATTGTCATCGTCCTCGGTACAGGACTCATCGCATATTCACGTCAATCTGCACCAAGCCGCAATACTCCTCCCACGATCAATGATCACTGGCACGTGTCGTATGGCTTCTACAAATGCGATGGTTTCTTGAATGATCTCCAAGGCACTCTTGAAGAGCCTGTGACGCCGGAGTATCAGAAGTACAACATTCACAGCCACGACGACGGAGTCATCCACTGGCACGCGGGAGCATTGGCTACTGGTACTCGCGCAAAGCTCGGCTTATTCCTCGACTCTTATGGCGTGAAGGTTTCAACCGATGGAATCACATTCCCAGCCAACCAGAACAATGGCGAGTCCTACAAGACATCCGATCTGAAGTGCAAGAACGCTGAAGGTGAAATGGTGGCGGCGCAGGTACAGGTCGTCGTGTGGGATCAGTACGACAACTCTGAAGTCTCAATGAAGTACATCACTGACTTCAACAACATCCGTATCAAGAAAGATGGCATGGCAATCACCATGGCCATCGCTGCGCCGGGTGTAGACATTCCGATGCCAAAGTCAGCGGCAAACTTGCCTGAATTGGGTGCTGCCGACATGGGCGGTGTCACCACCACCACGGTGAAGGGCGCAACGACCACCACGGTCAAGGGCGCAACCACCACTACGGCAGGCTGATGCACGCGGTTGTTCTCGTCGGAGGTTTTGGCACTCGTCTGAGGCCTCTGACCCTGAGCACACCAAAGCCGCTATTGCCAATTGCGAATGTTCGCCAGCTCGAACATCTCATCGCACATCTCAGTACCGCTGGGGTCACTCATGTTGCTCTTGCACTTGGTTTTAAGCCCGAACCTTTCTTTGAAGCTTTCCCTGACGGCATGTGTGCCGGAGTGCAACTTCACTACGCAGTAGAACCCGAGCCACTTGATACTGCGGGCGCAATTGCGTTTGCTGCTCGCGATGCGGGCATCACCGACACGTTTGTCGTGATGAACGGAGACATCTTGTGTGATCTTGATGTTGCTGCACTTGTTGCTTTTCACAAGGCGCAGGGCGCCGAAGGTACGTTGCATCTCACGCCCGTTGATGACCCATCGCAATATGGCGTTGTGGAAACAACCGCAGATGGAAAGGTGCAGCGCTTTGTGGAAAAGCCGGCACCAGGTGAATCAGAAAGCAACGTGGTGAATGCCGGCACGTATGTGTTGGAACCCTCTGTGATTGATCGCATTCCTGCTGGAGAGAAGATCTCTATTGAACGAGTCGTGTTTCCATCCATGGTCGCTGATGGAACATTAAGTGCGATGCCCACAGATGACTACTGGATTGATACGGGACGCCCCGATACATACTTGAAGGCCAACTTGGATCTCATTGATGGCTCTCGTCAGAGCATCTTGTCTTCCATTGGTGCGAACGCTCACATTGATGCATCGGCCTCCATTACACACAGCGTGATCGGCGAAGGCTGCGTTGTTGGTGCCGGATGCGTCGTTACCGATTCTGTGTTGTTGGCAGGTTCTGTCTTGGGTGACCGAGTTCGTGTTGAGCGCTCCATGGTGATGGGAAGCGTGTCTGATGAATCGTCTCTTCAGGACTGTGTCATTGGTGCAGGAGTTGTGATTCCTGCTGGCGAGCATCTGCAGAATGCTCGAGTTCCTGATCCAGAGCAGAAGTCCTGATGTCGACGACCCGCAAAATCATGATCTGTGGTGGCGCAGGGTTTATTGGTTCGTACTTAGTTGACCGATTCATGGCCGAGGGTCATGAAGTAGATGTCGTTGATGATCTGTCGACTGGGTCACTTGCGAATCTTGCGGAAGCTCGTAATGCATCTGGGCGATTCAAGTTTCAGAACATCTCCGTTCTATCTGCTGAATTCGCTGAACTTGTCTCGTTACGTCGACCGTCAATCATCGTCAACCTTGCAGTGTTCTCGCCATCGCAAAGTCACCTCAGTGGCGCAATGACTGCGATGCAATCAACTGTTGCAATCTTAGAGGCAGCTCGTCTTGGTGGCGTTTCTAAAGTCATCACCGGAATTTCTGCGGCTCTTCTTTATGGCGAAGTGACTGCGCGCGACCTTCCCATCAAGGAAGGTCACATCAATGATTCGCGTACCAGCGAAGAAGTGTTGGCCCGTGCTGCGGCAGATATTCACGGGGTGTATCGCGACCGTCATGGCGTGGAGTTCACAGTGTTGGCAATGGCCAATGTCTATGGCGCTCGTCAACGGCCTGAAGACGGAGTCGTTGCTTCCTTTGCCGATGCATTGGCGAATGGCCGTGCTCCGATTGTTCATGGCAACGGCAAGCAAGTGCGCGACTTTGTGCATGTTGACGACACAGTCGATGCAATTGCCCGATCTCTGGACAGAGCAGGCGGATTAGTCATCAACGTGGGTACGGGCGTTGCCACCAGCATTGTGGACCTGTGGTCAGTCATGGGTGGAGCATCGTCTCCGGTTCCGCGAACCTCAGCTGCTCGTCCTAATGATGTTGTGCGTCTATCTCTCTCGCCGGTGCGTGCACGAATTCAACTTGGTTGGTCACCCTTCACGCCATTGGCTGAAGGTCTTTCCACCCTTCGTTAACGAAACAAGTCTTCGCTCGGCGGGCGAACAATTTCGCTCATCGATGCATCGCGGAACCACAGAGGGTCTGCACCACGAACAACAGCAACAGGAACACCTGTTGACTTGCCCATCACCAGTTCGGCAGCTGACGCCAATTCGTCTGCAACACACACTTCAGTCACTTGCATCACGCGTCCGAGCGCATCTTCGGTTCCGCGAAGGTCAACCACTGCTGCGATACCCGCCACTCCGATAGCAACGTCAGTGAGACCCTTGCGCCATGGACGACCAAATGTGTCGGAGATGATGACACCCACATTGACACCGAGTTTTGCTTTCACAATGTCCCTGATACGTCGAGCAGACCTGTCGCTATCAAGCGGAAGAAGTGCGGCGTATCCACGTTCGACATTGGAGAGGTCGATGCCGCTGTTGGCGCAGACGAAACCGTGTTTTGTTTCGGTGATGATGAGGTCGCCGCGGCGACGCACGATGCGTACTGCTTCGTCTTCAACAAGTTTCTTGTGAGACACCGGATCATCGGCATCAATTGCAACAAGGCGATTCTCGGCTTTGGAAATGATCTTCTGAGTGACGACAAGAACGTCATTGTCACGAAGTGGGCCATTGGGCTCGCCGGCACATGCTTCGACGATGACGTCACCAATTTGCATTCCTGGTGTTATCTCGCCGATGCCTTCGACGCTCCATGCCATTAAGCGGGCCATGTGATGCCTCCTTGTTGTGGTGTTGACTGCACCGTTGTTCGTGCAAGTGACGCTGCGACGCCAGGTTTCGACATGATGGTGTCAGTGACAACACAGCGCATACCTTCGCGCTCCACCATGTCGACAAGGTGTGCGTCTTGTTCGTCGATCACAAGCGTTGCAGCAATAGGTGCGTACATGCGGGCAACGCCCACGACGGTTGGTTCGTGACCCAGTTCTGTGAGCATGCGGTCAGCGGGGCCCTTGAGAGCAGCACCGGCAACGATGGGGGAGACAGCAACAATGTCGTCCCGTCGTGCACGAAGTGACTCTTCCACGCCGCGTATGGCGCGAATGGGGCCGATCGACACAATCGGGTTTGATGGTGCAATCACAATTGTGTCGGCAGTGCGGATGAGATCAGGATCAACAAAGGTTGCTGTATCCGTTCCAACAAATTCCACACTGGTGACAGGGACTGAGTGGCGGAGCTTGACGAAATATTCCTGGAAGGAAACAGGTCCATCGGCAAGATGCACCAAGGTGCGCACTGATTGGTTTGACATCGGAAGAATCGGGAATGTGACACCAAAGGCACGGCGAATCTCGTCTGTGACTTCAGCAAGAGTTGCTCCTTCTCGGAGGCGAGCGGTGCGGTAGAAGTGAGTGGCCAAGTCAGTGTCACCGAGGTTGAACCACCGAGGTGCTGCACGAGACCCTTCAGGACGCACTGACTCAAAGCGTTCGAGTGATTCCATGGCTCGCCATGTTTCGTTACGCAATCCCCATCCACGCTCTGGGTCGATGGCTTGGGCCACGGTGTAGGTCACTGTGTCGATATCTGGCGAGATGGACAGACCATGGAGTTCTGTGTCGTCTCCGGTATTGACAATGGTCACAATCTCAGAGGAATCAACAACCTGGGTGAGGCCGGCAAGAAACCGCGCTGCACCGACGCCGCCTGCCAAAACCAAGATCATCCCGTAAGCGTAGGGGGTAGGGCATTCAGAGGTTCACCCCGTTGAGTAGAGCCGCAAGGTACAGTCATCAGGTCCATTCATCCAGTAAGAGGTCTTTCCGATGCCACGCGCTTTCATCACCGGAATCACAGGTCAAGACGGCCAACATTTAGCCGAATTCCTTCACAGCAAAGGCTATGAAGTCTTTGGCATGCTCAAGGGGCAGAACAACCCTCGTGCATTGCAAATCCGTGATGAGTTCCCATATGTCGAACTTGTCCCTGGCGACCTTGCAGATCTGACCAGTTTGGTCTCAGCCCTCGAGTACGTGCAGCCCGACGAGGTCTACAACCTCGGCGCCATCTCTTTCGTGGCCATTTCATTTGGTCAAGCGGAGCTCACCTCCAACATCACTGGTCTTGGTGTGTTGCGCATGCTTGAAGCCATTCGCATGGTGGGCGGCTCGCAGAACAACCCCATTCGTTTTTACCAAGCCTCATCATCAGAGATGTTCGGCAAGGTCCGTGAAGTTCCTCAGAGCGAACTCACGCCATTCCACCCGCGATCTCCCTATGGCTGCGCCAAGGTGTTTGGTCACGACATCACGGTGAACTACCGCGAGAGCTACGGCATCTACGCCTGCTCGGGCATTTTGTTCAACCATGAAGGTCCACGTCGTGGTCTTGAATTCGTGACACGCAAGATTTCAAATACTGCTGCTCGCATCAAGTTGGGCGTGGAAAAAGAATTGGTCATGGGCAACCTTGATGCAAAGCGCGACTGGGGTTACGCAGGTGACTACGTGCGTGCAATGTGGATGATGCTGCAGCAAGATAAGCCAGACGACTACGTGGTTGCCACCGGCGAAACACACTCCATCGAAGAGTTCCTCACCTTGGCGTTCCAAGAAGTGGGCCTCGATGACTGGCGCAATTATGTTCGCCAGGATCCTCGCTTCTTCCGTCCTGCAGAAGTTGATCTTCTCATTGGTGATCCAACGAAGGCTCGCGAAAAGCTGGGTTGGATTCCTGAGGTTGACTTCCCAACACTCGTCAGCATGATGGTGCAGAACGACATCGCTATCGAGACTGCGCGAGTAAAGAGCTAGTTCATCTCTTTCATGCGCTCGTAGAGCGCAAATGAGAACACCGAGAGCGCAACTGCAGAGCCTGCAACAAGGCCAAGTTCAACGCGTAAGAACAAGTCGCTGCTGGCAAATGCTGTCACGACGAGAAACGCAACCATGGATGAGAGCCATCCAATGGCAACCCATCGGTGACTATGGAGTGCAATGACTGCTTGAGCGACAGCAAGAGCAAGCATGTACAAGCCACTTGAGAGTGCAAGAAGAGTCAGTGTGCGGCGATCAAGTCCACCGTTGTACATGATGGTGAGCGCCCAAGGGCCTAATACTGCCGCACCAGCAGTGCCCGCAATTGCAACTCCGGCTACCAGCTTGAGCAACAAGCTGAGGCCATGACGGAATTCATCGTGGTCTTCTTTTGCGGCAAGTCGTGCAAGACGAGGCAGAAGTGAGGCTTGCACTGCTTGAAACAAAAACAGAGGAATGCGTGACATCAACACGCCGTTTCCGAATGCAGTCACCATGACGGCTTGATCAGAGTTGGCAAGAATGTCGACACCGATTGGGCCCGCATTCACAAGCGCTGCAGCCGAAATTGATCCGAGGAGGAGCCAGCCGAGGTTGGGTGTGAGTTCGGCGTACGTCGCTTCTGGTCCGTCTTCAGTACGAGTCTGACCACGAGTGAAGACAGCAAGGACAGCAACAAGTGGTGACAATGCAATAACAAATGCATAAGCCCCAACAGATGTGACGTTCAACTGCCACAAAAGAATGCATGCGACAATTCGCACTGCGCCATCAACACCCATGATGGTGCCGTAGGCAACGAAGCGTCCCATTCCCGAGGCAATCCCTCGGGAGAGATGCATGGGCACATACGCAATGATCGTGAAGATGAGTGCGATGGTGACAAGCCAGTAGCCCTCAAACATCTGGCTCGTGAGCAATGGGGAAAGTGCAGCGACAAGGACAACCAGCAATGCTGCAAGTCCGAATGCAAGGGGCACCATTTTGCGAATGACCGGATGTCCACCTTGGAGGAGTGCGCGACGATGAGCAAGCGCACGTCCGATTTCCTGTTCAACGGGAATCAAGAAACCTGGAACCAATGCAAAGGTGATGAACCACAAAGCAACAAGTGGTTTGAAGTCTTCTTTGCCTAAAGCGAGTTGACCGACTTTGAAAAAGGCGTATGACGTAATGCCGGAAATGAAAATTCCGATACCGACAGGAAAAATTCCTTCTGGCAGTGGCGCCTTCTTTGGCCCTGTTAGATCAGGGGGAATAGTCGCCTCGGTCACGTAGGCAGGTTAGTTGCGGGAGTGGCTGTTCACCATGTTCCGTTATGCAATGGCTATTGCGCGGTGTTGGTGCGTGCCTTGATGGATTCGATCAATTCACGACGACGGACTTGAGCCTTTTGAATACCAAGAACTGCGAAGCCCACTGCTGTGTAGCCCACTTCGGTGACTTGCTTGACGGCGGGGAGTGACATCACGGCATTTGGATTGAGACGGCTGAGGTCAAGAGAGGTCAGGTCAACCGAGTGAAGCTGCGGAAGTGTGATCTTTGGAATCTCCACCTTGGGGAGTTTGTCGAGAGGCAATTTGCTGAGGACAGGTCCGGTGACCTTGGAGAGGTCGATGGTGGGGAGCGAGATATGAGGCAACTTCGTCATGGGGCAAGCGTACTGAGGGGTGCTAACTGTTGCAAGCACTCTGCTACCTGCCGTATGTCACAAGGGTTAGAGGCCTCTGCCTCGGGGGGTATCAGGCCTCGCACTAGCCTCGCAGGGACGTGTCAGAGCCACAGGTTTCCCCTTCCCAGCCCCCCGTGGTGGCCGTTATGGTCATCCACGAACCGGGCGACTGGTTAACAGAGTCCCTTCGGGCTCTCGCAGCGCAGGACTATGCCTCGTTGCAGGTTCTGGCCTTGTTGACGGGGACCAGCGAGAACGCGGGAGCACGTGAAGTTCTCGACATTGTTGAGACAGAGTTGCCTCAGGCGGTCGTGCGGTACTTGGGTTCAAACCCCGGATATGCGGCTGCATGCAACACAGTTCTTCAGCTGGTTCAGGGCGACAGCGGTTTCTTCTGCTTCCTTCATGATGATGTGGCTTTGGCCCCTGATGCCATTACGTGCCTTGTAGATGAGTTGTATCGATCAAATGCCGGTGCTGTTGGTCCGAAGATTGTTCATTGGGATAACCCGAAGATGATTCAGTCGGTGGGCGTTGCCGTTGACCGTTTTGGTGTGCAACTGCCATATGCCGACGATGGCGAACTGGATCAGGAACAACATGATGCGGTGCAGGACGTGTTTGTCTTGCCGGGTTCATGTTTGTTAGTCCGAGCCGACCTCTTCCGGACAGTGGGTGGTTTTGATGCCAGCATCCATTCGTCTGGCAGTGACCTTGATTTGTGTTGGCGTCTCCACACAACCGGTGCTCGTGTTGTCGTCGTACCGAGTGCAGTTGCTCGACATCGCGAATCAATGCTCGACCGCACTGCCGAAGAATGGTTTGTGTACTCCGATACAGAAGTCGAGAGCACACGAGTACGAACCTCGGTCTCTCTTTCGTCTCGCGCTCAATTGCCGTTCATTCTTATAGAGACTGTGCTTTTCACCATTGTGCGCAGTCTGTTGTTGTTGTCAACTGGTCGCGCATCACGAGCGTGGGCGGAATTGCGCGCTGTCTTGACACTCCCGTTTGGTGCTGGCGAGATAAAGCGTCGACGTGATGCGGTGCATGAATATCGCTTGGTTGACGGTGACGAAGTTCGTGCATTACAGCTTCGCGGAACATCTCACGTAGCGTCCTACTTCCGACGTCGTGCTCGTCGCGCTGGTCTTGCACCGTCTCAGTTGCCAAGTGATGTGAAAGAAGCGCCGCCACGCGGTTCCTATATTTTGTGGACGACGCTGGTATTCATGTTGATTATCGGCTCGCGCTCACTGTTGTTGAATGGTTCAGTATCTGTTGGCCAGATGGTGCCATTTAGTTCTTCTGTCCGCGATGTGGTGTCCTCATATGCATCCGGATGGTGGGGAGCAGGGTTTGGACAAGTGTCATCGTTGCCGACCGGCATTGCTTTGACTGCTGTCGCTGGTGTGGCCGCATTAGGCAACATGGGCTTGGCGAACACGTTGATGATTGTTCTCTTGCCTTTTGTCGGCTGGCTCGGGGCATGGCGCTTTGCATCAGTGATGGGAACTCGTGGTGCTCGTATCGCAAGTGCGGCGGCATACGCAGCTGTTCCCTTGGGATACGCATCGATTGCGGCGGGGCGTTGGGGGACATTGCTGGTGTATGCAGTGGCGCCGTGGATGTTGCACTTGTTGCGCATGTTGGTCGGCCACGCCGACATCAATGATGCGCGCCCGAAAGAAGCAATGGTCATTGTTGATCCATCTGTTTGGAGACGGTGGTTCGCAACATTGGTGTTGTTGGTCGCTGTCACCTTTGCGTTTGAACCTGGAATTGTCATTGTGCTGCCGTTGGTCGCCGGTGTCATCGGCGTGACAACACTGACGCAGGGGCTACACATTCGTTGGGCAGGTCGCTGGATAGGAATCTCCTCCTTGGCGTTGCTCTCAGGAATCGCATTGAACCTTCCGTGGGCTGGTACCTATGTTCGAAACGGTTGGTGGGAGGCACTGTCGGGTGCACCCGTTGACTCGGGGCGCAACATCGGACTGTGGGGCTTAGCTCGTTTCGCTGTGGGCGGATTCTCTTTGTCCCTTCTCAGTGTCGGTTTATATGCAGCAGTTGTTGGTGCTCTGTTCTTGGTGCGCGGCGCGAGAGCAACGTGGACATTGCGCGGAGCATCATTGGTTGTCATCGGCATGCTGCTCGCAGTGCTTGACGATTCGGCGCTCTTGCCAGTGCACGCCGCTGAGCCTGGGCTCATGTTGGTGCCTGTTGCTCTTGGCATTGCGGTCAGTGCTGGTGCAATGGGTGCATCTCTTGCTCTTGACCTCAATCGAGGTCGGTTGAGTTGGCGTCAGCCGTTGGGGGCTTTGGTGGGCATTGCATTTGCTGTTGGGCTCTTCCCAGCAGCGGTGAACTCAATCAACGGCTCGTGGAACCAGCCGTCTCTTGCTCTTCCGCAGCTATTGGCGCAACTTCCTGATGCGCAAACTGCGGGCAACTATCGCACCTTGTTTATTGGTGACTCTCGTGTGCTTCCCGGCGCCCCCATCAACTTTGGATGGGGAATTTCGTATTCGGTCGTGAATGGCGCAACGCCATCAGTAGACGAGTATTGGGAGACTCCACCAACGCGTACACGCGACAATGCAGTAGCGGCGATGTACGGAATCGTTCGTGGGCAGACATCGCGAGCTGGTCGTTTGCTTGCACCACTGTCTGTTCGCTACATCGTTGTCCCCATCATTGACGGTGGTCAGTCGACTCGTTCTGATCCAATTGCTGAACCAGCCGGTTTGGTGGAAGCGCTTTCGCGTCAACTTGATTTGCGTCGCAAATTTGCGTCTCCTGATCTTGTTGTCTTCGAAAACACAGCATGGGTTCCGGTGAAGTCGGTTCTCACTGCCGCTGGGTCTGAAAGCAGCAAACTCGCCGGAGCGACTTCGATGATCGCAACAAACATCAGTGGGGCTGTGTCGTTACCAGCATCGGATCGCGCCGATGCAACGGTGGTGGCAGATGTTGCCGCTGGCACCATGCATCTTGCTGTGCCCTTTACTTCGCGTTGGACTGTCGCCGTCGACGGAACTGAAGTTCCCGCACGTCCTGCCTTTGGTCTCACTACTGCATACGACATTGCAGCTCCTGGTCGTGCAGTTGTTTCGTTTCAGACAACGTCAGTCCACACGCTGCTTGTGCTGGTTCAGTTTGTTGCCTGGTGTCTTGTGATCTTTATTGCGTTCTCGCGACGCAAGTATTCTTTCCGTCGGACACAGCCAGTCGTTGCTGTGATGTCTAGCGAACCCGCCATCGTTCTCCCTGATGGAGCACCATCATGAATATCGTTCGGAGAATTGTCGTCACTCTTTTGATTGTTGCGGCAGGTGCTGGGGTAATTGTGATTGATCGTCAAGGTGGTGACGCCCCAATTGGTGCTGCATCAGGGCTGGTGACATTGGGTGGTTTCCCACAAGCTGTGTCGGGTAATCGCATCAGTACCTCTTGGTTTTGTCCAGGCGCTGCTGCAGGCGACGGACTCGATGGTGCTTCGGTTGTTTTCGCTAACCCCAGTGATGTTGCCATCACTGCGACGTTGAGTTTGCTCAGTGATGGTCCTGCTGAAAACCAAAACATTTCAGTACCGCCGCGAGACAGATTGTCGGTTGACATTCTGCGTGGCAGGACCGTTGGAGTTGTTGTCCCTGTTGTTGAGATCATCGGTGGAATCGGCACCGTGGAGCAACAACTTGTGTATGCCGCAGGCGATGTGACTTCACAGTGTGTGTCCCAAACGAGCGACACGTGGTATTTCGCGGATGGTTTCACCGCGGAGGGTTCCACCCAACGCATTGTTCTCATCAATCCGTATCCGGAGAGCGCTGTTGTGAACGTGTCGTACACGACAGCAGAAGGTCGTCGTACACCGGCCAACCTGCAAGGCGTCATTCTTCCTGCTCAGTCATCAAAGAGTCTTTCAATGGCAGATGTCGGAGCGGCGAACGAACCACAGATTGCAGTTGAAGTCATTGCAACCACTGGCCAGATTGTGGCGTCGCGTATGCAGCACTTCATGGGTGGCGGACGACTGGGCTATTCGACATCTGTCGGTGTTCCCGAAGCGTTAGGGGACTGGTGGTTTACATCTGGTCGAACAGGTGCCCAGGTCACTGAGCAACTTGTTGTCTTTAACCCGTCAAAGCGTGATGCTCAGTTGAACGTTGCATTCTTTGGAGAAGGAATCACGAACGGTGCGACCACCGATGCTGCGTTGAATGCTTCTGTGCCCTCGCAATCGGTGGACATCCCAGCAGGTGGCATTGTGTACATCAACACTGACAACATCGCTGATTTGCCCAAAGGCGACCATGCAATGGTTGTCTCCACGCTGAATGGTTCTCGTGTCATCGTCGAGCACGTGCTTAGTCAACGAACGGGTGGAAGTTTCTTTACCGCGATGACCAATGGCATTCCGTCAGGGCTTGCGGCATCAAAATGGAGAATCCCAAGCGGTCTGGCTAAAGGTGCGCGGAACGCTCTCAGCATTTTGAATACAACTGCAGTGGATGGAACATTCACCATGTCAGCAGTGGGTCCCGGTGGGTTGATTGACTTACCTAATCTGGTCAACGTTCCTCTTGGAGCTGCGTCGCTGATCAGCTTGGATGTGCCTGAAGGCGTCAATGAAGGCGAAGTAGTGATTACGGCAACAGTGCCTGTTGTGATTCAGCGCCGGACGACGCGCGGTCATGGTCTCGTTGGATTTGGCATCGTGGGTGCGTTACCAGTGAGGGAAAAGTGACTCAAGTCGGACTTGTTGTTATTGCAATGCTCGTGGCTGTTGGCGTGTCGCTTGTGTTGCGCCGCCGAAAAGCAGATGCCCCAACACAGGGGGGCTATCAGATTCCCACTCAGTTGGATCGTGGAGATTTTGTCTCACCAGAAACACCATGGCTCGTTGCCATCTTCACTTCGGCCACGTGTGATGCATGTGCAGATGTAGCGAACAAGGCAATGGTGTTGGCTTCAGATGACGTCGCAGTACAACGGATTGACTACATCGATGACCCTGCTTTGCACAAGCGCTACAAGATTGATGCAGTTCCGACTTTGGTCATTGTCGATCATCGCGGCGTTGTGCAGAAGAGTTTCTTGGGGCCGATGAAGGCACAGGACTTATGGGCAGCAGTGGCTGAATGTCGTGAGCCTGGTTCAACCCCAGACCCGTGCAGTAGTCATTAATCACGCCACGAAAGGCGTGTGATTTACGCGCTGGTGGTTGCTGTTTCGCCTTGTGCTTCTTGCACTATGCGCCCAACAGTTGCACCATCAATCGTCTCGTCTTCCATCAACTTTTCAGCAACAAGTTCGAGTCCCTTGCGGTGACGTGTCAACAAGTCGTGCGCACGCAGCTCTTGCTCATGAAGAATGCGTGATGTTTCTTCGTCAAGAAGTTGTGCAGTGGAATCGCTGTACTCCCGTCCGCTGGTCATGAGGTCTTCACCGAGGAAGACCTGTTGTTGACCGTTCCATGCCATCGGGCCCACCTTGTCGGACATTCCCCATTCGCGCACCATGCGACGGGCGATAGAGGTTGCCTGTTCGAGGTCGTTTGCTGCACCGGAGTTGAGGTGTCCGTAGACAATCTTTTCTGCGACGCGGCCACCCATTGCTTTGCAGATGAGATCTTCAAAGTATTCACGTGAATACGTGTGGCGCTCTTCGGGAAGAGACCACGTGACACCCAGTGCCATGCCACGAGGAAGAATGGTGACCTTGTGAAGAGGATCCGAGTGGGGGAGAACTGTGGCGAGAATGGCATGTCCACCTTCGTGGATTGCTGTTGCGCGTTTTTCTTCTGGATTCAGAACCAAGCTTTCACGACGTGCGCCCATGACGACTCGGTCACGGGCATTCTCGAAGTCAACGCTTTCGATTTGTACTGACCCACGACGCACTGCAAACAGTGCTGCCTCATTGACCAAGTTTGCAAGGTCTGCGCCAGACATTCCTGGTGATGCTTTTGCCATGGTGTCGAGATCGGCATCAGGGCCCATGCGCTTGTCGCGTGAGTGCACCTTCAAGATCGCAAGACGCTCTTCGTATTCGGGAAGAGGAACAATGATTTGACGGTCGAATCGACCAGGGCGCAGGAGCGCTGGGTCGAGAACGTCAGGACGGTTGGTCGCAGCAAGAATGACGATTCCTTCTGTGGTCTCAAATCCGTCCATCTCAGAGAGCATCTGGTTGAGGGTTTGTTCACGCTCATCGTGACCGCCACCAAGACCTGCACCGCGCTTACGGCCAATGGAATCGATTTCGTCAATGAAGATGATGGCTTTGCCCATCTTGCGCGCCTGCTGGAACAGATCGCGCACACGGCTTGCACCTACGCCCACAAACATTTCCATGAAGTCAGAACCGGTCACTGACAAGAAACCCACTCCGGCTTCACCAGCAACGGCGCGTGCAAAGAGAGTCTTGCCTGTACCTGGAGGGCCTACAAGGAGAATGCCCTTTGGTACGCGAGCACCAATTTCTTTGAAACGTTCTGGCATGCGAAGGAAATCGACGACTTCTTTGATTTCCATCTTGACGCCGTCATATCCGGCGATGTCGGTGAACGTGGTGGAGGGCTTGTCGGCTTGATACGCCTTTGCCTTGCTCTTGCCAACAGACATGATGCTGCCTGCTTGACCCATGGCGCGACGCTGCATCCACACGAAGAACGCAATAACAAACGCGAACGGCAAAATGATGGGCAAAAGGCTGGTGAGCCAATTGGGCTGTGGTGTCTTGAAGTTGTAGTCGACGCCGTTTTGCTTGAGAAGCTGTTCGTCGGAGTCACTCAGTTGCACTGCACCTGTGGTTGTGAACTTGCCACCATTAGTGAGGACACCAGAGATGATGTTGGTGGCGTTGTTGATGGTGACGTCCTTGACGTTGCCTTCTTGCACCTGCACAAGGAATTCCTTGTAGCTGAGCTTTTCGCCTGTGGGCTGAGAAACGAACTGGCTACCAAATGCCAACACCATGACTGCGCCAACAATGGCCCAGATGGCCCACTTGGGCATGGGGGGCTTCCCCTCGGAGCCTGGCTTCTGGTCACGCATCCCCTTCAGCGGATTGCGCTGAGGTTGGTTGCGTGGTGGTGGGGGTGGCGGGGGCATCTCGCTCATGACCTCATGCTACGGGGCTGTTCTGTCGTAGTTCCTTCGGTATCGCCGAAATGAGGGGCGCCGATGAGTACCGTTTTTCACATGGCAAGGCAATGCACTCGTCAGGGCTGTGTTCATCATGCATCTGTGACCCTCACGTACCAATACGGGCGCTCACAGGTGTGGCTGGACGATTTATGGCCCGAACGGGACCCACATTCGTATGACTTATGTGATCAGCATGCCAATCGCTTGAAGCCACCTTCGGGCTGGCACCTCGAGGACCGTCGTCAACGGACCCATGTGTACGGCGCTGGCCGCCTCGCTGGCTAACTCATGAATACGTCGGGGCGTCGTCGTCCTGGTCTCTTCGAGGGGCTCATCATCTGGCTCGGAATGTATCTGTGCGCCAATGTTGCACTGATGGTGGCATTGGCTCTCACGGGCAGGGGAGATGTTGATCAAACTCAGATTCCCATCTGGGCAACTGCAGTCGCTGTGTCAGCAATGTGGTCGGTGTTGCTCTTTGCAGTCCCGCGATACCTGCCGTACGAAGAACGGTCAGCCACTCGATCATTGAGCAACTGGGTCTCAACCCGAGATATTGCCATTGGTGTCCCTCTCGGATTCGCCAGTCAATACATCTTGATGAACGTGGTGAATTGGCCACTGATGAAACTTTTCCCCGACTCGTTCTCCTTCGATGACATTTCACAACGAGCAACAGACCTGACAAACACAGCGCCCGGTGCATGGGTTGTAGTTCTCGTTCTAGTCGTGGTCGTGGGAGCGCCCATCGTGGAAGAGATCGTGTATCGCGGTGCAGTACAGACACATTTACAGAGAACCGCGGGCACTGCAGTTGCTCTGATCGGCACATCAGTGATCTTTGCGGGAATTCACATGTCGCTCATTGAATTCCCTGGTCTCTTCGCATTTGCCTTGGTGCTGGGCTATTCCCGTCTGCGGTCTGCCACACTTGGTCTACCCATTGTGACGCACATGGCGTTTAACGCCGCAGGTTTAATACTTGTTCTCGTGAAGTAGGAAATATGAATAGCAACGAAGATGCCGCTGTCGTGGAGCGCCTTGACGAGTCAGTGGACAGTCCTGCAGGTGAGTCCGATTGGGTTGCAACGTTTAAATCGATGAGCACAACGGCTGTTGTCCTCGGTGCAACGCTGATCATTCTTTCCATCCTTCATCCGGGTCTTGTGTTGCAGAACAACACGCCGACTGGTGGCGATATGGGCGCGCATGTATGGGGTCCTGCGTATTTGCGTGATGTGTTGTTGCCGCACTGGCGTCTCACGGGTTGGAGCATGGATTGGTATTCGGGGCTTCCTGCGTACCGCTTCTACATGGTGGTGCCTGCGCTCGCCATTGTCTTTCTCGACATTGCACTGCCATATGGCATTGCATTCAAACTCATTGTTATTTCAGGGTTAGTGGCTTTTCCATTCTGTGTTCACTTCATGGGACGTATCGCCAAACTTGCGTATCCCATTCCAGAATTAATGGTGATTGGTGCAACTCTGTTTTTGCTTGATGAAAGCTTCACTATTTACGGTGGCAACATCCCGTCAACGATGGCGGGAGAGTTTTCGCACTCCATTGCACTCGCATTCGCCATGGTGGGTCTTGGCTTCTTTGCACGAGTAATGGACGATGGGAAACACCGCGCATGGGCGGCGATTTTCATTGCTCTCTCTGCACTGAGTCATGGCATCGTGTTGATGTTCGTCTTCGGTGGCGCCGTGGTGATGATGTTGATGAAGCCTGATCGTCAGCGACTGCGTGCTGGTGCAATCACCATTGGCTGCGCCATTTTGTTGTCGGCTTTTTGGGTGGTCCCATTCCTTGGTGGTCATGCCTTTATGACGGATATGAAATACGGGTCAGAACCCGGTGGCGGCTCTTTCTCTTCTATGTGGGAGATGTACTTCCCCTTGAATCCAATCTGGGATGTATTGATCATGGCGCTTGCCATTGCCGGTTTTGCAGGTTCGCTTGCTCGCAGGCGCGTCATGGGAATCTGGATGGGTGTCTACATCGTCATATTGATGGTGGGCGTGAAAGTTGCCCAGGGTGGACTCCCCGTCATTGGTTTGCTGTGGAATCCCCGCATTCTTCCGTTCATCTATCTCTTGCGATACATGTTGGCCGCGATCGGTGTCTATGAAGTCGCGATGTATCTCTTGCGAGTCATTGCATTAGAGCGTGGCAGAGAGAATGTGTCGTCAACGCCTCGCACTTCAGTGGGAACATCGATTCTCTGGGTGATGACCTTGTTCTGTTTGGTGGTCATCGGTGTTCGGTATCAAGCATTGCCATTTGCAAAACTGACATCGGACGGCACCACAACCAGTTACGCATGGGGGCCTGTGAAGTTCCCTGCTGCTCGAGCCTTTAGCGACGGATGGGCGCGTTGGAACTTTGAGGGCTACGAGGGGAAAGCGTCGTACGGCGAATATCACGGCATCGTGAAAAAGATGGAGGAGTTGGGCAAGGACCCCGCTCACGGATGTGGTCGTGCACTGTGGGAGAACAATTCTGATCTCAACAAGTACGGAACCACGATGGCGTTGATGTTGCTGCCGTTCTGGACCGATGGGTGCATTGGTTCAATGGAAGGGCTGTTCTTTGAAGCCGCGGGCACAACGCCGTATCACTTCATTGCAGCAGCAGCTCTTTCCAAACAAAGCAGCAATCCCGTGCGGGAACTTCGATACGACAACAATGACCCTGCGAAGGGTGTGAAGTACATGCGACTGCTGGGCATCCGTTATTACATGGCGTACACACCCGAGGCAGTGCAGAAAGCTGATACGCAAACTGAACTGACGAAGGTGGGCACGAGCGGTCCGTGGCATGTCTATGAGTTAGCGACAACTTCTTTGGTCGAACCACTGACAGTGCAGCCAGTTGTTGTCAATCCCCGTGAAGGTGATCCACGTGAACGGTGGCTAGAAATCGGAACCTCTTACTTCCAACATGAAGAAGAGTGGAACGCATTGCCGGTCGCAGATGGGCCGAAGGAATGGCAAGAAATTAATGTCGAAGCAGACATTGATCGAAAGATTGGTGAAGAAGGTCAGCCTGGCCGCCAAGTTGACATTGTCGTTCCCACGGAGACCATCAATAAGACAGCAATCGAGCCAACAAAGGTGTCGAACGTGGTCATCGGGACAGAGTCGGTTTCTTTCTCTGTCGACAAAATAGGTACTCCTGTACTTGTCAAGGTGAGCTACTTTCCGAACTGGAAAGTGAAGGGTGCACAAGCGGTGCATCGAGCAGCACCAAACATGATGGTTGTTGTACCTACTAATACGAACGTTTCGCTCTCATATGAACCATCGCGGCTTGATCGTTCGTCGTATTTGTTGACGTTCTTAGGCCTTGTGCTTGTTGTCTTTATGTTCCGTCGTCGGGTTCGTTATGGAACTGCAATGCCACCAAGCGTTTCGGAAGGGTCATCCGTCGCTGAAGCAGACACAGATAACCTCTCATCTTGATGAGTACAGACCCTGCGGTCCTTGACCACATAGTCAAGGCATATGACGTGCGGGGCACGACACCCGACCAAATGAACGATGACGTTGCGTTTGCGTTAGGTGTCGGTTTTGCAGAATTTGTTGATGCAACAACCATCTTGGTGGCTCGTGACATGCGAACAACGGGTGAATCCCTGACGGCAGCATTTGCCAATGGTGTGATGTCGCGAGGAAAGAACATCGTTGACCTTGGTCTTGCAAGTACAGATCTTGTTTATTTCGCAGCGGGTTCTCTTGACGCTCCCGGCGCGATGTTTACCGCATCGCATAATCCGGCTCAATACAACGGCATCAAATTCTGTTTGTCGGGTGCTCGTCCTGTGGGAATCGACACCGGGTTGGCTGAGATTCGCGATACAGCAAAAGCAGTACTTGCTGGAAAGGGACCACAACCTGTTGCTATGCCAGGCTCGCGCACTGAGCGCGACATGTTGGACGAGTTCGCAGACCATGTTGTGTCTTTCATCGACATCAACAGCATCAAGCCAATGAAGATTGTGGCTGATACCGCCAACGGAATGGGCGGACTCATCGTCCCGATTGTCTTTGAGCGTTTGCCGATGATTGAGCTTGAAGTGATGTATCCAGAACTTGACGGAACATTCCCGAATCATCCGGCCGATCCGATTCAGCCTGCAAATCAACGTGACCTACAGGCCCGCGTTGTGAGCGGCGGATTTGATATTGGTCTTGCCTTTGATGGCGACGCAGATCGCGTATTTGTCGTTGACGAAAAAGGTCGCGGTTTGTCTGGTTCGACAACAACGGCAATCTTGGCTGCTGGTGTACTGCGTGCGAACCCGGGTGCAACGGTGTTGTACAACCTGATTTGTTCTCGCAGTGTCCCCGAGGTCATTCGTGAAAATGGCGGCGTTCCCGTTCGCACAAAAGTGGGTCACAGCAACATCAAGCAAGTGATGGCGGAGACAGGTGCGGTCTTTGGTGGCGAGCACAGCGCGCACTATTACTTCCTCGACAATTACCGCGCCGACTCTGGCATCATCGCAACGATGTTCATGCTGCAGGAACTCTCTCGAGCCGACACCGTGTTGTCAACTCTTCGTCAGCCATTCGAGCGCTATGAAGCAAGCGGCGAAATCAATACCAGTGTCCATGATGCCGACGTGGTGATGAAGGCTGTTGCTGAGCAGTACAAGTCGATGCCGCAGGACTGGATTGATGGCCTTACTGTTGATTGTGGTGATTGGTGGTTTAACCTTCGACCATCAAATACCGAGCCGTTACTGCGACTCAATTTGGAAGCATCTACCCGCGATGACTGCGACAATCACGTTGCAGAAGTTCTCTCACTAGTGACATCGATCTGACATGAATAACAACGACAAGGACTCTCTCTTGAATATTGACCCTGCACTTCTCACCATCCTCGCTTGTCCAGAAGACAAGGGCCCGTTGTGGTTTGTTGAATCAGAGAATCTCTTGTTCAACCCACGACTGCAGCGTTCGTATCCAGTGATTGACGGCATCCCCGTCATGTTGATTCAAGAATCAAGCGCAATCACTGACTCAGAAGCTCAACGTTTGCAAGGGATCATCTCTTCTCAGGGTCTCAATCCCACCTTCTAGCCCCCAAAATTGGCTAGGGTGAGAACCCGATCGGGCTGTACAGAGCGGTGCCAGTTGGCCCCAGCCTTGATCGTTTCCATACTCAACACTGTTGTTGGGTTGACTCTAAGGAGCCCCTATGTCCAATCTCGCTGCCCGTCGTGACTATCGCGTCGCAGACCTCAGCCTTGCACCATTCGGTCGCAAGGAAATCCATCTCGCTGAACACGAAATGCCCGGCCTTCGTTCGCTGCGCACAGAATTCGGTGCATCAAAGCCATTGAAGGGTGCTCGTATCTCGGGTTCCTTGCACATGACCATTCAGACAGCTGTTCTCATTGAGACACTTGTTGAACTCGGTGCAGAAGTGCGTTGGGCCAGCTGCAACATCTTCTCAACACAAGATCATGCAGCTGCTGCAGTTGTCATCGGACCTAATGGCACTCCAGAAGACCCACAGGGTGTTCCCGTGTTCGCTTGGAAGGGCGAAACGCTGGAGGAGTACTGGTGGTGCACCGAGCAGATGATGACCTGGCCAAACGGTGACTTGCCAAACATGATCCTCGACGATGGTGGCGACGCAACATTGCTCGTGCACAAGGGTGTTGAGTTTGAAAAGGCTGGAGCAGTTCCTGACCCAACAAGTGCATCAAACCCAGAACTCGCACTCATCCTTGGCCTCTTGCAGCGCTCATTGAAAGAGACGCCAACGAAGTGGACAGAGATGGCCGCTTCAATCAAGGGTGTCACTGAAGAGACGACCACTGGTGTGAAGCGTCTGTACAAGATGGCAGAGAAGAAAGAACTTCTGTTCCCTGCAATCAACGTGAACGACTCAGTGACAAAGAGCAAGTTCGACAACCTCTACGGTTGCCGCCACTCATTGATTGACGCAATCAACCGCGCAACCGACGTCATGATCGCCGGCAAGCTCGCAGTTGTGTGTGGTTACGGCGACGTTGGCAAGGGCTGTGCTCAGAGCCTTCGTGGTCAGGGTGCGCGCGTCATCGTCACAGAAATCGACCCCATAAATGCATTGCAGGCTGCAATGGAGGGGTACGAAGTCAACACGACCGAGTCCGCATTGGCTGAAGCTGACATTTTCGTGACAGCAACAGGCAACGAGGCAATCATCACTGCTGAGCACATGGCAGGAATGAAGCACAACGCGATTGTGTGCAACATTGGCCACTTCGACAATGAAATCGACATGGCCGGCCTTGCACGCAGTGGTGCAACACGTGATGAGCTCAAGCCAGGAACAGACTTGTGGTCATTCCCTGACGGTCACTCAGTCATCGTTCTTGCAGAAGGACGCTTGGTTAACCTCGGTTGCGCAACGGGTCACCCATCATTCGTGATGAGCTGCTCATTCAGTAACCAAGTCATTGCCCAGATCGAATTGTTCAACAACCTTGAGAAGTACCCATTGGGTGTGTATGTGTTGCCAAAGCATCTTGACGAAAAGGTTGCTCGTGCACACCTTGACGCACTTGGTGTGAAGCTCACACAGCTCACTGATGAGCAGGCTGAGTACATGGACATGGACCCTGCTGGTCCATTCAAGCCAGAGCATTACCGCTACTAAGAACTAGTTGTTCACACAAAAGGCCCGGATGACTGAATCATCCGGGCCTTTTGTATTTCTTCGTTACTGCTCGATTGCTTCGCCTTCTGCAGCGATGACTTGTGCGTTCGACATACGGAAAAGTTTCAATGTGATTTGTACAAGCGGCCCAATTCCGAAGGCAAAGACAAACGTGCCAAGGCCAATCTTCCCGCCAAGGAAGATTCCGATGATCATCACAGTGACTTCAACGAGAGTGCGAGCGAGTCGAACGCTGATGCCAAAACGCATGTTGAGCCCCAGCATGAGACCATCACGTGGGCCTGAGCCCAATTCCGCGCCAATGTAAAAGCCAGATCCGGCTGCAATACAAATCATGCCTGTTGCCATAAAGACGAAACGAACAACCAGGTTGGACGTATCGGGCAAGAGACCTTCTGCGATGTTCTCGACGAGTCCAATCTGCACTGCGTTCAATACTGTGCCGATACCGGGTCGCAACCGCAAGGGAATCCACAGAAGCAGCACGGCGAACGCAACGATGATGAGCACCGTGCCGAGGCCGAGGCCTGTGTGCTCGGAGATACCTGAGTGGAAAACGTCCCATGGAGGAACGCCGAGGCTTGATTTCACAAAAAAGGCGATTCCGATGCCGAAACATGCAAGGCCAGTCACACATCGCAGAAGGCGTTCTGCGGTTCGCTCACGAAGTGGGCGCGGCGTAACAGTGTGAGACGAGGACATGGAGATACACCGTACAGAAATCTTGCAAGCACGTAATGGTTCATTGTCGATTGTCCACTATGTGGGCTTGTTTGAACACGTGGGCAACGTGCGTCAGGCGATTCTGCAACTCAAATATCAAGAGAAGAAGCATTTGGCGAATGACTTGGCGTCATTGATGGTGGACGAACTAGATGGCCAGGACAGATGTGATGTTGTGACGTGGGCGCCGACGACTATGCATCGACGACACAAGCGTGGTTTCGATCAGTCAGAACTCATCGCACGTCATCTTGCTGCACATATAGGAGCTCGACATGCGCGACTGCTGCGTCGCGATAATGAGGGGCGTCAAACGGGGAGTAGTCGAACGGAACGATTATCGCGTCCATCGTTTGTCTCGCGGCCAGGGTTGCACGGCAAGTGCATCTGGGTGATTGATGATGTCATGACGACGGGGGCAACACTGCGTGCGTGTGCTGAAGCGTTAGTCAGCGGTGGTGCTGCTCAGGTGGTATGCATCGCAGCGAGTTGGGTGAAGTAGCTACAGCAATCCACTGAGAGCGCGAGCTGCTGCAATGGCGCCACTGGCATCTTCTTCGACCCACACTCCGTGCATGCCAAGTGCCGAAGCTGCATCAACGTTTGCGCGAAGGTCATCAAGGAAAGCGGTGCGATTGGGAGTGGCGCCGATGCGATCCATGGTCAAGTGGTAGATATCGGGGTTTGGCTTGCGCATCTTGACTTCGTGGCTGTCAACAATGGCGTCGAAGACGGTTTCAAAATCCATCAGGGGCCACCACATCTCGCGGAACTCCTTCACGTTGTTCGTCAAAATGGCAATGGGGAGTCCGGCTGATTTCAGGTCATGGATGAATGCAACCATCTCGTCATTGAGTTGAAAATTGAATGCACCGCCACCAGTGGTAGGTGCGGGTGCAGTGGCAACAATGCCGGCGGCATCGAGCATGTCTTTTGTGAGAGCGCGGCACTCGGCCATGGTGATCTCGCCGCGTTCTAATCGATGCCACTGGTGATCGGTATCGAGATGGTGTGGGCCCATCACAATCTCGGCGACAACAGCAGGGTCATGGTCGGGGTAGCGCCGTGTGAAGTCTCGGGGCCCTCCGTTCTTCATAATGACCCCACCAAGGTCAAAGATCACGGCATCGACTGTTCTCTGGCTCATAATTGGCAGTCTTATCGTCTTCTTATGGTTCCTGCGAACTGGCTCAGAGGGGTCCACAGATAGGCTTAGCGGTCACATGAAAGTTCTCGACCGCGTCCTCAGGGCTGGCGATGGCAAGCGGGTCAAGGCCCTGCAGAGCCTCGTTCCCGAAATCAATGCTCTTGCTCCCGCCATGGAGGCTCTCTCCGATGACGCCCTCAAAGGCAAGACCGTTGAGTTCCGTGAGCGTTTAGCCAAAGGCGAGACCCTTGACGACATCTTGGTGGAAGCGTTCGCCGTTGTTCGCGAAGCCTCTTTCCGTGTTATTGGTCAGCGTCATTTCGATGTGCAGTTGATGGGTGGTGCCGCCCTGCATTTTGGTTGGGTCGCAGAAATGAAGACTGGTGAAGGAAAGACCCTTGTGTCGACACTTCCGGCGTACCTGAATGGTCTTTCGGGAAATGGCGTTCACGTGATCACGGTGAATGACTATCTCGCACGCTTTCATGCTGAATGGATGGGACGCATTCACCAGTGGCTGGGTCTCAGTGTTGGCTTGGTGATTCCAGGGCTTCGTGAGGACGCCGCTCAGAAGCGTGAAGATTACGCATGTGACATCACGTACGGAACCAATAACGAGTTTGGTTTTGATTATCTTCGCGACAACATGGCGGGCAATCTCGAAGAGAAGGTGCAGCGCGGACATCATTTTGCGATTGTTGACGAAGTCGACAGCATTCTGATTGACGAGGCTCGTACGCCACTCATCATCTCTGGTCGCTTGGCTGATGCTGCTGCGAATTACTACAAGTTCGCAGCAATTGTGCGCATGTTGGACAGAGACGTTGACTACGAAGTTGATGAATCAAAGCGCATCGTGTTCCCAACAGAATCGGGCGTTGAGAAGGTTGAAAAGGAGCTGGGGCTCGACAACTTGTATGACTCGATTCAGCAGAACCTCGTGCATCAACTCGCTGTTGCCTTGAAGGCAAAAGAGTTGTATCGCCGAGACAAGGACTACATCGTTGATGCAGGCGAAGTAAAGATCGTTGACGAGTTCACGGGTCGCGTGCTTGAGGGTCGTCGCTGGAGTGAAGGTATTCACCAGGCTGTTGAAGCGAAAGAGAATCTTCGTATCAACGAAGAGAACCAAACTCTCGCCACCATCACCTTGCAGAACTATTTCCGCATGTACGACAAGTTGGCCGGCATGACAGGTACTGCGCAGACTGAAGCTGCAGAACTTGTGAACACCTATGACTTGCAGGTGGTGCCCATTCCGACAAACCGCGCAATGTTGCGCGTCGATGAGCCAGACCTCATCTATAAGTCTGAAGTGGCAAAGTTTGGCGCCGTTGTCGAAGACATTGTGCAGCGTCACGCTCTTGGTCAACCCATCTTGGTCGGAACAATCAGCGTTGAGAAGAGCGAATACTTGTCTCGCGAACTCACCAAGCGTGGAATTCGCCACGAGGTACTGAATGCCAAGCAGCACACGCGTGAAGCACAAATTGTTGCTCAGGCTGGCCGTATCGGGGCAGTCACCGTTGCGACCAACATGGCCGGTCGTGGTGTCGACATTCTTCTTGGTGGAAACCCCGAACTGCTTGCACGTCAGCAAGTTCTTGCAGAAGGCGTCGACCCCAGCGTGTTGGTTGACGAGTTCGCATTACCCGCGCCACTCGAGAAGTTGCATGAAGATTTTCAAGCCGCTCGTCGTGCTGCGTTAGCGCGATACGAGGAATTGTTGCCGATCCATAAGCAGCAATGCGCAGAAGAAGGCGCCAAGATTCGTGCGCTTGGCGGTCTCTACGTGCTCGGCACCGAACGTCATGACAGCCGTCGAATTGACAACCAGTTGCGTGGTCGTGCCGGACGTCAGGGTGATCCGGGCGCAAGCCGTTTCTATTTGTCTCTTGATGATGAACTCATGCGTTTGTTTGCCACGGGTGCATTGTCATGGGTGATGGGTCGCACCTTGCCAGATGATGAAGCCATTGAAGCGAAAATGGTGACAAAGGCGATTGAGCGTGCACAGTCAACTGTCGAGCAGCGCAACGGAGAAATCCGTAAGAACGTTCTGAAGTACGACGAGGTGATGAACGAGCAGCGCAAGGTGATCTACATGCGCCGCGACCAGATTCTTTCTGGTGCCGACTTGAATGCAGCTGCAATGGAGTACTTGGCTGAAGCAGTCGATTCTCTTATTGAGACATATTGCGTCTCTGAAGCATCCGATGAATGGGATGTAGAGGGCTTGGCCCAAGAACTGCGCACATACTGGCCAGCAGCTATCTCCGAAGCACAGATTGCTCAGAGCCTCAGCACGAATGCTGTGTATGACCTCGTGATGGCGGATGCACATCGTCATTACAAGCAACGAGAAGAAGAGCTCGGTTCTGAGACTCTTCGTCAGATTGAACGTCAAGTGATGTTGAGCATCATTGATCAGCGCTGGCGTGAACATCTCGAAGAGATGGATTACCTCCAAGAGGGAATCAACCTTCGTGCCATGGGTCAAAAAGACCCGCTCACAGAGTGGCAACGCGAAGGCTTCGAAATGTTCGGTGAGATGATGACCGGAATCGCACAAGATTTCGTTCGCTATGTCATGCATGTCCAAGTCATCAACGAAGATCAGCCAGCCGTGCAGGTACAAAACCTCACAGAATTCAGCAGTGATGATGTGGAGTCCGACGGTTTCGTCTCGGCCGCTCGTGCAGGTGGGGATGTTGACCCAGCACTTCTTGCTCCCGAGGAGGAAGCTCCTCGTCAGCCAGTGGTGAAGGATGTGAACGACTGGTCGAACACTCCTCGTAATGCGCCCTGCCCATGTGGTTCTGGTCGCAAGTACAAAGTGTGTCACGGCTCTGCCGCCTGACACTTTTCTGTAGGAACTTCCCGTATGCGTGACTTTACGAACGACCTCCGAGAACTTGTTCGCCGACTTGGCGAGGCAGAGGAGTACCTCAAGATTGCTGCTTCACGCGCGCGCCTCAGTGAGCTTGAGATTGAGATCTCTCGCCCTGACTTGTGGGATGACCAGGATCTGGCAAAGAAGATCAATAGTGAATACGCCAATGTGAAGTCTGATGTCGATGAGTACGACACATTGCGTTCAATTGTGGATGATCTTGAAGTTCTCCATGAAATGGCACGCGAGATTGATGATGAATCGCAAGAGCCAGAGATTGAGGCAGGCATTTCCAAAGTGGCTTCGGGTCTTGGTGTCTTGGAGATGCGCAGTCTTTTTACTGGTGAACACGACGCTGTTGACGTCATCGTGCAGATCAATGCCAAAGACGGTGGTGTGGATGCGCAGGACTGGGCGGAGTTGTTGCTGCGTATGTACACGCGTTGGGCAGAGCGTCGTGGATTCGTTGTCGATGTTGATGACATCAGCCCTGGTGCAGAAGCAGGCATCATGTCTGCTGAGTTCACCATTAAGGGTCGTTACGCGTATGGCTTGATGACTTCTGAGCGTGGAACGCATCGCCTCGTGCGCATCAGTCCTTTTGACAACCAAGGCCGTCGTCAGACAAGTTTTGCAACGGTGCAGGTGTGGCCAGTGATGGATGCACCTGACATTGAAGTGAATGAGTCTGAGATTCGCATGGAAGTGTTCCGTGCATCAGGTGCTGGTGGCCAGCACGTGAACAAAACGTCGTCTGCAGTCCGCCTCATCCACGAGCCGACCGGTGCTGTGGCAAGCAGTCAAGAAGAGCGCAGCCAGTTGCAGAACCGTGAGAAGGCGATGACACGTCTCAAAGCGATGATTGCCGCCAAGATCGAAGAAGAGCATCAAGCCGAGAAAGACCGCATCGCAGGCAAGTCTGCGATGGTGGGCTGGGGAAGCCAGATTCGCTCATATGTCCTTCAGCCGTACCAAATGGTCAAGGATGTACGAACAGAGGTCGAGTCTGGCAACGTCGCGAACGTTCTTGATGGGGACCTCGACGGCTTCATGGAGGGCTACCTGCGTTGGCGTCGAGGGCAGGCAGAGTAAGCCCCATAAGGGTTTCATGGGCGCCCCGCCCATTCCAGCCCTCATTGCTAGGTTGGTGTACTTCATGATTCGCCTTGAGAATGTTTCCAAGATGTACGGCTCAGAATTGCCGGCCGTACGCGACGCTTCCTTCGATGTCCCGAAGGGTGAATTTGTGTTCCTCGTGGGTCCATCGGGCTCGGGCAAATCCACTCTCTTACGCCTCATGAATCGCCAGGAGCGTCCAGAGCGCGGCAACGTCTGGGTTGCGGGGCGCAACATCAATGAGATGGCCAATAGCCAGATTCCATTCCTGCGCCGCACCATGGGAAACGTCTTTCAGGACTACAAGCTTCTGCCGAACAAGACTGTGTTCGAGAACGTGGCGTTTGCGTTGGAAGTGATCGGCAAGCCAAAGCATGTCATCGGCCAACAGGTGCCTCAGGTTCTTGACCTTGTGGGCTTGTCGGGCAAAGAAGATCGCTTCCCTCATCAGTTATCAGGTGGAGAACAGCAACGCGTCTCCATCGCACGCGCCTTCGTGAATCGTCCGCTCATCTTGTTGGCAGACGAACCCACCGGAAACCTTGACCCTGCAACGGGCGAGGGAATCATGGGTTTGCTTGATGCCATCAATCGCACGGGCACAACAATTGTTATGGCAACACACGACCATCGTGTGGTGAACGCAATGCGTCGTCGAGTGATTCAGCTTGATCGCGGCGTTATTGTGCGTGACCAGGAACGTGGTGTGTACGAATGATTCAGCGTCTCTCTTATGCATTCCGCGAGACCATCGCGAGCTTCCGCCGCAACATGACATTGTCAGTGGCGGCAGTCATCACCTCTGCGGTGTCGCTGTTGCTCGTCGGTACCACTTTCCTGATCCAGCGCGCTTTCGACAATCTGTTGACTCAGTGGCGCGGCGATGTCGGCATGATTGTTTTCGTTCGTCCCGATGTGACACCTGAAGCTCTTGGTTTCATCAAACAGAATCTTGAATCACAACCGAATGTGATTGATGTGAAGAAGTTGGAATACCTCGACAAGACACAAAGTTTTGCCGAAGCACAACGTGTCTTTGCTGGTGACCCCACCACATTGAGCTTGCTGTCGATTGAAACGATTCCGTCGCAATTCAAAGTTGTACCAAAGACAACGGACCCCGAGTTGGTTCGAAGTTTGGCAAATCAGTACAGAACTCTGCCGGGTGTGGCAGGTGTGTCGTTGGCTGAAGACGAGTTTGATGTGATCTCCACTCTGTCGGGCTTTGTTCGTACTGTCACCATCGGTATGTCTCTAGTGCTGTTGGCGGTTGCCGTCATTCTCATCTGGAACACAATTCGAACTGCAATTTTTGCGAGACGTCGTGAGATTGAAGTGATGAAGTTAGTGGGGGCAACCGACTGGTTCATTCGTGTCCCGTTCATTCTTGAAGGTCTCATCCAGGGCCTTGCCGGAGCATTGGTGTCTTGTGCAGGTCTGTGGGGCCTCAACAGTGCATGGACCTCTGGTGTTGCTGGCTTCAAGTCAGGCACTGGTGTCAGTGCACTGGTCGTCCCGGGTTCGTACGTCAATGGTGTCATGATTGCGTTGCTTGTCATTGGCGCTGTTGCCGGCGGTGTGGGCTCTGGCGTTGCATCCAGCAAGTTCCTCGACGTCTAGCCCAATCTCTCCTGCGTGACCTCTCATCGCTAGGGTCAAGTCATGGATTTTCAGGACATCATCTATGACGTGAGTGAAGGCATTGCCACAATCACGTTGAATCGCCCCGACAAAATGAATGCGTTCACGGGTCGCATGATGTACGAGATCATCTCGGCTCTTGATCTCACTGATGCCGATGACAATGTCAAAGCGGTGATCTTTACTGGTGCAGGGCGAGCCTTCTGTGCTGGCGCCGACTTGTCTTCTGGTGGTGCGACCTTCTCAAAGGGCGGCAGCGACATTCAGACAAAGCAAGGCGTGCCGCGAGATGGCGGTGGCATGGTGTCTCTGCGCATCTTCAACAGTCTGAAGCCCGTGATTGGTGCAATCAACGGTGCAGCCGTCGGTGTCGGTGTCACGATGACGCTTCCGATGGACATTCGTGTTGCGAGCGACAGCGCAAAGTTTGGTTTTGTTTTCGCCAAGCGAGGCATTCTTCCTGAGGCATGTTCATCGTATTTCTTGCCTCGTTTAGTGGGCATCCAGCAAGCAACGGAATGGGTCTTTACGGGCAGAGTCTTCAGCGCAGAGGAAGCAGCAAATGGCCGTCTGATTCGTAGTGTTCACTCGGGTGATGAACTCTTGAATGTCGCGCGCGGTATTGCTCGCGAGATTGCAGATAACACTGCACCTGTGTCGGTGGCGTTGTCTCGTCAGATGTTGTGGAGAATGATGGGCGCATCACATCCAATGGACGCACATGCAGTGGAGTCACGAGGCATCAGTGCTCGAGGCCGAAGCGCTGACTCGAAAGAAGGCGTCACCAGCTTTCTCGAAAAGCGCGCAGCGGTGTATCCCGATCGCGTCAGCGATGGGTTGCCCGACATCTTTCCTCGCTGGGAAGACCCAGAGTTTTACTAAGTCATGCCCTCTGAAGCCGAAGGACGCAGTGTCTTTGAAATCTGTGGTGCTGACTTCTTTGTGAAGTTGGTGGATGCCTTCTACGACGGTGTTGAGCAAGACCACGTCTTGATTCCGATGTATCCCGAAGGTAGTGACACCGTGGGTGCACGCAAGAGGCTCGCAATGTTTCTTGCGCAGTATTGGGGTGGGCCACATGACTACATGGAAGAACGAGGCCATCCAATGTTGCGTATGCGGCACGGTGGATTCACGATTGGCGCCATCGAGCGCGATCATTGGTTGATGCACATGGCAACTGCGATTGAGCAGACATTGCCATTAGTGGCGGATGCAGACCGCGAGCACGTGACAGAGCAATTAGCGAACTACATGGTGAACGCTGCGGAGCATCTACGAAATAGTTGAACCCAGCGCATACATTGCGAGCGCTGCAGCGACACCCACGTTGAGTGAGTCGACTCCCGCATGCATCGGAATGCGCACCAGAGTGTGCACGGATTGCATTGTGCTCTCATCAAGTCCGTCCCGTTCACTGCCTAACAACAGTGCAATTCGTGGGGCAGAGGGACGCACTGTGGCGATGTCGACTGCGTCGGAACTGGGAGTCAGCCCATACGAGGTGCATTCATGTCGGTTGAGTAAGGCCCCAATGGAATCATCGGCGGAGAGTCGGGCAAAGGGGAGAGTCAAGCCGCTCCCCATCGAGACTCGTAGAGCCCGACGAGCAAGCGGGTCTGCGCTTCCGGCAGTCAGAATGAGTGCATCCCAACCAAGCGCCGCAGCACTGCGGGTGATGGCACCAAGGTTTGTGGGGTTATCCACCGCTTCGGCGACGAGAATGCGATGTGACTGAGCAACAAGAGTGTCAGGGTCTGTGAGCGGCGGACGCTGAAACAGGCCTGTTGCCCTCAATGGCACACCAAGACCTGTGACATCTTGTCGCAATTGTTCGTGACCGATAAAGATGTCGACATTCTCTGGCACGCGTGTGGAGAAGTGCTGCGCCATCGACTCGTCACATAACAATGCAATTGCCGTACAACCTGCATCAATTGCTCGACCAACAACGAGGTCGCCCTCTGCGACGAAAAGACCAGCGCCCACCGATTCAAGGCGGTCTGCCTTGCTCGCTAACTGTCGATCTCGCCAGCGAAATGCATCGAGACGTGCATCACTTGCTTCATGGACAACAGAGATCATGCGTCAGTCAGTACGAGTGAATTAGTAGTACCAGGGGAAGGGCGACCAATCAGGGTCACGCTTCTCAAGGAAAGACTCACGGCCTTCCGCGGCTTCGTCGGTGCCGTAGGCAAGACGAGTTGCTTCGCCTGCGAAGACCTGCTGGCCAACGAGACCATCATCTACAAGGTTGAACGCAAACTTCAACATGCGCTGAGCAGTGGGGCTCTTGCCATTGATTTCCTTCGCCCATTCCAGTGCAACCTTTTCGAGGTCGGCATGAGGAATCGATGCATTGACCGCACCCATGGCAACCATGTCGTCTGCTGAATACTCGCGACCAAGGAAGAAGATTTCGCGTGCGAACTTCTGGCCAACCATCTTGGCGAGATAGGCAGATCCGTATCCGCCATCAAATGATGCAACATCGGCATCGGTTTGCTTGAAGCGCGCGTGTTCTTTGCTCGCAAGTGTGAGGTCAGAAACGACGTGCAAACTGTGACCACCCCCAGCTGCCCAACCGGGAACCACGCTGATCACAACTTTCGGCATGAAACGAATGAGGCGTTGCACTTCAAGAATGTGCAAGCGACCTGAACGACCACGATCAACAGTGTCTTCTGTTTCGCCCTCAGCGTATTTGTATCCGTCCTTGCCGCGAATGCGCTGATCGCCACCACTGCAGAATGCCCAGCCACCATCTTTCGGTGATGGTCCGTTACCTGTGAGAAGAACGCAACCAACATCCGTAGTCATTCGTGCATGGTCGAGCGCGGTGTACAGCTCATCAACTGTGTGAGGACGAAATGCATTGCGCACCTCGGGTCGGTTGAAGGCGATGCGAACAGTGCCTTGGTCGACAGCGCGGTGATAGGTGATGTCGGTGAAGGCGAAGCCAGGGACTTCACGCCAAGCTGTGGGATCAAAAATGGGAGAAATGCTCACCCCGTCATTGTTTCATGTGGGGTGTCCTATCCTTGCAACTATGGCGAAGTGGTCGGTTTTTGAGTCAGAAGCACCTGCTGTAGCTGCCAAGATCCGCAGCCGTTTCGAGGGTCATCCCCATCACGTTCTCGGCACGCTTGATTCGTCGGGGGCTCCACGCCTCAGTGGAATCAATGTGTTCTTTAACAAAGGAGTGGTGTGGTTTGGTTCAATGCCGTCGGCATTGAAATCGCATGACATCAAGAGAGATCCACGGATATCTCTTCATTCGGCCACGTTGTCCGAAGAACTTGACGGAGGAGACGCCCGAATTTCTGGCTTGGCATTGGAACTCCCTGCAGAATCCGCACGTGCGTGGAGACCAGAGAATCCGAGTGATGGTGAGTTCTTTCAGATTGATATTCAGAAGGCTCACATTGTGGAAGTGGCAGATGAACAACTTGTCATCACCA
Organism: Ilumatobacteraceae bacterium; assembly: GCA_021298435.1. Taxonomy (GTDB): domain Bacteria; phylum Actinomycetota; class Acidimicrobiia; order Acidimicrobiales; family Ilumatobacteraceae; genus UBA2093. Next base: position 72,686 of record JAJTFJ010000003.1, read on the forward strand.
TGTGGGATACAGAGAACGGACTCCGTATCGTTCAGCGGCAATGACAACTCTTCTTGCTTTCTCTGGTTCTCTCCGTAAGGACTCTTTCAATACTCGCGTTCTTCGTGCGTTGCCAGCTTTGGCTCCAGCAGGAACGCAGATTGCTTTGTTCGACATCTCAGACCTGCCGATGTACAACCAGGACCTCGATGGTGAAACCGTTCCAGAGATTGTTGCCGCGCTTCGTGCTGCAATCGCAGAAGCCGACGGCGTCATCATTGCTGGTCCTGAGTACAGCGGTTCGTATTCCGGTGCCACAAAGAATCTCATTGACTGGGCATCTCGCCCGTTTATGGCTGGACCCATCATTGGCAAGACATCAATGGTGATTGCGACGACTCCTGGGCCCGGCGGTGGAAAGAATGTTCTTCCTGCAACAAGTGGACTCTTGCAGGCATTGGGAGGCAAGGTTGTCGCTCAAGTCGGCGCAGCGGCTATTCATGAAAAGTTTGCTGCCGATAGCGACACCATCATTGATGAAGAATTCGCACAGCAACTACGTGAAGGTCTTGCTGCCTTCTAGATTCTGATCTCGTCGTTGGTGACGAGATTTACCAGGCATCGACCATGGGGCGCTTCTTGCCATCGCGTGCACGCCATGAACGCGTAGAACCGATGACGCTGAGAATGCGCTGGCGAGTTTCCGCAGGGTCAATGACATCGTCAATTTCAACGTGGCTCGCCATATTGAGAGCGCTGCCATGTTCATATGCGCGCGCAATCAGTTTGGCTTCTAGTTCGTTGCGTTCCTGTTCGTTATCAATCGCAGCAAGTTCTTTGCTAAACCCGAGTCGGACGGCCCCTTCAAGGCCCATGCCTCCGAATTCACCAGTGGGCCACGACACTGTCATTGCGTTGGAATGAAAACCACCGCCTGCCATTGCCATTGCGCCAAGGCCGTAGCCCTTGCGCAACACAATTGTCACCAGTGGCACCGTGATGCTCGCTGCAGTGACAAACAGGCGTCCAAAGTGACGCACTTGAGCAGTGTGTTCGGCGTCTGGGCCGACCATAAAGCCTGGCGTGTCACACAAGCTGACGATGGGGATGTCATAGGCATCGCACAACTGAATAAAACGTGATGCTTTGTCGGAGGCATCGGCGTCAATAGCACCACCAAGGTGAGCCGGGTTGTTCGCAATGACACCGATTGGCTTACCTTCGATGCGCAGAAGAGTGGTGAGGATTCCGACGCCAAAGGTGGGCCGCAATTCAAGAGATGAGTCGATGTCGGCGAGTGCATTGATGACAGTGCGTACGTCGTACACGCGAGTGCGTTGTTCAGGGATGAGATCACGAAGCATTGCATCGTCATGTCGCTTCCAGTTCTTGGTTGCACCTTGGAAGAACCCGAGGTACTTCTTTGCAACAGTCACGGCCTCGGCTTCATCGGCAACACGAACATCAATGACGCCGTTTGCGGTCTGCACGCCGATAGGACCAATGTCGGTGGGCTTGACGACACCAAGTCCGCCACCTTCAATCATCGCTGGCCCGGCCATGCCAATGTTCGAGTTTTCTGTGGCGATGATGACATCACAGCAGCCAAGCAAGGCAGCGTTGCCTGCAAAGCAATACCCAGATGTGATGCCAACAAGTGGAACAAGACCCGAGAGGCGAGCAAAGAGAGCAAAGGCAGGGCCATCGAGACCAGCAACACCGGCTGCATCGGTATCGCCGGGGCGACCACCGCCACCTTCAGCAAAGAGAACGACGGGAGTGCGAAGTTGTTCAGCGACAGTAAAGAGCCTGTCTTTCTTTCGGTGGTTGAGGAATCCTTGTGTTCCCGCAAGCACGGTGTAGTCGTACGACGCCACAGCAACACGGGCAATGTCTTCGTCGAACTCTGCTGCATTCACTGTGGCGATGCCACCGACTAGTCCGTCTGCTGGCGTATTGCGAATGAGATCATCAAGTTCTCGACGCTGACGTTGCGCAGCAATGGCAAAAGACCCGTACTCGACAAAACTTCCGTCATCCACGAGGTCAGCAATGTTGGCTCGTGCGGTCCGTTGTCCTTTTACTGTGCGTCGCGCGACTGCTTCGGGGCGCGCCTCGTCAGTGGTGAGGCGGCGGCGCTCTCGGTATCGCGCGAGGTCATCGCGCTCGTGATTGCTATGGCTACTTGTCGCTTCTTTTGTGTGGACAGCAATGACACCAGGAGTGATGCTGACCAGCACTTGACCTGCAGCGATCGTGTCGCCTTCGGCAACTGCAATTGAAGCAACAACACCATCGACTCCTGCTTCCACAGGATGTTCCATCTTCATTGACTCGATAATGAGAATTTCCTGCTTCGCGTGAACGGAGTCTCCGACAGCAACTGCGACCTTAAAGATGGTGCCGAGCAGTGGAGAGGCGATGTCATGTTTCGAAGCCATGTGTCATTGTCCCACATGGGGTGTGCTGTGATTCCTGCCGAGCGGTTCGAGAGGACACTAAGTTCGGAGGGTGATTCTCATTGTGGTGGCGACATTTCTCGTGTGCTGGGCTATTGGGTCACGAGTCACTGTCCCGCCGACGCTGATTGTTTTTGCTGAAAAATACGTCATCAACTTTGCACTGCCGGCAGTGATCATCGCGAAGATGACCACCGTTGAGGTGAGTTCAGAATTACTCATCCCTGTTTTTGCTGCTTGGGGGAGCATGGTGGGGTGTGCGGCTGCGGTTTATTGCATAGGCCGATTCCGGAAGTGGTCGCAAGACACAATTGGTGCCTTATTGCTGGTTGCAGTACTCGGCAACACCAGTTTTCTTGGTCTCGGGATGGTGGGTGGTCTCTTGGGTGATGACCATCTGTCTGCTGCGATTGCCTATGACCAGCTAGGTACTTTTCTTGCTCTTGCAATTTATGGTTCATACATCTCTAGTCGTTTTGGAACAGGTGACACTGGCGGACGGGCAATTTTGCAGAGGCTGTCTCGGTTCGGTCCATTCCTCGCATTATTGACAGTCGTTCCGTTGCGAATTATTGGTCTTCATGCCGACGTTGTGGCCGTGCTGAATGACATTGGGTACACAGTTGCACCCGTTGCCATGGGGGCTTTGGGTTTGCGGTTTACGTTGCGGGTAGACCGCTCTGTGATTGCACCCGCAGTGACAGGGCTGATCATCAAGATGGTGGCTGTTCCTGCTGTGCTATTTCTTGTGGCGCTGTTCTTTGCTTCCACAGGGGATGTGATGTGGAGTACGTCGATTCTTGAATCTGCCGCTCCTCCAATGGTGACTGCTGGAGTTGTCGCGATCGCCTCTGGCTTTAACGAAAAGTTGGTGGCATTTGTGGTGGGTGTTGGGACATTGGCAGCGTTTGCGTGGCTTCCCATGGTGTCCCTTGTTCTGTAACCGCTCCAGTGTTAGTGATGAGCAACTTTCGCACTAAACATTGAGTCAATGATTTCCTTCATCCAGCGCCTCGAAGATCTTGCGGCAGAGTCGCCGAATGCCATTGCGATTTCATGCGGCTCGGACAGCATCACTCGTGCGGAACTGATTCGACAGGGTTACAACCTTGCGGTGTACTTGCATGAACACGGAACTCGGGAAGGTGACATGGTCACTGTCGCGGTTCCCAACAGCATTGACTTCTTCATTACCTATGTCGCCGCGTGGCGCTTGGGTGCAACCCCACAACCAATCTCATCGCGATTACCGCAACGAGAACTCGAAGCGATTCTTGAACTTGCGAACCCTTCTGCACTGATTGGAGTAGGCGAAGGTGACTTCCCTGGACGAACAAGTGTGTCGATGGGCTTTCGCGCGCCCGATGCAGATGCATCACACTTGCCATACGTCATCTCACAGGCATGGAAGGCACCAACATCGGGTGGAAGCACTGGTCGTCCAAAACTGATTGTCTCAGGTGACCCTGCAGCGTTCGATGAGACATTGCCACCGCCACTGATGATGGACCCGGGTGGATGTCTTGTCATGCCAGGGCCGCTGTATCACAACGGACCTGCAGTCTGGAGTTGTCAAGCGTTGCTCAACGGTCTCCAGGTTGCTTTGTTGCCACGTTTTGATGCATCAGGAACTCTTGCTGAGATTCAGAAATACAAGGGCAGTGTCTTGTACATGGTGCCCACCATGATGAAACGCATTCTGCGACTTCCTGATGAAGAGCGTTTGTCGTACGACCTCTCTTCGCTGCGCGTGGTGTGGCATCTTGCAGAGCCATGTCCGGAATGGTTGAAGCTTGCGTGGATTGAGTGGCTTGGTGCGGAACGCATCTTTGAGTTGTATGCGGGTACTGAAGCACAGATTGCAACAGTGATTACAGGTCCCGAGTGGATGGCCCATCGCGGATCAGTGGGCAAGGTGATTCCGGGGACTGTTTCCATTACTGATGAAGATGGCAACGAAGTGCCCGTAGGGGAGATGGGTGAAGTGTGGATGCGCAGTCCTCGTACAACACCTACCTACAAATACCTCGGAGCGACTGCTCGAACCCGTGAAGGCGGATGGGAATCTCTCGGGGATATGGGACGTCTCGATGAAGACGGGTACCTCTACTTAGGTGATCGAGCATCTGACATGATTCTGTCTGGTGGTGCCAACATTTATCCCGCAGAGATCGAGTCTGTTATTCAAGAACATCCTGCAGTCAAGTCATGTGCAGTTATTGGTCTTCCTGATGAAGACAAAGGCAATACGGTGCACGCAATTATTGAAGCTGATGTTGCAGAGGTCTCTGAAGATCAATTGAAGGCGTTTCTTGGAGAGAGACTTGTGATTTACAAAGTCCCTCGCACGTTTGAATTCGTTGATTTTGCACTTCGAGATGACGCAGGCAAGGTGCGCCGTTCCGCTTTACGTGCCGAACGTTTACCCAAAGGTCATTAGTTCTTACGTTGCAACTTGAGACGTCAGTCGTAGTGCATTTCTGCCGGCGATTGAACTCAGTGCGTCGCTGCTGAGATTCATGCCTGTGAGCCAGTTGAGGCAATCAGTCACGCTAATCGCCGTGTTTGGTGTATCAGAGCCAAACAGAATGCGATCACTCATGTGTTCCAGGCATTCGACGTCTACTTCGGGAAACTCGGAGACAACGGGCGTGAGGTCTGCATATAGCGAAGGATGTTCTTTCATTAATTGCAATGCAGTGTGAGATGAATGGTGGCCGCAGTGAGCAAGAATCATTGGCAAGTCCGGGTAGTCGTCAGATACTTTCGCAATGCTGGGCAATTCTTCGGCTTCGGTCCGACCGTTCACGTTGTGTCCCAAATGAACAATGACGGGAAGTCGACGCTCATTTGCAAATGAGAACACCGGCTTCAATTTCGGGTCATCAATGGTGAACGACCCTACAGAGCAATGCAATTTGAGAACACGAAGCGCCATCGAATCCACGCCTTCTTGCACGATGGATACGGCGTCATCATCTCCGGGGTGGACAGTTAAGCCCGGAACGATCTGGATTGGTTTTTCAGAAAATTGGTGGGCAGTTGCGGCTGAGGCTTGATTGAGGCCACGCGCAACACCAGGTTTGTGTGCATAAGGAAGTGTCCAGAAAGTGTCGACACCTTCTCGATGAAGTGAATCGACTACAAAATCGTGATCATTTGGATAGGCAAGTTGCATACGACCGCCAATCCCGGCATCAAAGAATGCGCGAACTTTTTCACCTAATCGACCAGGCAACAGGTGTACGTGTGAGTCGACGACTTCCATTCCGTTGATTGCCATCCTGTGAACCGTAATTCTCGCTCCGACCGTCTGCAACAATGGGGTATGCCTACTCGCGCTTTTCCTACGGAACTCACAATTGCTGGCCCCGTGCGTTCTCCGCATCAGATGTTGGCTCATCAGGAATATGACGGTCATGCAAGCGTGCATGATGAGGCAACGGCAGACAAGTTAGGTCTGGCGGGAGCACCGATCGAAGGGCCCACACACTTCAGTCAGTTTGATCCCATTGGTGTCACCTTGTGGGGCGCTCAGTGGTTTGAGCAGGGTTGCATCAGTTCTCATTTTGAGAACATGGTGATTGAAGGCGAAACGGTGCAGCCGTTTGCGGTGACAGCGTCTGTCAGTAGCGCGCGTATCGGCGCCACCAAGGGCGATGGAAGTTCCGTGTTGTCGGGAACACTGACCTTGGGCCCTGATCACGGTGAGACGGAATTGGATCGACGACTTGCTGGGTTGAAAGATCCAGGGGAGCTCTTCATCGTTGATCAGTTGGTCGTTGGTCAACGAAGTGAGCCGCACCGCGTCACGATGGGGCCAGACGAGCACAATGGTGCTCTGTATCCGTTCTCGTTAAATGACAAGTTAAAGGTCATTACAGAATCGTCGCCGTGGTATTCAACAACCGACTCTCCATGGGGACGCGCGATCATTCCGACGGAGATGGCCAGTGTGTTGGCTCACAAAGCTGGTGGCGTTGGTTCAGTTCGTGGGCCGGCGGTCGGACTATTCATTGATTTGGAAGTACGCATGGTGGATGGACCTCTGTTCGTTGACCATGAATACGAACTGGTACATGAGATTGTGGGAGTGGGGCAGAGTCGCCGCGTAGAGAGTTGGTGGACTCGCACGTACATCTCCGATCCGGTGACAGGCGGATTGATAGCAACGGTCCTGCTTCATCAGGGTGTGTTCAAAGCGTCATACGAGAAGTACCCCGCCGACAAGTTGTAAGAACGCAATAACGTTCGTCCGTGACAGGACTGTCGTCGTTATCAAATCTCGACGTGAGATCCCACTTCGAATACGCGATCAATCGGCAAGTTAAAGAATCGACTTGCGCTGTCGGCGCCACGATTTAAGAACACGAAAAGATGCTCAGCAAGAGGGTTCATGCCAGGCGCCTTGCCAGCGATGATTGATTCGTGACCAATGAAATATGTGGCGTCATCTGGATCAAAGTCGAGCCCTTGGAATGAGATAGCGGCAAGAGCTGCTGGAACATCGGGTTCGTCCATAAAGCCAAATTCAAGCTGCACTTGGCAGACGCCAGGTCCCACCTTGACAACTGTTGCTCGCTGAGACATCTCAACACGTGGTGCGGCAGTGGTTTCAACGGCAACAATCAATGTTGTCTTGTGAAGAACCTTGTTGTGTCGCAAGTTGTTGACCAATGCAGGCGGAGCCTTGCCAAGGTCTTTGAACATGAAGACGGCTGTTCCTGAAACACGCTTGACGTCTTCAGTCTCATCGAGGACCTCAATGAGAGAGCGCTCTCCACGATGAATGCGTTGAGCGACGAGTGCACGTCCGCGACGCCATGTTTGCATTTGCACCATCAGGATGAGTCCGACAGCGAGTGCGAACCAACCGCCGTGAGGAATCTTGACAAGGTTTGCACCAAGGAAACCGGCCTCAATCACCAGCAGAGGCGCACAGAGCAGCATCGCTTTGGTCGACGACCAATTCCAACGATCTCTGAGAACGCGATAGAAGATGACAGTGGTGATTGCCATCGTCATCGTGACAGCGATTCCGTACGCGGCTGCGAGATTGCTGGCAGTTTGGAATCCGATGACGAGTCCGATGCATGCAATCATCAACAGCCAGTTCACGAGCGGGACGTAGATCTGGCCGGAGTGCGACTGTGATGTGTGGCGAATTTTGATACGTGGCAGATAGTCCAACTGCACCGCTTGCGCCGTGAGAGAGAACACACCTGAGATCAACGCCTGTGATGCGATGATCGTGGCGCACGTGGCAAGGATCACGATGGGAATCAACAACGGGTCGGGAACCATGCGGAAGAAGACGCTCTCAATGTCTTCGGGGTTATTGAGAAGAAATGCTCCTTGACCCCAATAGTTCAAGACCAGTGCAGGCAACACCATCGCATACCAACCCACTGCAATGGGGCGTCGACCAAAGTGTCCCATGTCTGCATAGAGCGCTTCGCCACCGGTGACAACCAAGAAGATTGCACCTAAGGAGAGGAACGCACTTTTTGATTCGTGTGTGAAGTATTGGAATGCGTAATACGGATTGACCGAGCGAATGATTTCTGGCGCATCAACAATGTGGGACAACCCAATAACCGCAAGTGTGGTGAACCACACGAGCATGATCGGGCCAAAGATTCTTCCCATGGTTCCTGTTCCTCTGCTCTGCACCAAGAACAGTGCAAGCAGGATCACAATGGCAATGGGGACAACCCATGGCTCGAATGCAGTGGAAACTTCTTTCAGGCCTTCGACGGCTGAAAGAACTGAGATAGCGGGAGTAATGATTCCGTCGCCGTAGAGCAATGCAGTTCCGAAGACTCCGAGAGAGACGAGAATGGCGCCTCTCTTGACGTTCTGACCTTTGCGCGGCATGACAAGAGCGGTAAGAGCAAGGATGCCGCCTTCTCCGTTGTTGTCTGCGCGCATGACGAAGAGCAAGTACTTGATCGAAATAATGATGATGAGTGACCAGAAGGCGAGTGAGCAGATGCCGTACACATTGATGGTGTCGACTGTCATCACATGGGACTTTTCTGTGAAGGCTTCCTTCAGCGCGTACAGAGGGCTGGTGCCGATGTCTCCGTACACAACTCCGAGGGCTCCGAGAGCGAGTGCAGCTGTGCCAACTTGCGTCCCATGACCATGTCCTGCGTCAGCATGGTCCTCTTTATCGTGGCTGTCACCATGGGGATTCCCCTGGTGATGTGCCTCGGCGAGCGGCTTTGCGTGCTCGGGTCCTACTGATTGATCTGATCCCATCGCTTCATGAGGCTAATCCTCATTTGGAGCCGTTAATTGGGTGCGGAACCTGAGTCTTTGACCCTCTCCGGCGGGATATGCCGTGGCCCAACCCCCGCTAGCGACAAATGTCACATTTGGGTAAAGATAGGGGGGTGATTCAGCACTATCTCCAAGCCCGTAGCGAACTCGATGCCCCAGGGTCTCCTTTCGCGACCACCACGATTGAGATTCATGGGGTGCCGACAAAGGTGTTCGCAGCAGCGCCGCCTCACATGCGTTTCCTCTGGGAGATGTCGGCAGCTCACGCCGACAAGGACTACTTGGTCTATGAAGATGAGCGGTACACGTACGGCGAGATCCACAAGCAGGTTCGAGTGTTGGCGGCGTACCTCGTGGCTCAAGGAGTCGGGCGCCATGATCGCGTCGCAGTGTCGATGCGCAATTATCCGGAATGGGTCGTGGCGTATTGGGCGACGGTGTCAGTCGGTGCGGCACTTGTTGGGATGAATGCGTGGTGGACACCATCTGAGATGGAATACGCGTTGAAGGACAGTGAGCCCAAAGTTCTCATTGTCGATGGAGAACGTCTTGAACGTTTGGTGCAGATCACTGATGCACCTGCGATGCATCTGGTTGTGGCGCGACACAAGGGGTCAGTGCCGACAGGTGCTGTGTCGTGGGCTGATGCACTCAGTGGTACTGATCCTGGATCATTGCCGAACATCGAGATCGAACCAGAAGACGATGCAACGATTTTCTACACGTCTGGCACAACTGGGTTTCCCAAAGGTGCACAGCTCACCAATCGTGGTTCTGTGTCCAACATCTTGAACATCGCCGCAATGACAGGTGCGACAGCACTTGCAGAGCAGAAGGCGATAGAAGCGGGCGACATGCCTGCGCCTCCACCAAAGCCCGTGACGCCAGCTGCATTTATGGCACCGACTCCGTTCTTCCATGTCACGGCGTGCAACTGCATCCTGCATCCGGCAACGCTCACGGGCGCCAAAGTCGTGATGATGTACAAGTGGGACGCAGGTCGAGCACTCGAACTCATTGAGCGTGAAGGCATCACCAACTTCTCTGGTGTTCCCACAATGGGACGTGAATTGTTGATGCATCCTGATTGGTCGAAGCGCGACACATCGACGTTGCAAGGAATGGGTGGTGGTGGCTCAGCGCTGCAGCCAGACCTCGTGCACAAGATTGCAGGTGCGTTAAAGCAAGGACAGCCGTCCACCGGATACGGCATGACCGAGACATGCGGAATCATTACTGCGAACTCTTCGCGTTTGTATCTGGAGCGCCCGGAGTCGTGTGGCCCGTTGGTGCCCACCTTGGAAGGAAAGCTTGTTGACGAAGATGGCAATGACTTGCCTCGGGATCCGAACACTGTCGGAATCTTGTGTGTACGCGGCGCCATCATCATCAAGGGATACTTGAATCGACCAGAGGCGAATGCGGAGACCATCAAGGATGGCTGGCTGAACACTGGCGATGTTGCGCGCATTGACGAAGACGGTTTCGTCTACATCGTGGATCGCGCAAAGGACATGGTGATTCGTGGTGGCGAAAACGTGTACTGCAGCGAAGTGGAAGCAGCGATCTATAACCACGAAGCAATCGCTGAAGCTGCTGTCTTTGGTGTCCCCGATGAACGTCTAGGTGAAGAAGTTGCGGCGGTGCTGGTCTTGCGTCCGGGTTCTTCATTAACGGAAGAAGAGTTGCGCTCGCACTTGGCGGTCACATTGGCAAAGCATAAGATTCCGTCTCGGGTGTGGTTCCGCAACGAGCCGATTCCGCGTAATGCCACTGGAAAGTTTTTGAAGCGAGAACTTCGTAAAGAACTTATTGGCGAGTAACGACTACACCAAGCGCTTTCTCAACTCCACAAACACTGGTTCACCGACAATCCCAGCGATTTCCTCGCTGAGGCTGTCGATGACTCGTGACTCGCCGCAGTAGGCGTCGCGACCTTCGGTGCAGCACCAGGCCATGTCATCGCCCACTTCGCCCCATGCCTTGCGATCCCAGCGGTGCACTGTTGCAATCTCCACATTGTCGTCGCGCATCTCCCAATCGACTTTGATGGGTAGTTGCCAGCACACTGATGGCTTCCATTCAGTAATGGACTCTTCAAAGTGGAGTGCTCCGTGGTGCAATGCACAGCCTGCTCCACCAGAGAAACCATTTCGATTGAGAAAAATGCACGCACCATCAATGATGCGGGTGGCACTGTTTTTCTCGTTCGCAAAGATTCCATCAGCCTTTGCTTCGGCGGAGAATTGAAATAAGTGCTGCGGGATCATCGCGGCGTATGCAGAAAGATTCATGGCTTCTTCAACGCCATCGAGTTCACACCCCAGCGAGCAGCAACCAAAGTTCTTCGTCGTATCTTCCACTACGTCGATTCCTTTGCAGCCTTTGCCCCAGATGCATGTCCAGTTCGATGTGAAGAAGTCTTTTTCAAATCGCCAGATTGTGTCGCCGGCATTGATCTCTTCGTAGTCGCTCATTGCATTACTGGTTGTCGCGGTGTCAACGACATTGTTTGCGCTAGGAGTTCAAGAGAACGAACGCGTGCTGTACCGCTCTCGCAGTGATGTGCTGTGATGATCTCATCAGCTTGCGTTAGTGCAGCAAAGTCTTCGACACCGGCTTTGACCACATCAGGAGTACCAACGGCTGCGTACGTGAACATCTGATCAACATGAGCACCTTGAGGAGTCTTGAGAACTTCAATGACTTCTTCATCGGAAAGCTTCTGTCCTTGACGGCTGAACAAAGCCCGTGTGAAGTTACGACGACGCAATTCTTTTTGGCGTTGTGCGGATTCCTCAGTATCGGCAGCAATCACATTCATGCTGGCCATTACATACGGTTCGCTTAATTGAGCCGATGGAGAAAAACGTTCGCGGTAGATGCGCAACGCATCGATGAGATGTGTGGGTGCAAAGTGCGAGGCAAATGCAAAGGGGAGACCAAAGTGAGCGGCAACCTGTGCGCCGTAGAGAGAAGATCCGAGGATGTAGAGCGGCACGTGTGTTCCACGGCCGGGCATTGCGTTGACGCCTGCAACGCGCGATGTGTCGGAAAGAAACGCCTGTAACTCCACAACATCATCTGCGAAATCTTCGGCCGCACGAGGGTCTCTACGCATGGCACGCGCGGTGACTTGGTCGGTTCCTGGTGCGCGACCTAGTCCGAGGTCGATGCGGTCCGGATGCAGTGAGGCAAGTGTGCCGAACTGTTCAGCGATGACGAGCGGGGAGTGGTTCGGCAACATGATGCCACCAGAGCCAAGGCGAATGGTGTGCGTATGCGCTGCTACATGCGCAATGAGAACTGAGGTGGCAGAAGATGCAATGGACTCAAAGTTGTGATGCTCTGCGTACCAGACACGAGTGAAACCCAACTCTTCTGCTCGTTGCGCAAGAGAGACACAGTTCTGCAGGCTTTGCCCCACGCTGTCGCCAGCAGAGATTGACGCGAGGTCAAGAATGGAAAGTGGAACTGCGCTCACGGTTCACACCTTAGAGGTGCGAGCGTTGATTGCTGATTACGCAGCGACTGGTGCAGCCGGTGCAGGAGCACCCTGGGCTGCGGAGTACGGCAACCAGGTGCCAGCCTCAAAGTCGTACAACTTGCAGTTCTTTGTCGAGCGAAGGAATTCGCGGAACGACAAACGGATGCGTCGCACAGTCTCGGGGTAGGCCGCTTCGATTGCATTGGCTGCAGCTGGCAGCTGGTGGAAAGGAATGCGGACATCAACATGGTGTGGCACATGCACGAAGATGTTGTGGAACCACAACCAGTTCACGAGACGAGGTGTCTTCATGATCGTGGTTGATTCCATCTGGCCCTTGTACTGAGACCATTCCTTCTTCGACCACCAACGGATGTCAGGAGATACGTGGTGCACGTACACGGTCCATCCGATGATTTGCCCGAACAAGATGAATGGAACAACGAACAACTTGATGGGTAACCACACCGCAGCGACTGCGCCGCCCGTGAGTGCACCGATTGTTGCTGTGACACCAAGAACGATTGCGATGCCGATACCCAAAGTGATCTTGTCACGAACAACTGCTGCGCGACGCTTGCCCTCTGGGTTATAGCGCCACATCTTTTCCCACCACACGGTGCGCAAGAAGTACACGCCGGAACCAACCCATGACCATTCCACACGGTGCTGCAAACGTTGTATCGCGTTGTACGTGCGGTACTGCTCAACTGTTGCGGGGTGCCAGACAAAGTCGAAGCCTTCTCGTGTGGTGTAGCCATGGTGAATTCGGTTGTGGCCGAGATCCCACGCTGACTCAACATGAACGCTTGGTCCCATGGTGATCTGCGCCACGATGCGATTGATCTTCTGAGAAGACAGCAATGCACCGTGTGATGCATCGTGACCCAAGACGAAGAGGCCAGAGACTGCAAGACCGCCTGCGACCCACAGAGGAATAATGGCCCACCACGAAGTGGCCATGGCTAGTGCGGCAAGGGTGATGCCATACACAATCGTGGCCTTAATCAGGGCACGGACAGCACGTCCGGTTGGGCGTTCGTAACAGACCGCAGGAATCGATTCGCGGACGGTATTCAGCGAATGGGTGCGTTCTTTGATGAGGGGAGCAGATTGATTCTCGATAGGAGCAGGCTATTTCATAAATGGTCATGTTTTGCCTCATTTGGATGCGTAGCCTTAGTGCCTTATGGCAACTATTCCTGCTGCAGCCTTCTCCATCGGCCTCGACTGTGAACTGGACAATGTCCCGGGCGCTCTCGGACATTTGTGCACTGCAATTGGTGACGCGGGGGGCAATATTGGCGCCCTTGATGGGTTTGATATCCGTGGACCCGTCCTTCGCCGTACTTTGGTCGTCCACTGCCGTGACGAGGCTCACCAGCTGGTGGTCGTTGAAGCAGTCAAGAACACGCCGAACATCAGGCTCGTGGACTGGTGGGACCGTACTTTCCGTATGCATGAGAACGGCAAGATCCAGATGTTCTCCACCGCGCCGGTGCGCGACAAAGACGACCTCTCGATGGCCTACACGCCTGGCGTCGCCCGCGTTTGTACTGCCATCCAGAATGACCCTGCTCTCTCACACAAGTACACCATCCGTAAAAACACGGTGGCGATCGTGAGTAACGGAACTGCAGTTCTCGGTTTGGGTGACATTGGCCCTGAAGGTGCCATGCCCGTGATGGAAGGTAAAGCACTCCTCTTTAAAGAGTTCGGCGGCGTCGACGGTTTCCCTATCTGTATCAATGCTCGTACGGTCGATGAAGTGGTGGACTTCGTCCAGCGCATAGCTCCGACATTTGGCGGCATCAACCTTGAAGACATCGCAGCTCCTGAGTGCTTCGAAATCGAAGAGCGTTTACGTGCAAGCCTTGATATTCCGGTTTTCCATGACGACCAGCACGGCACTGCAGTGGTGACCCTTGCTGCATTGTGGAATTCCTTGAAGATCACAGGCAAGAAGATGGAAGATCTTTCCGTCGTTATTGCAGGCGTCGGCGCAGCAGGTGTTGCCATCGGCAAGATTCTTCTCAACGCAGGCGTTGGCGAAGTTGTTGGTTGTGACCGTGCAGGCGCGATCTACACCGGTCGTGGCGAGCTCAACTCTGCAAAAGAGTGGTTTGCTCAGAACACGAACCCCAGTCGCAAGATGGGAACCATCTCTGATGTGATGAAGGGTTCCGACGTCTTCATTGGCGTGAGTGGTCCAGACCTCATCACGGCTGCAGATGTTCGTTCGATGGCAAAGAACCCCTTGGTGTTCGCAATGGCCAACCCGAACCCAGAAATTCGTCCCGAAGAAGTTGATGGCTTGGCTGCTGTTATGGCAACTGGTCGTTCTGACTATCCAAACCAGATCAACAACGTTCTGGCGTTCCCCGGAATTTTCCGTGGTGCGCTTGACGCAAATGCATATGACATCACTGAAGGCATGAAGTTGGCAGCAGCTGTCGCGATTGCAGAATCAGTGAGCGATGCAGATTTGTCGCCTGATTTCGTTGTTCCGTCGGTGTTCGATAAGACCATCGTGGAAAAGGTTGCCCCTGCAGTGGCAGCCGCAGCCGTCCGAGACGGCGTTATCCGCAAGTCCTAATCGCTTTTCGCAGGGAATCAAGAGGCCCTGCACCATTACATACACTCTTGCTTTGAAAATTTGGTGAGTCGGGAAGTCTGGTCGGCAGTTGTAGGAGCCACCAATGAACAACCCCCCACAGAAGTCATCTCACTCTTCTGTTCGTCGTCTTTCGCCTTTGCGAGATTTTCTTCACAGAGAATCCTCAGGTGCAGTGTTGCTTGCAATCGCTGCCGTAGT
Source organism: Ilumatobacteraceae bacterium (assembly GCA_021298435.1). GTDB lineage: Bacteria > Actinomycetota > Acidimicrobiia > Acidimicrobiales > Ilumatobacteraceae > UBA2093. Next base: position 87,711 of record JAJTFJ010000003.1, read on the forward strand.
GGCTTTGATCTGGGCCAACTCTCCGTGGTCCGCGTCGTATGAAAGTTTGTGGGCAACGAAAGCTTCGATCAGTTTCGCCGGACATTCCCTCGACCTTGACTTGCGACATTGGGTCAATGACGGATTGATGACCATCTTCTTTTTTGTTGTTGGTCTTGAGATCAAGCGTGAGGTAACTCACGGTCATCTGTCTAACCGTCGCGCTGCGCTTCTTCCCGGTATTGCTGCCATTGGCGGCATGGCGATTCCAGCGCTTGTGTATCTGGCAATTGCTGGTTCAACTGCCCCTCGTGGTTGGGCGATTCCTGTAGCAACAGACATTGCTCTTGCTGTCGGAGTGTTGTCAGTTGCGAAGGGGAGAGTGCCGTCATCATTGCGTGCGTTCCTCTTGGGTCTTGCGATTGTCGATGACATCGGAGCAATCATCATCATCGCTGTTGTCTATTCCTCTGGTGTTGCCTTCGGATGGATCACTGCGGCATTCATCGGTGTTGTGCTGGCAGTACTTGTGCGTCGTTCAGGTGTGCAAACCATTGCGGTCTATGTCGTGGTCGGTGTGTTTGTGTGGTTTGCCATGCATGAAGGCGGAATTCATCCCACGATTGCTGGGGTGATGATGGGTCTTCTTGCTCCGGCATCACCACGTGTGCAGACACAACTTGTAGATGTCGATGATGGGTTCGAAGTGTCCGACATTGATGCTGCTCGGATGGCGACTCACGCTGCACGAAGTTCTGTCTCGACAGTGGAATGGTTGCAGCATGTTCTGCATCCATGGAGCAGTTTCTTCATTGTTCCGGTCTTTGCGTTGGCGAACAGTGGCATTGAGGTGTCGATTGATGGTCTTCGTGATGCATTCGGTTCATCGGTGACGTGGGGAATCTTCTTTGGTTTGCTCGTTGGTAAGCCGCTCGGAATCTTTGTTGCTACACGGTTAGCGATCAAGAGTGGGATTGCAGATGCACCCGAAGGTGCTCGTCCACTTCAGATTGTCGGTGTCGGAACCGCAGCAGGAATCGGCTTCACAGTTGCGTTGTTCATCACAGAACTTGCATTGCCAAACGAAGTCGACCAGACGAACGCAAAGATGGCGATTCTCTTGGCGTCTGTGACGGCGGCAATTCTTGCGATTGGCCTGCTCTTCAAGAAGAAGTCAGATTCGAAATAAACGTTCCGCTCATCGATCAGCCGCAAAATGCGGTCAATCGAAGAATGAAAAAATGGTGGAGCTGGGGGGAATCGAACCCCCGTCCATCAGGCGCTATTTACCAGTGCTACAACCATTCCCGTGTTAATGCTGACGCAACATCATCGACGGGTCGATTGCCTAATTTCTTAGGCCGCGTGCTGTCTTTCCAACATGGCAATGGTCTTTCTCATCGTCAGCGTTCTGTCCTGCCGTCATCCACCGCTTCTGTTGCCGGGCTGCGGTGAACTGGCCCCGTGCGCCATTGCTGGTCACGATGTCTCTCTACAACCTAAGAATTAGGCGGCGAGAGCGAACTGCTCGTTGGCAATTCTGTTTTTTGCCCCGTTTAACGAATCTGAGCAATTCGGGTTGCACGTGCAAACAACGAAACTGCTGTCGAAACCTGTCACTAGTCCATGCCCTTGCGCTGACGGCCCAAACTGCGTTGCATCTCGCGTTGCACATCGCGCTCGGCAATGGCGTTGCGCTTGTCGCCCTTCTTGCGTCCACGACCAAGGGCAAGTTCCACTTTGACGCGTCCATCGACCAACTTGAACGCCAATGGCACCAAGGACAAGCGCTCGCGTGCGATGCGATCATGGAGTCGATTGATCTCGTCACGATGAAGCAGCAGTTTGCGAGGACGATCAGGGTCGTGAGCACCCACGCCCACGGCAAATGAATATGGCGAGATGTGAACACCGTCTAGCCACATTTCGTTATCCAAGATGCGAGCGTAAGCATCCACCAGCTGCACCTGACCGGCGCGCAGGCTCTTGACCTCGCTGCCCACCAACACAATGCCTGCCTCAAACACGTCGAGTATCTCGTAATCGTGTCGAGCCTTGCGATTACTCGCCAGGATGGTGTTGGGGGACTTTGGCATAGGGAGATTTGAGCGTACCGCTAGCCTGCGTGACGATGTCTGAGTCACACCAGCAAACGATTTCTGTTCCCGCCGAGGCGCGTGAAGCAATGGCTGCGCACAGCATTGCCTGTTACCCAGAAGAGATGTGCGGCTTGTTGGTGGGTAATCCTGCGAATTCTGAAGTGGTCCGATTCGTTCCCTGCACGAATATCGCCCACAGCGCCATGGTGTACACGATTGACCCGAAAGAGCATTTGCGGGCCGAGTTGGCCGCTGAAGCCGAGGGGCTTGAGATCATCGGATGCGCCCATAGCCATACCCATACAGAGGCCTACCCCAGCAGTACGGACATCGCCCAGGCGCCTGATCCGGGCTGGCACTACATCATCGTGAGCCTGAAAACAGGGGAGCCAGCACCCCGATCCTTCCGCATCCTGGGCGAGGACGTCCTTGAGGAGTCAATAATCGCCCGATAAGGGTTACAATTCCGACTGGATTTATCGGGAATAGCGCTCGGCAGTCTGGGGTTCCATTACTGGGCCCTTTTCCGAGGGGTGCAAAGGAGACACATGTCGATTGCAGATGTGAGAAGGAATGGAGGATCTGTGTTTGTACTGCAGAATTCTCTGGAACTCATTGGCAACACACCTCTGGTGGACGTCTCTATCTTGTCGCCCAACCCCAATGTTCGCTTGATCGCAAAACTTGAAAGCCAGAACCCATTTGGCTCAGTGAAAGATCGCATCGCAAAGTCCATGATCGAAGATGCTGAGCGCACTGGCCGCTTGCTTCCGGGTCAGCGCATTGTGGAGCCATCATCGGGTAACACCGGTATCGCCTTGGCCGCAATTGCTCGCATGAAGGGTTACCCCATCACGATTCTCATGCCGACGTCCGTGAGCATCGAGCGTCGACAGATGTTGGAAGTGTTCGGCGCAGAGATCATTCTCACGCCAGGTGAAGAGGGCAGCAACGGTGCCGTTCGCCGTGCGCAAGAACTTGCAGCGCAGCATCCTGAGTGGTGTTTCTTGTATCAGTACGGAAATGATGCGAACCCTCGTGCGCACTACGAGACAACTGGCCCAGAGATTTATCGCGACTGCCCAGAGATCACGCACTTCGTTGCAGGTCTTGGCACCAGCGGAACCCTCATGGGCGTTGGCAAGTACCTCAAGGAACAAAACCCTGACATCAAGCTTGTTGCTGTAGAGCCTCCTCTTGGTGAGCGTGTCGAAGGTCTTCGCAATCTCGATGATGGCTATATCCCACCTGTGTTTGAGAACTGGCACGGCCGTGATCTTCTTGATCGCAAGCGTGTGGTGCGCCCACGTGAATCCATTGAGTGGACACGTCGCATTGTTGCTGAGTGCGGCATCTTCGCCGGTATCTCTTCTGGTGCATCACTTGCTGGTGCAGTGAAAGTTGCGAGCGAGATCGAAGAAGGCGTCATTGTCTTCATCGTGTGTGATGGTGGTTGGAAGTATCTCTCCACTGGTGCGTACACCGATGATCTTGATCAGGCCGAAGCAAATGCAGAGAAGATCATCTACTTCTAAATTGTTGTGCTGTCGCCTTTAGCGACCAGCAATCAGAACAACGAGTCCTGCCACAACGATTCCTGCTGCAATCACTCGTCTTTTTGCGTCTGATTCACCCAAGTACTTCGTGCCAACAAGGGCAACAATGACCACGCTTGATTCGCGCAGCGCGGTGACATAACCAATCGGTGCTTTCTGCATCGCGATGAGCACCATCCAATATGTGAGCACTGACGCTGCGCCTGCGAGTGAAAACCGATGCCATGTTGAACGCATCGCACGAGCCATATCACGTGACCTGCCAGTGGCGACACCAAATGCAGAAACGGTGATGCCTGTGGCAATGAAAAGAACAAGTGGGTAGAGGTTTCCACCCGTAAGGCGAGAGCCGTGGCCATCAATCACCGAGTACGCGCCGATGCAGATCGACACCAGTAGGGCCGCACGAACATGTTTGTTGTCGGCGCGACCGGCGAGTAACAAAATGCCACCAACAGAAATCATGATGCCGAGGAACGTGAGTGCGCTGAGCTGATCGGAGAGAAAGAGAACTCCGCCAATTGCAGCAAGCAGTGCACCTGCGCCACGTGCAATTGGATACGTGACAGAGAAATCTCCGATGTTGTACGCACGCGCCAGTGTGAAGATGTACACCACGTGAATGAGGGCGCTTGCTACGACGGTCCACCACGCGAGATTCGCTGGCCAGCCGGTGAAGAGCAAGATGATGGCGCAGATAAATCCGCCTGCGGTCATCTGTCCCCACAAGGCGATCCAGCGGTCCCCACTTTGCTTCACCCAGAGGTTCCATGAGGCATGAAGTACTGCCGCAGCAAGGGCGAGAAGGGTGGCAGCCAGCATGGGACACGACACTACGCCTAGCCTTGCGGAATGCCCGGCATCGACAACCGCCCGATTGGAATGTTTGATTCCGGTTTTGGCGGCCTCACTGTTGCGCGTGCCGTGATTGATGTGCTGCCATCGGAAGACCTTGTGTACGTCGGCGATACAGGTCGATACCCCTATGGCCCCCGAGCCGCGAGTGAAGTACGAGAGTTTGCTCGCGAGATTGCGTGGAGTTTGGTGAAGGACCACGACGTGAAGGCCGTGGTGGTTGCATGCAATACCGCGGCCGCAGCGGCGTTTCATGATTTATCGAATGAGCTTCCCGTTCCGGTGGTCAGTGTGGTTGAGCCCGGTGCTCGTGCATTGTCGATTGCTTCGAAGGTGCGACGCGTGGGTGTCATTGGCACTGTGGGAACAATTTCGTCAGGTGCATATCAGCGTGCACTCGCTGAGGAGGACGCAACGTTGCAACTGATCGCAACCGCGTGTCCTGGTTTCGTTGAATTCGTGGAGCGTGGTCAAACATCAGGTGATGAAGTGATGCTGTTGGCTGAGCGACTTCTGGCGCCTGTTGTTGATGCAGGAATCGATGCTTTGTTGCTCGGATGCACGCACTATCCGTATTTGTCTCGGGTGATCAGTGAAGTGATGGGTCCTGATGTTGTGCTGGTCTCTAGTGCGGATGAAACTGCTTTTGCATTGGCAAGCATGCTTCGCGAGAGCAAAATCACGGCATCGACGGATCGAAAGGGGACTCACACGTTCCTGTCCTCGGGAGACGTTGAATGGTTTGCCGACTTTGGTCGTCGGCTTCTTGGGCCTGAACTTTCGACAGCAAGTCGTTGGTCTCGTGGCGTGACCGACTAGACATTTAGCCATGACTCGTCCCGATGGCCGCACGCCAGATCAGCTCCGTCCCATTTCCTTTCAGCGCGACTTCACCGAAATGTCCGCCGGCTCTGTGCTGGTGTCGTTCGGACGCACGCGTGTTTTGTGCACTGCGTCTGTTGATGAAGATGTTCCTCGTTGGATGAAGGGCTCTGGCAAAGGCTGGGTCACCGCGGAGTACTCAATGCTTCCTGGCTCATCGCCTGAGCGCGTTGATCGTGAAGCTGCAAAGGGCAAGCAGAGTGGTCGCACGGTAGAAATCCAGCGCCTCATTGGTCGTTCACTTCGCGCAGCAATCGATATGCGTGCACTTGGCGAGCGTCAGATTGTCGTTGACTGTGATGTGTTACAAGCCGACGGTGGAACTCGCACAGCAAGTATCTGTGGTGGATTCCTTGCACTCCACGATGCGGTTACACGCCTCGTGCAGAGCGGTGCGATCACGGAGAACCCTCTGCACTCATATTGCGCAGCGATTTCTGTCGGCGTCTGTGGCGGCACACCAGTGCTTGACCTTCCTTACGTCGAAGACAGCACAGCAGAAGTTGACATGAACGTGGTGATGTTGCGTCCCGTTAATGGCGGCGAACCTCGCTTTGTCGAAGTGCAAGGAACAGCTGAGGGAATGGCATTCTCTCGTGGCGAACTCGACGAGTTGTTGATGTTGGCTGACACCGGTTTGGGTCGCATTTTCGACTTGCAGGCAGGACTTCTTTCAGAGGCTCCTCCGATGCGTGCACCTGAGAGGTAATTGAGATGCGCCTCGTGTGCGCGAGTGCTAACCCGAAAAAGGTGGCAGAGATCGCACGTCTACTACCGCAGTGGGTGCAACTACTTCCACGACCAGATCATGTCGGTGATGTTGAAGAGACCGCACCAACATTGGAAGGCAACGCCATCATCAAGGCTGTTGAGATTGCTAACGCTGCTGAAGAGTGGGCGATTGCTGACGACACAGGACTAGAAGTCACTGCACTCAGTGGCGCCCCAGGTGTGCGCAGTGCGCGGTTCGCCGGCGAGAACGCAACAGATGCGGAGAATCGCACATTGTTGTTGGAACAACTTGATGGAGTGGCTGATCGTTCTGCTCGATTCCGTACCGTCGTTGCGCTTGTGAATTCAAAAGGCGAGATGCATTTGGTCAGCGGAGAATGTACTGGTTCAATTTCAGAAACTGAACGTGGCGACTTCGGTTTCGGGTACGACAGCATCTTTGTTCCTGCTGACGGAGATGGTCGCACCTTTGCAGAGATGTCTGCAGAAGAAAAAGATGCGATGTCGCATCGTGGTCGTGCTCTCGCACAACTTCCCGCGTTGCTCTCGCGACTTTTTGGATTACCAACCCCGTAAGTCGATAGGCCACTGGGCGATGACTTCGCCGTACTCATTGGCCACATACGCCACTTCGTGCATTGCCATGGTGGGGTCAATGTGTGATGGAGTCACGAAGACACGCTCGCCGATGATGGGCTGCGGTGTGCCCTCGCTTGGTGAGAACGTGGTGTGTTCGTCGGAACAAAACCACACCGAATGATCTTTGATCGTGGGGTTGCCATGGTCCATGCCGAGTGATTTCAGCCCCACATCGATGACAGACCATTTGTCGTTCTTCGACACAACAGTTCCGACCACCCACATTGCTTGCACAAAAGGATGACCAAGCTCTGCGTACTGAGTGTCCATGAGTGCATAGCTTCCCGCTTGCACTTCGTTCACAGTGGTGCCAGCGAACATGTCGTAGGTGCCTGTTCCGCCGGCTGACACAATGTCGCCACCAACAGCTTGATGCGCTTGAGCAAGGAGCGTCATCGCATCGTGCACGCGAGACTTCTTTTCATCACGGTCGGTCACCATCATGAGATGGCCTTCGTATCCCATGACTCCGCGCACATCCATTCCGTTCGCGCGTGCAGCATCGGCTAGCGCTCCGGCTTTATCGGGTGCAATGCCACATCGCGGTAGTCCAACATTGACATCAATAATGACGCTGCGAATTCCAGCGCGATGAGCAGCTGCAAGAGTCTCGGGTGAGTCAATGGCAACGGTGATGAGTGCTTCATCTTGAGCCTCAGCAAGTGCCGACAAGCGGTGGGGGTCTAAGACTTCATTGGCAAGAAGAAAGTCATTCCCGACGTGCGCATCGATCAGACCGAGGATCTCTCGTGGGGTAGCGCACGTGAACGACGAGTGGCCAGCGGCTTCTTGTTCGGCAGCAATGCCCGAGGATTTGTGGGCCTTCACATGTGGTCGAAGACGACGACCTGGATGTACATCGGCCATCGAGGCGATGTTCTTACGCAGAGCAGTGATGTCAATCACCACTGCTGGAGTGGGCAAATCATAAATATGCACAGTGCCGGTGAAGGGACTCGAACCCCCAACACGCAGGACCTAAACCTGCTGCCTCTGCCAATTGGGCTACACCGGCGACTCCTTGAGGGTACCTGTCACAGTCGGGCACGGGGTGCTTGGGGTGGCAAACTATTGGGGTGACAGCAACTTCTGCCCTCGAATCCACTCTCGACGCAACTGCCCTCCAGGAGCAGTTGGGGCTTGCCGACAAAATTGTCGATGCGAAGTCACTCGAAAACAGTGTGCGTCGCTTCGCTGAACAGAAGATCGTCCTGCCCACTTTCGGTGAGCTTGCTGAACCGCACCGCATTCCCGCGAGCCGCACTGCTGGTGTTGACAAGAACGCTGCCGAGCCTCGCAACTTGTTCCGCGTGCATTGGTAGTTCCCGACCATGTGGTCTTGCCTTCGTCAATCACAGGTATCGAATCACCCATCATCGTGGTCTTTGGTGATCGCTTTCCGATGATTACTGCGCACAAGGTTCTTGCTGCGTACTCATGTTTCGTGCCTCGCGTGATCACTGGCCAGTTTGATCCCACTCGTCATCGCGCAGTGTGGCCATCAACGGGCAACTACGCACGTGGCGGCATTGCCATCAGCACACTCATGGGCTCTCGCGGCGTTGCTGTTCTCCCAGCGGGTATGTCACAAGAACGCTTCGACTGGCTCGACAAGTGGGTAAGCGATCCGTCCGACATCGTGCGTACCGCCGGTACCGAGAGCAATGTCAAAGAGATCTATGACGCATGCAACGAGATGGCCAAAGACCCAGGCAACTTCATTCTGAACCAGTTCTGTGAGTTTGGTAACCATGCTGGTCACTATGAAGTCACGGGTCGCGCCCTTGCGCATGCGTTCGAACACGTGAAGGCAAACGGGTATTCCGACATCCGCCTTGCGGCGTTCACATCGGCGACTGGTTCTGCCGGAACAATCGCAGCAGGTGACCGCTTGAAGGACATCTACGGCACAAAGATTGTTGCTGTTGAAGCTCTCGAGTGCCCCACGATGTTGGAGAACGGTTTCGGCGAGCACAACATTCAAGGAATCGGCGACAAGCACATTCCACTCATTCACAACGTGATGAATACAGATGTCGTTGTCGGTGTAACAGATCGCGCAACTGACGAACTCGATGTGTTGTTCAACACTCCTGTTGGCCAGCAGTACTTGTCACAGCGTCATGGCATCAGTGCTGATCTTCTTGAGGCACTGACACATTTTGGTTTCTCCGCTATCTGCAATGTCATTGCCGCAATCAAGACCGCCAAGTTGTTGGGATACGGGGCTAACGACGCAATTGTCACGATCGCAACAGACGGAAGTGCCTTGTACCCCAGTGAGCGAGTCAAGACTTTGGCTCAGCGCTTTAAGAACAACTTCACTAAGATTGATGCAGCTGAAGTGTTCAGCGAACACCTTGGTCATGTCGGCACTGACGGAACCATGGATTGCACAGCGCTCGATAAGAACCGCATCTTTAACTTGGGTTACTACACCTGGGTGGAGCAGCAGGGCACCCCATTTGAAGTGTTTGAAGCACGCCGTTCGCAATCGTTCTGGCGCTCTGTGCGTGCGTACACGCCGGTGTGGGACGAACTCATCACTGAGTTCAATGCTCGCGTCGCAAAAATCTCTCAGTAGGTCTTCATGAGCGGGACCGTCACAGGACTGACATGTTCAGTGTGCGGGTCTCATCTTGATATCGCTGCACCGTTGTCGTGGAAGTGCCCGAATGCAACGGATGCCGACCGCCATCACGTTTTGGATTTCGATAGTGAAATTGATGTCTTTCGTCCCACAGATGATGAGAATCCATTTCTGGCGTACCGGGAGTATCTCGCAGTTGATGCGTATGGCGCGGCACTAGGGCTAGAGACAGCCACACGCATTTCAATCATTCAAGAACTTGATGATGCGGTGAGGGCGGTTGATGGAACAGGTTTCGTTCGGACGCCGATGAAGCGTGCTGATGCGTTATCGGATGAGTTGGGCTTCACTCCCGACGGCGGAATCTGGATCAAAGATGAGACGCACAACGTTGCGGGCTCTCATAAGGCACGCCACCTCTTCACAGAGTTGGTGTACCTGGTGATGACAGAGCGTGCAGGTGTTGCGCCGTGGAAGACACCCAGCGAACGTCCGATGTTGGCGATCGCTTCGTGTGGAAATGCGGCAATTGCCGCAAGCACATTGGCTGCGGCTGTGCAATGGCCGATTGCTGTGCATGTCCCTGTGGCTTCTGCTCCTTCGGTCATCGAGAAACTGGAATCTCTTCATGCTGATATTCGCGTGTGCCCACGACTCGAGACGGACCCACCAGGCGATCCATGTGTCCTGCGGTTCCGTGAAGAAGTTGCTGCTGGTGCGATTCCGTTCGGTGTGCAGGGAACAGAGAACGCATGGTGCCTTGATGGCGGTCGCACCATCGGGTGGGAGATGCTGAAAGAAATCGGTCATCGGGTCGATCGCATCTTTGTTCAGGTCGGCGGTGGAGCCTTTGCGTCGTCGATTGCAGCCAGCATGCGCAACGTGGGTACACACCCCACGTTGCATGCCGTGCAAGCGGAAGGTTGTGCTCCGTTGTCTCGTGCATGGGAGCACGCGAAGAACAACGGCGGCACTCGTGACGCGGGTAGCCGCTGGTCGGAGTGCATGTGGGCCTGGGAAGAGGAACCGTATTCACTGGCCGACGGAATTCTCGACGATGAGACCTACGACTGGATCGGCATTCTCAATGGAATGTCAGACACAGGCGGCTTTCCTGTTGTGGCCGATGAAGAGGCAGTGATACGCGCTCATGAAATGGCGTCTCGTTTCACCGACATCAGCGTGAGCCCGACAGGTTCTGCAGGTCTTGCGGGGGTGTTGCAGATGCGCGACTCAATCGCAGACGATGAACGAATCGTTGTGGTGTTCAGTGGGGTTCTTCGTTAGGCAGTCTTGAACGACTTCTATCATCAAACTTCTAGAAGTTTCCCAGTTTCGACGTCATACACAAATCCGCGAATGTTCTTTTTGTAGATCACAAAGGGATTGTTCTGAAGACGCTTCATTGATTCGCGCACAGCATCAAACGGGTTACTGAAGGCTTCGACAATCCAATGCGGTCTCGTGCCGCAATCCTGTTCAATCTCGTCCTTAAAACCTTCTTCGGAAATTTTCTGTAGCCCGCAATCGGTGTGATGAATCAGAATGATTTCCTGTGTATTCAAAAGGCGCTGTGACACAACAAGTGATCGCACAACGTCATCTGTCACAACTCCACCAGCATTACGAATGATGTGTGCATCGCCGTGGCGGAGGCCGAGCATCTGGAAGATGTCCATACGGCTGTCCATGCAGGCCACGATTGCGAGGTGAAGCAGTGGGGCAAGAGCTAGCCCTACATCACCGAACTGAGAGACAAAAGTCGCATTATTCAGCAGAAGTTCGGTGGCGCTTGGGGAAAAGTCATCGGAGTGAGGCACGGCTTCATTCTGCCTGAGCAGGTAGCCTTTCCCGTATATGAGCACCCCAGGTTTTCCTGTCAGCCCCGTCGCGCTTGAAGGCGCTGGCGATTCCGGCGCAAACATCTTCAACCGTCTTCTTAAGAACCGCGTCATCATGTTGGGCACCGATGTCAACGACGACATTGCGAACAGCTTGTGCGCACAGTTGTTGTTCCTCGAAGGCGAAGATCCGAACGCTGACATCTGGTTGTACATCAACAGCCCTGGTGGTTCAGTGACCGCTGGAATGGCGATCTACGACACCATGCAGTTCGTGAGTTGCGATGTCGCAACAGTGTGCATGGGGCTCGCAGCTTCGATGGGCCAGTTCCTTCTCACCGCGGGTGCAGCAGGCAAGCGCTACACGCTTCCGAACGCACGCATCATGATGCATCAACCTCTTGCAGGTTTGCGTGGTCAAGCATCAGACATCGCTATTCAGGCCGAACAGCTTCGTTTGACAAAGCGCAAGATGGCAGAACTCATCGCTTTCCACGCAGGTCGTGACATTGCCGATATTCAGGCCGACAGCGAGCGTGACCGTTGGTTCACTGCCGAAGAGGCAAAGGACTATGGCTTGGTTGACAAGGTCATCGTCAAGCGCGGAGAAATTCGCTAACTCGATTTACGGGGCAACAGTTGTTGCCACGGGAACTGGCGCAGCAGGAACTGTTGTGGCCGGTGCCGTCGTTGTCGGAATCGTTGTTGTTGCCACTCGTGGTGGCTCAATGTTGAGCCCGGAACTGATGTCCACTGCGCACGTGCTCTTCACCCAGTCGCGTACTTGTAGGGCAGATTGATTCGCCGCGTAGGTCGCATCGGCTAACGCTTGCACCTCTTCTGGATTGTTCGTATTCAATTTGGCTGCTTGCTGCAAAAGATCAGTGATGACTGCCATGTCCTTTTCGATCGTGAGTGGAGATCGTTCAAGAAGGCGTTCATATCTGTCGACCATGGCGTTGACCTCTTTTGATGTCTGCATCCGTTGGGCAATGGCAGGAAGTTCCTGCGCTAACTGGCGACAAAAACTGGTGCCGGTCCGTGATGCACCCCCGCATGCCGTGAGTCCGAGGGTCAGTGCGACAACGGTTGCCCAAGTAGTGAGTCGTCGCGTACACATCCCGTCGATTATCTCACTCGAGCACCCAAGGGGGACTGCACATGTTCGCAGCCGTTACATCTTCAACTTTGCT
>JAJTFJ010000014.1 GCA_021298435.1 Ilumatobacteraceae bacterium
CGGTGCCGGCAAAACAATGCTTGTCGAGGCGATCAACTTGGTGTGTGGACGTCGCGCAGAAACATCGGTCATTCGAGATGGTGCCGACGAAGCCCATGTTGAGGCACGCTTCGTGCGTGTGGGTGCTGATGGTGAAGAAGAAGAGATAATTCTCGGCCGCACCATCCATCGTGAGGGTCGCAGTCGTGCGTACATCAATGGTCGTATGGCCACAGTGACGTCTCTCGCCGAATATGGCGATGAGTTGGTGGACATTCACGGTCAACACGCTCACCAGCGTCTCCTGACTGCTGCTGTGCAGCGCCAATCACTCGACTCATTCGCATCTATTGATCTGAGCGCACTCCGTGAAGCTCGCGAATCGGTCACTCAGATTGATGCGATGTTGGCTGCTCTCGGCGGAGATGAGAAGTCTCGGGCTCGAGAACTAGATCTTCTTGCATTTCAATGTGACGAGATCGAATCTGTTGCAATTACCAGCCCGAATGAAGACAGTGAACTCTCTCAAGAGGAAGATCTCTTGGCTGATGTGGTTCGGCACCAAGAATCCTTGTGGAAGTCAACCGCACTGTTATCTGATGATGGGGCTGCTCTTGAAAAGCTGGGTGAGGCAATTCGAGTGCTCGGTCATGTCTCTTCAATGTCTGCCACCTCGCAGCGGCTGCAAGATCTTCTTGCTGAGGTAGAAGATGTTGCTCACATCTTGCGAGCTGCGGCTGAGTCAACCGAAGAGAACCCAGAGCGTTTGGAATTCATTCGTCTTCGTCGCCAAGCGCTCCGTGATCTGATGCGAAAGTATGGCGACTCGTTGCAGGACGTCATGTCTTTCGGCCTTGAAGCTCGCGAGCGTTTGGATGAACTCACGGGCTATGCCGAACGTGTCCAAGAACTAGAGAGCGCCAAGAAGAAGGCGCTGGCAGAGCTGAGAATTGCCCAATTGCGTGTGGGCGACCAACGACGCGCTGCTGCTCCTGCGCTCGGTGCCGCTGTACAAGATCGTTTACGCCAGTTGGCGATGCCGAACGCCACTGTTCAAGTGTCGGTCGGTGCTCCAGAGTCTGACCCAGCAGGTGAATCAGTTGTCTTTATGTTGGCAGCGAACCCAGGAAGTGCACCTCAGCCGCTTACAAAGGTTGCAAGCGGCGGCGAACTTGCTCGAGTGATGCTGTCATTGCGTCTGGTCCTGACAGGTGACCCGGCCACCATGGTGTTTGACGAAGTTGATGCGGGCATTGGTGGTGCGGCGGCTGTTGCAGTCGCATCAGCATTGCGTGAACTTGGTCAGGGTCATCAAGTCTTTGCGGTCACCCATTTGGCTCAGGTGGGCGCATCTGCACATCAGCAAATTTCTGTGTCAAAAACAGTGAAGTCGAACCGCACCTATGGGTCAGCCATTGCTGTTAAGGAAGAAGACAGGGCTGCAGAAATCGCTCGCATGCTGTCGGGCGGGGTGGCAGATGAGTCAGCCATTGCCCATGCACGAGACCTTCTGTCATCGCTCGGTACGGATACTGGCGTTGTAAAGAAGGGTAAAGGCAAATCCCGGTAGGGGATTCTCGGCTGGTCTCTCGTATCGGTTATGATGAAATCCCGTTAGCGGTTTAGACCTGGCGGGAGAAGCAATGCCAAAGCACATTTTCGTGACGGGTGGCGTTGCAAGTTCCCTTGGAAAAGGTTTGACAGCATCGTCACTTGGTCGTTTGCTCAAGATGCGTGGACTTCGCGTCACAATGCAGAAACTTGACCCGTACATCAATATTGATCCGGGCACGATGAATCCTTTCGAACATGGCGAAGTGTTTGTGACAGACGATGGTGGCGAAACCGACCTTGACCTCGGACATTACGAGCGCTTCATTGATGAGAATCTGACACGTTCTTCAAATGCCACCACTGGCAGTATTTACCAAGCTGTTTTGGCTGCAGAACGTCGTGGTGATTATCTCGGAAAGACAGTGCAGGTCATTCCGCACATCACCGATGAAATCAAACGCCGCATTAAGCGCATCGCGACTGAGGACACAGATGTCGTCATCACGGAAGTGGGCGGAACAGTGGGCGACATTGAGATTTTGCCCTTCCTTGAGGCCATCCGTCAGTTCCGCAACGAAGCCGGGCGTGACAATGTGTGTTATCTGCATGTGACCTTGGTGCCGTTTATTGGCCCAAGCGGGGAGCAGAAGACAAAGCCCACGCAGCACAGCGTGACCGAGTTGCGCTCTCGAGGAATTCAACCCGACATCATCGTGTGTCGAAGCGAAGAGCCATTGAGCACCGGATTGAAGCGCAAGATTTCTCACATGTGTGACGTTGCGCCGAACGCAGTGATTAATGCGGCTGATGCACGCAATATCTACGAACTCCCTTTGATTTTGCATGAGGAAGGTCTCGACACCGTCGCATGTGATGTTCTTCGTCTCGACGCAAATGTTGATTTGTCTTCATGGGAATCATTGGTTGCTCTCGTTGACGCCGCTGTTCGTCCTGTTCGTATCGGGTTGATCGGTAAGTACATCGAACTTCATGATGCATATCTCTCTGTGGTTGAAAGCTTGAAGCATGCAGGATTCCACCACGGAGCCAATGTTGAGATTGATTGGATTCAAGCCGAGGACGTCGAAGGTCTTCTCGCATCGGGTCGTCTTGATGGTCTTGACGGAATGATTATCCCTGGCGGTTTTGGTCAGCGCGGTGTTGAAGGAAAGATTGCAGCGGCTGCCTATTCGCGCGAGAACCTGATCCCATGTCTTGGTCTTTGCTTGGGTATGCAAGTGATGACGATTGAGTATGCACGGCATGTTTTGGGTCTCACCGATGCAAACAGCACAGAGTTTGACCCAGCAACGACAAACCCTGTCATTGATCTGATGAATGATCAACGTGATGTCACCGACATGGGTGGCACGATGCGTCTGGGGGCATACCTCGCAGTCCTTGAGCCAGGTACAAAGGTTGCTGACGCATATGGCGAATCTGTCGTCTCTGAACGCCATCGCCACCGTTGGGAATTTAATAACAACTACCGTGCGCGTTTTGAAGAGTCTGGTTTTGTTTTCAGCGGTAACTCTCCTGATAAGCGTTTGGTGGAGTTCATTGAAATTGCTGATCACCCGTACTGGGTGGCAACCCAGGCACACCCTGAATTCAAGAGCCGCCCTGATCGTCCACACCCGTTGTTCCGGGAATTGATTGCAGCGTCATTGGTGAATCGCGAGAAGCGTCTCGCCAAGGCAGACGCAACATCCGTTCCAACGGCGTAAGTCATTATGAAGAATGAGCCGATCCAGAATCGGTTTGTGACGACTGAAACACAAGTAGTCCATTCGTGGGCCATGTTCCGTTTGTTGCGTCGTTTAGTGAAAGATCCTCAAGGGGAGACCTTTGAACGAACCTATGTCAGTACTCCTGGAGCTGTTGCCACCGTGGCAGTCACGAGTGACGGCGACGTTGTGCTCGTGTCGCAGTATCGGGCCAGCTTCGATGCATTTGTTCTCGAAATTCCCGCCGGCATGCGAGATATTGAAGGTGAAGACCCGTCGGTGACGGCTGTACGTGAGCTACGTGAAGAGACAGGTTTTGACGCTCGCTCCGTAGAACTTTTGGGTGAGTGCCTGTCGTCTCCTGGAGTGACGGATTCATCCGTCATTGTGTATCTCGCAGAAGACTTGACGGCTGGTGAGTTCCAGCCGCATGGTCCTGAAGAAGAAGCAATGCTGACAATGCTTGTTCCCTTTTCCGAGGCATTGAAGATGATTGAAGATGGTCGTTTGACTGATGCCAAGTCCGCGTATGGAATTCTTCTCGCAGCACATCGTCACCCTCGTTTAGTGAGATAGTGGGGCGTGGCTGTTCCCGACCCGCTTTCGAAAGATGCTGAGTCTTTTCTTTTGTGGCTGACCGTGGAAAGAGGGCGTGCATCAAACACAGTTGCGTCGTACCGGCGTGATCTCCGAAAATACGAAGATTTTCTCCAGCAGAGGGATTCTTCGGCTAGGGAAGCAACGGAGAGTGATGTTGAATCGTTCGTTCGTTCACTGCAAGCTCAGGGTGAGGCAATTGCAAGTACTGCGCGCCGCCTAGCTGCTGTGCGAATGTTGCATTCGTACCTTGTGGCAGAGGACGTACGTACAGATAATCCTTCAGCACGAATTGAAGGTGTCCGTGTTCCGACGGGTGTGCCGAAACCACTCTCGCTTCCTGAAGTTGAATCTCTTCTGTCTTCAGTGGTCGGCGAGGATTCCCTCGCCCTGAGGGACCGAGCGTTGTTGGAGTTCCTGTATGCGACTGGCGCACGAATTTCTGAAGCGTGCGATCTAAACCTTGATGATCTTGATTTGAACTCCCGAGTAGTTCGCCTCTTTGGGAAGGGTTCAAAGGAAAGGGTCGTACCATTTGGTCGCACGGCGGAGACTCATTTGCGAACGTATCTTTCTGTGGGTGGGCGTGAAGTCCTGGTACCCGAATATTGGGCGAAGCAGGGCGACCGCGATGCAGTGTTCCTCACGAATAGAGGTCGTCGTCTGAATCGACAGAAGGCCTGGAACATCGTTCGAGATGCGGGTGTCGCTTCAGGTATCGCACAAGAGTTATCGCCACACGTCTTGCGTCACTCGTGTGCCACTCACATGCTGGAACATGGTGCGGATTTGCGTATTGTTCAAGAGATGTTGGGCCACGCCACAATTTCAACAACGCAGATCTATACAAAGATCTCACAAGAACGTTTGATGAACGTGTATCGCGATGCTCATCCGAGAGCGAGAGGCTGATGAAGAAGCTGTGGCACTTGGTGAAGAGGGCAGTGACCTCGTTCTCCAATGATCCTCTTTCGGGGGAAGACGTTGAGCGTGTGGAGAGATTGCTACTGCTTCCTGAGTTTGAACTGTGGTGGTCAATGCAACCGCGTGATCAGCGTCACTCTTTGCAGGTGTATGAGCGATTCATGCGTTTCTATCCTCCAGCCAAACGCACGGAACAGGCTGCAGCGTTATTGCATGACATTGGCAAGACAGTTTCAGGCCTTGGTTGGTTCATGCGAATCATCGCAACGTTGGTGGGTTCACGTGGGATCAGATTTACGATGTATCACGATCATGAAAAGCTTGGTGCTCAGATGTTGCAGGGCAAGAGTGATCAACGCACGATCGATCTTGTTGGCGGAACCATTGATGACGTTGTGATAGTCGCTTTACGAAATGCAGACAACATTTAGAGTTCATGGCACAGTAGAGAAATGAAGAAGCCAATACTGCTCTTGGTACTTGTCTCCTTGTTGGCCTCTTGTCAGGTCGGTTCAGAGACAACGTTGCGAAAGTCTGCTCAAGTTGCAGAAGCGAAGAGCACAGCGGATACTCACACGTGTGATCTCCCAGAAAGAAACTCTAAGACGGGAGGATATTTCATTTATGAATCATCTGAAGCACAGAAAGCAGTAAGCATTCTTGAAATCAATGGTGTTCGTGGTTGGCGATTGCCAAGTGGTTGGGAATTTCTTAGGTCATGTGAATCTCAAGTTCGGTGCAGGGGTTCGGACTATCCCACGACCATTGCAGAAGAAATGGCCTCGGGTGACTCTGATCTTCCTCTCCAACTTAAGATGGAGGGCGAGGTGGCCGCACGCTCAAGTTTTTGGTGGTGGACACGTAACTCCATGCCTGATGGCACTACAGCTGCAGTGATTTCACCCAATTTTCGGCGCTCATTTGCATCACATGGCGAGAAGTTTCGAGTGCGTCCAATTCGAACAGTGAGAGAAGGGAAGCATTGGATAAACCCGGATTGGAGGACTGATGTTCGTGAGATCACGAATATGACGTGTTACCAGTCGGTGGGAGACGATGCGAAAAGCTCATGGAGGGAGACTTGCTCAAAGTTTTTGCCCTGTGGCAATTGGGCAATCAGAAGCTGTATTGCAGCTGTTTCTTCTGTGAAGAAATCTTCTCTGGGAGATATCTCTGTTGTCCTTAATGATGAGACTATTGATACCTATCTTTTTGATCAAGATTCTGTATGGAACAAAATTCAGACTCAGTCAGTTCCATGGTTATTAGATCCAGAGCGCGTTGAAGGTGCAACAACCGAAATTGCCTTAGTGGACATCACCTTTGACAATGAACCGGAACTTGTGATCCGTCGCGGTGCAGCCAATTTTTATACGGCCGCCGACAGCATGGATCTAGTTGCGTTTCGCTGGGATTCGAGTGAGGGCAGATGGACACGGCTTTTCTTTCCGACACCTTCCGATCCAGAGTGGGTTTCCTACACGTCCAATGGGAAAAATCGACATCTTCGGTGGGGTGCAGTCGTAAATGGAGAAGTGCTGGAAGAAGTTGGCTATCGGCGATTCGGTGGACACGTTGATGACAGGGCTTACCGCTATCGATGGGTTGACGGATCTTTCAAGTTGGTCGATGAAAGGATTTTTGCGCCAGCTTGTTACACCATCGTTGGGACAGTCAGTGGATTCTGCTACGGCGGTTGAACTTAGATGCGTGGCATGAGACCGATGGCGCGATGCGCACGGTCAAGCGTTTGTGCTGCAACTTCGCGCGCACGCTGATTACCAATCTTGATGAGACGAGCAAGTTCTCCCTTGTCGCTCATGAGTTCGTGGTACCGCGACCGAATCGGATCAACTAGAGCGATGACTGCATCACCAGTGTCTTTCTTCAGCGGTCCGTACTGGCTGTAGCTTTCCGCCAACTGCTCTGCTGGTGTGTCAGTTGCAGCGGAGAGAATGTCGAGAAGATTGGAGACTCCGGGCTTGTTCGCCCGATCGTAGGCAACAACACCATCGGAGTCGGTCACCGCGCGCTTGAACTTCTTCTCGATGACAGAGTTGTCGTCAAGCAAGTACACAATGCCGTTCTCTGTTTCTGCAGACTTCGACATCTTTGACGTGGGGTCCTGAAGATCCATTACGCGTGCACCAGCCTTCGGATGCACTGCCTTCGGGAGAACAAATGTGTCTCCGAAGCGATGGTTGAATCGAATTGCAATATCTCGTGTGATCTCGATGTGTTGACGTTGGTCCTCGCCCACGGGAACTTCATTGGCGTCGTACAACAAGATGTCTGCTGCTTGGAGTGCCGGGTAGGTAAACAATCCAGCGGAGATGAAATCACCCTCACGCTTTGCAGACTTATCTTTGAACTGAGTCATTCGACTGAGTTCGCCGAAGGAAACTGTGCATTCCATGATCCATGCAAGTTCGGTGTGTTCATGGATGTGGCTTTGCACGAATACTGTTGCCACTTCGGGATCAAGCCCGACGGCAAAGAGCATCGCGGCTAGTTCCACCGTTGATTGACCCAGAATGCCTGGTTGCTCTGTGATCGTGAGTGCGTGGAGGTCGACAATGCCGTGGAAGACGTCTGCATCGTGTTGGCCTGATACCCAATTGACCAATGCCCCCAAATGGTTGCCAAGATGGACAGAACCAGTGGGTTGGATACAGGAAAGCACTCGGGACACGCTGAAACGCTAGTGCCTGAAGCCCACAGGGGCATGGTTGGTTTATCGGTCTTGAAGGCCAGACAAGTACGATTGACCCGTGGCAATCGAAGTGGCAACCCCGGTCTATGAAGGGCCCTTCGACCTCCTTCTTCACCTGATTATGCGTGAAGAGGTGGATATCCACGAGATCAGTCTTTCCACCATTGTGGATGCCTATTTGGCAGAGCTCGTCAAGATGACACAACTTGACCTAGAGATTGCAACAGAGTTTCTTTTGATTGCCGCAACCTTGATTGAGCTGAAAACCCGCCGTCTCTTGCCTGGCAAGGAAACAGTGGATCTCGATGAGGAATTGGCTCTGTGGGAAGAGCGCGACTTGTTGCTTGCGCGGCTCTTGGAAGCCAAAACCTTCAAGGATGTTGCAAAAGTGCTCGCTGTCTTCGTTGATGATGCGGATCGCGTGTATGCCCGTGTCGTTGGCGTTGACGAACGTTTCTCCGATGTCATGCCTGATCTTCTCGAAGGCATGACAATAGAGAAACTTCAGATGGGTTTCATTCGTGCAATCACGCCACGTCCTCGTGACGAAGTGAATCTCTTCCACGTCTCACCGATTCGTTTCACTGTTGCAGAGGCTGTTGAAGAATTGATGGATGAACTGCCGCGCATGGTGCGTACTTCATTCCGTTCGTTAACGACCGGACTCGTTGAGCGTCTTGAAGTTGTCGTTCGTTTCCTTGCCTTGCTGGAGATGTACAAGCAGGGCTATATCGAGATCGACCAGATCGACCGTTTTGGCGACATTGTTGTTGAGTGGACAGGTATCGGACCAGGTGACTCTGGTCCTCTTGAGATTGATTTGTACGAGGGATAAGGAATATGGAAGTAGAAGTAACGACAGAGGCCGTGCGAGCCGTTGAGGCCATTTTGATGGTGGCTCATGAACCTGTTCCTACGGATCTCATTGCACAGTTGGTCGAACTCCCTAGTGCGACTGTTGAAGAGTTATGTGTTCGCCTTGGTGAGACGTATGAAGCAGCAGGTCATGGTTTTCAGGTGTCGAAAGTTGCAGGTGGTTGGCGCTTTCAGACCCACCCAGATTTGGCTCCCTATGTTGAGCGATTCATTCTTGACGGGCAACGTGCGCGCTTGTCGGGTGCTGCATTAGAAACTCTTGCAATCATCGCCTACAAGCAGCCGATCTCTCGCTTGCAGATTGCATCAATTCGTGGTGTTGACCCCGATGCGGTCATGCGTACCTTGCACGGTCGTGGGTATATCGCACCTGTCGCAAGAGACAGTGGCCCTGGTCAAGCGGTGATGTGGGGGACAACGCAGCTGTTCCTCGAGAAATTGGGACTCGCTTCATTGGCTGATATGCCACCGATTGCAACATTCGTTCCTGATGCATCTTTGGTGGAGGCATTGGAAAAGACTCTACGAATCGAAGCAGAGCCACTGGCTATCTCTGATGATGGCGATTCAGAATCATCGAATGAGGAATCATCAGACGCACCCGAAAGCACAGAGGCAGAGTAGGTGTCGCGCAACACCCCGCCGGGAGGCGCGGTTCCTGAACCTCCGTTGTGGGAGACCTTGATTCAGAACGCCAAAGATGCCGAAGCAGAAGGCGAGCGCTTGCAAAAGGTGTTGGCTCGTGTGGGTTTCGGATCACGCAGAATCTGTGAGGACTTGATTGCAGACAGACGTGTCACTGTGAATGGCGAGATTGCTGTTCTTGGTCGTCGTGTCGATGTGTCAAGAGACGAAGTGTGCGTCGACGGTCATCCTGTGGGTGTTGTGCCGGGGTTGGTCTATTACCTCATGAATAAACCTGAGGGTGTCGTGACTACCTCTGCAGATACTCACGGACGTCCCACAGTGATTGAGATGGTTCCAGAAGAGCCGCGTGTGTTCTCGGTCGGACGGCTCGATATTGAAACAACTGGGCTTCTGATTTTGACGAACGATGGTCAACTCACTCAGCACCTGACGCACCCCAGTCGGGGAGTTGAAAAGGAATACATCGCCGAAGTCGAGTGTGGTCCTCGCGGTGTCTCCAATGGTGCACTGCGTGAGTTGAGAGAAGGCGTGGAACTAGAAGACGGGTGGACTGCACCAGCTCAAGTTGGTCAACCTGAAGTAGGTGTGTTGCGCATTGTTATCCACGAAGGCCGTAATCGGCAGGTTCGTCGGATGTGCGAAGCAGTGGGATATCCAGTGATTCGACTGGCCCGTACTCGGATCGGTC
The DNA here is from genome assembly GCA_021298435.1 of Ilumatobacteraceae bacterium. Lineage (GTDB taxonomy): Bacteria > Actinomycetota > Acidimicrobiia > Acidimicrobiales > Ilumatobacteraceae > UBA2093. Next base: position 9,707 of record JAJTFJ010000014.1, read on the forward strand.
CCTTGCGCGACACGCGTTTAGCGCCGGGCGAATGGCGTGAGTTAACCCTTGACGAGGTGCGTGCTTTATCTGGGGCAGTCGAAGACATTGACATGGATACCATTGAGTCGTGAGTTCCGGCGCCACACCTTTCATCGGTCGAGCAAATGTTCTCGGGCTTGGCCTCATTGGGGGCTCTCTCGCGCTTGCATTGCAACGAGCCGGATATGAAGTGGGCGGTACGGACTCTGATGCATCTCGTACGGAGACAGCTGTGCAGAGAAACATCATTCATCATGTCGGTCTCTTCGCTAATGCCGAAGTGACTTTTGTGGCGACTCCGGTGAACACTGTTGCTGAACAAGTTGCTCTGGCTCTGGAGCAGACGTCGGGCATCGTCACCGATGTTGGTTCTGTGAAATCGCATGTCGCTCACGCGATATCGAACCCTCGCTTTGTCGCTGGTCATCCGATGGCTGGGTCTGAATTGGACGGTCTCGATGGAGCAGACGCAGAAATGTTTGAAGGGGCAGTGTGGGTATTGACCCCCACTTCTTCATCGGCTGATGACTCTTTCTCAATTCTTGCTGGACTAATCACAAAACTGGGCGCTGAAGTTGTGGCGCTTGACCCGCAGCATCACGATGACTTGGTCGCCATCGTCAGCCATGTTCCACACCTCACCGCGGCAACCCTCATGAGGCTTGTCGATAACCGATCGGAAGAACATCTCGCTCTTCTTCGTTTGGCTGCAGGTGGATTCAGAGACATGACAAGAATTGCCTCTGGTCGCCCTGGCATTTGGCTTGATATCTGCGAGCAAAATCGTGATGCAATTGTTCGCGGACTTGATTCGTTGATCAGTGGTTTGTCGGAAATGCGAGACATCGTGTCAAAGGGAGATCGCGATGCTCTGTTCTCATCATTAGAACAAGCCCGTCGTGCCCGAATGAACCTCCCCATTGGTGCGGGTGCAGTCGAAGATCTCGTCGAAGTTCGAATCCCGATTCCTGATCGTCCTGGCGGGGCTGCTGACGTATTCACGTTGTCGGGTGAACTGGCCGTGAACATTTATGACTTTGAGGTCGTGCATAGCGTCGAGGGTGATCGTGGTGTGATGGTGACTGTGATTCGAGCAGAACATGCAGACATTTTCCGCGGGGGCTTATTGGCACGCGGTTTCCGTCCTGCAGTGCAACCACTGACATGAGCAGCATCTCCCTTCTGCCGCCTGAAGGTGTTCTGAATGCATCAATCACCGTGCCTGGTTCGAAAAGCATTGCTAATCGTGCGTTGATATGTGCGCTCTTGGCAGATGGAGATTCTCAACTGCTGGGCCTGCCAGATGGTGATGACACCGCGGTGATCATTGAGGTGCTTGACCAGATGAAGCGTGTGACAGCAGTTGATGGTGAAGTAACAATCTCTGGTTCGCGAGATGTGAACCTGCCGGGAATCATTGATGCGAAATTGGCTGGTACCTCTTCCCGATTTCTCACGGCAGTCGCAGCACTAGGTTCCTCTACATCTGTGATTGATGGTGGTGCGCCGTTGCGCTCTCGACCAATGGCTGATCTCCACGATGCTCTCGCTGCTCTGGGTGCAGAGGTTTTGCCCTTAGGGGTCCCGGGACACTTGCCTGTTTCTATTGAATCCGGGGGAGTGCGCGGTGGACGATTGTCTATACGTGGTGATATCTCCAGTCAGTTCATTTCTGCCTTGATGTTGATTGGACCCATGTTCGATGATGGTCTCATCATTGATGTTGTCGGTGAACTTGTGTCTCGTTCCTACGTTCTCATGACCGCAGCGGTAATGAAGGACTTTGGCGCCACAGTAATTGTGAAAGAAGCTGAGATATCAGTCGCTCCTGGCGGATATCTACCGTGCAAATTTGTTGTTGAGCCGGATTACTCATCGGCTGCGTTTCCGTTGGCAGCAGTCGCTGTTCGAGAAGGCTCTGTTCAAGTTCCTGGTCTTTCCGCAACATCTCTCCAAGGTGACGCAAAAGTTACGAAGCTTCTCAATGCCATGGGCTGTTCGGTGCGTACAGTCGCTGGATCAGTTGAGGTGTCTCGTGGCAATGCGCAATTGCACGGGATAGATGTCAATATGGCTGACTGCTCAGATCTTGTTCCCGCCATGGCTGTTGCGATGCTGTTTGCAGATTCACCGAGTCGCATTACCGGAGTCGGTTTCATTCGTCAGAAGGAGAGCGATCGATTAGGCGATCTTGCTGATGAATTGCGGAAGGTGGGATCTGAGATTGTCGTAGAGGAAGACGGCCTGTTGATTCATCCGCTTCAGCAGGGAAGACCTGCTCTGCTTGAAACGCATCACGATCATCGATTGGCTATGGCCTTTAGTCTTCTCTCACTTGCAATCCCGGGTGTCACGCTTTCTGAGCCGGGGGTGGTTTCCAAGAGTTGGCCGAGCTTCTTCGCCGATATGGAGCCAATCCTCGGTGCCTTGAGCCCGCAGCACTAACCTCATTTTCTATGGAAGTGACAGTTGCTGCATTCGACGTGGATAACACGTTGACGGTCCGAGACTGTGTTGTTCCCTTCATGCGGAAAGTTGCTGGGTCAACTTCGCTTGCTGTGTCAGTCATGCGACAGCCAAGGCGTGTCCTTCGTTTGTTGTTGGCGAGAGACCGTGATGGGTTGAAGGCACTGTTTGTCGCCGCGACATTTACAGGTAAGTCAGTGGATGAAGTGGCAGATATTGCTGCGTTCTTTGCTTCGGAAATTGCAGAGAATTGGATGCGGGAAGATGTTGCCGAGCGGCTTCGCTGGCATCAAGAGCAAGGGCACGTTGTCGTTCTTGTTTCTGCCTCACTGCAGCCGTACCTAGATGTCCTTGGTGATTTGCTCGAAGTTGATGCAGTTCTGTGCACCCGACTGCAATCAGTCGATGGCGTGTACACAGGGGAGTTGCTCGGTCAGAACTGTCGTGGCGAAGAGAAAGTGTCGCGTCTGCATGATTGGTGCGGTACTGCAAATATTCTCGTTGACGCGGTGAAGTATGCCTACGGCGATTCCTCTGGCGACCACCAAATGTTGTTGTCAGTTGATAACGGAATCCTTGTGAAATCGATTGAAGTGAGCAGAGTGCCAGCATGATGAAAGCCATCTTGAAAGAGGCTCGTCCTAATCAATGGACAAAGAACGTTCTTGTCTTTGCTGCACCGGGCGCCTTGGGAGTTCTCAACGAATGGGAACCACTGTGGAAGTCGCTCGTCATGTTTGTGGCATTTTGTCTCGTCTCTAGTGGAACCTACTACTGGAACGATATTCAAGACGTCGAACAGGATCGTCTGCATCCAAAAAAGAAGTTCCGCCCCATTGCGAGTGGCACTATTCCTCTCCCGATTGCAAAGGTCATTGGAACACTGCTCTTGCTTGGTGGTCCTGCCTTGGCTGCTTCTATTCGTCTTGAGGCCGGTGGCGTTGTTGCTCTATATGCAGTGCTCACCATTGCGTACAGCACACGATTGAAGCATGTTGCTCTCTTGGATTTGGCAATTGTGGCTGCTGGGTTTGTTTTGAGAGCGATGGCAGGTGCGGCTGGAACTGAAACTCCAATGTCCAATTGGTTTGTGTTGTGCACGACATTTGGGTCGTTCTTCATTGTTGCGGGTAAGCGGTTCGCAGAATTGGTGGAGATGGGCGATCAAGCCGCTTCGACTCGTGCATCATTGAAGTCCTACACCGTGTCCTATCTTCGACAAGTTCTTGTTGTCTCTTGTACCGCCACTGTTGTTACGTACTGCATGTGGGCATTCGAGAACTCAACAAATTCAGGTGAAGCATTTCCTTTTCATAGCCTTTCGATCATTCCGATGGTTCTTGCTTTGCTTCGTTATCTCATGGTTCTTGAAAATGGCGGTGGTGGAGCGCCTGAAGAAGTATTCATGCGTGACCGTTCTCTGCAGATGTATGGCCTCGTATGGGTTGTCATTTACGGGCTTGCCGTCTATATCGCCTGATCGGCAGATGCACCTGTCTCGGGTGCTGAACACGGTCTAGAATTGCATAATGACGATGCAGCGCCTATCCGGTTGGGGTCGCACAGCTTGGACTGTGGCAGATGTGATCGCCACGACTGACGAGAACCAGATTCGTTCAATGTTGTCTTCTGTCGGTGACCGGGGAGTGATAGCTCGAGGTCTTGGCCGTTCGTACGGTGCTGCTGCTCAGAATGCTGGTGGGACCGTCCTTGAGATGACGAGCGAGCATGACCCTCTCGGTGTCGATGCAGTTCTTGATCCGATCTCGGGAATTCTTGATGTCGCAGCGAGTGTGAGCCTTGACTCAATTCTTCGTATGTGTGTTCCGCGCGGCTGGTTTGTTCCCGTCACCCCAGGAACGCGTTTTGTCACTGTGGGCGGTGCGATTGCCTCTGATGTTCACGGCAAGAACCATCACATAGATGGCAGCTTTGGTGTGCATGTGCGTTCCATGATGGTGATGTTGTCGTCGGGTGAGATCGTCGAGCTTTCTCCTGAGTCGCAGCCAGCATGGTTCTGGGCAACTGTCGGTGGAATGGGACTCACGGGCATCGTGCTTCGTGCTTCGCTTCAAATGCTTCGGATTGAAAGCTCAAAAGTGCGGGTGGAAACCGAGCGCCTTGGGAACTTTGACGCTGTCTGTGAAGCAATGTCGGGTGATGGTGAAGATGATTCCTATCGCTACTCCGTGTGTTGGGTTGATCTTCTCGCCACTGGATCATCAATGGGTCGTGGAGTCCTGACACGAGGAGATCATGCCACCGCCGCAGAAGCCGAGGGTGATGATCCTTTGGCGTATGACCCTCGACTAAAGGTGTCGGCTCCTGGTTGGGTTCCTAACGGACTATTGAACAAGTTCTCCATCAAGGCCTTCAACGAGGCGTGGTATCGAAAAGCTCCATCGCAACGACACATTGGAATCGAATCAATCCCTGCTTTCTTTCATCCCCTTGACGGTGTGAACAAATGGAACCGTTTGTACGGAACCCAAGGTTTCATTCAGTACCAATTCATTGTTCCGCTCGACCGCACCGACGTGTTGCGAAAAGTTATCGAGACTTTCTCTGCAGCTGGAGTTGCGTCTTTCCTCGCAGTCCTCAAGCGGATGGGGCCACAAAACCTGGCGCCCATGTCATTTCCTACTGAGGGCTGGACGCTGACCCTAGATATGGCAGCAGGGATCAAGGGGCTCGCTGAGTTGCTGGCCTCTGTCGATGCAATGGTTCTCGATGCTGGCGGTCGTCATTACTTGGCGAAAGACTCACATGTTTCGCCAAGTGCAGTTCGTCGTGGGTATCCACGGCTCGATGATTGGATGACCACTCAAGAAGCAATGGACCCTCGCGGTGTATGGCGCAGTGATCTATCTCGTCGTCTCGGTTTAGTTGATCCAAGGAGAAACCCATGAAGAATGGTGTCGGAGTAGCCCAGAATATTGTTTTGTTCGGAGGAACGAGCGAGATTGGTCAATCAATTTTGCGCCGGATCGTGAAGCCGGGCGTCTCGCGTCTTGTCTTGGTGAGCCGTGACATCGACGCTGCCAGTCGTGTGAGTCAAGACCTTGTCGATCGCCATCCCGAACTCGATGTTCATCATGTTCGCTACGAGGCCAGCGATGCGGCATCTATGGAGCATGTTGTCGCAGAAGTAGCAGACTCAATTGGTGACATCGACATTGCCGTCGTTGCTCAGGGTTTACTGAACGAAAATGTCGACTATTACGCCTCTCCATCTGCACTCATCGATGTTGTCAATGTGAACATGACGGGGGAGATGGTGCTGTTGTACGCGTTGGCTTCTCGTATGCGTACCCAGGGGTACGGCAAGATCGTTGTGTTGTCTTCTGTCGCGGGCGAACGTGTTCGGCGCGGTAATCCGGTGTACGGAGCCACGAAGGCTGGCGTCGACGGGTTTGCGCTTGCACTTGATCATGAACTTGCTGGCTCAGGTGCATCCGTTCTCGTTGTGCGACCTGGTTTCGTCACAACCAAGATGACAACCGGAATGAAGAAGGCCCCATTCTCGACTAACCCTGAAGTGGTTGCTCAGATTGTCGAAAAGGGAATTTCTTCAGACAAGAAAATTGTGTGGGCTCCTGCGCCACTGCATTGGATGTTCCTCATTTTGAAGAACCTTCCCATTGCCATCTGGCGTCGCTTGCCAATCTGATCGCTACGGAATTGCGGCGCGCACGCCGTACATGCCCATCACCGTGACAAGTCCGGTGGCGAACAGAATCAATACCAGTGGCCACCATTTGTCTTCGTCGTCTCGTAGTTGGCGCGCCACTGGGAAGATAAGTGGGAACGCGGTGTAGAGGAACCGCGGTCGAGCTGTCACCGTTGCGGGCAGCAGCATCAGAACAAGGATGCCAACAATGAACGCGATGTACATCGCCGGTATTCGGTATCTCTTGAGGCACCACAAAGCCAGGATCATGGCGGTCATTGATGCTGCCGTCAGAACTGTTGTTGGTGAACTCGTTGGATTCAGAAAAAAATCAAAGGTTCGGGAGACCGCAGTAGCTCCGAAACTTGTTCCTTCTTTCCACGCTTCTGTCTGGACACGAAACCAAGCGAAATTCTCGTCGGTGTGGTGTGCGAGAAACAGCATGAAACTTATGAATCCGAGTGGAGCAAGGATTGGTGCAACCAGAGACTTCCAGTCTCTGTCATCTTTGATGGCGAGCAGAGCCGCGACGCCGCACGCAAGAACTAATGCCAATCCGTTGGGCCGACTAGCAGTACCTATCGCAGCAAGGACGCCAGCCCACACCCAAGCCTTCTTGTGCAGTGCCATAAAGCAGAGGCAGGAAACGCACAGAAGAAGGGCTTCGGAATAGGCCATGCTGAGAACAAAACTGCCGGGGAAGAGAGCAGCGATGATCATCGCCTTCTCGGCGGTCTTCGTGTCGAAGAGGTCTCGTGCGATTCTGCCGACGAGGTAGATGAAGAGACCACCAAGGAGCAGGTTGACCAAGAGAGCAACGGTGACGGGACCGCCAGGAATGATGTTGTCGAGGTAGTGGACGAGACGCGGATACATCGGGAAGAACGCAGCACGTGCATCAGACACGAAGTAGGTCACATTGGGCATGATGTGGTGCGGATAGCCGTCTCGGACGACGTCGAGGTACCAATGTCCATCCCAGCTATCAAAAACTTGTACCAACGCCGAAAGGCCGCCTTTGGGCTCTTCCTCATTGACACGGGCCGTGACTGCTTCTGCCGCTACTGCAATAGAGGCACCCATAACAACAACAATGCGAGACAGGATGTACGCAATGGCACCACGTCGCAGGGCTCGACCCCAAGGGTCATCTGAAGGCGGGAGGGATGGGATGCGGAGGGCTTTTAAAAGAGTCTTCATAAGTACCGTGCGGCTCCCAACAGATTACGCCCCCTGATAAGCCCGTACGGGCTCTGTGGCACGATGAAGCATGGCTGATGTTGATATCTCTTATCCGCGGGACGCGATCGCCCAGATCACGCTGAATCGTCCTGACAAACTCAATGCAATGACCTCTGAAATGGTCGAACTACTGCACGAGTCTTTGAATTCTGTGGGCCGGGACAGGGAAGTACGAGTGGTGATCCTGACGGGTGCTGGACGTGGCTTCTGTGCTGGTCTCGACCTGGGAGGGTACGGAGAGGCCCCTGGGTACGAATGGAAGGGCTCGGTGGAACGTGGTTTCGCTATTCAAAAACACATTGCGTCGCTCATCCCGCGACTGCGTTCCTTGCCCCAGCCGGTCATCGCAGCGGTGAACGGTCCGGCAGCAGGTGGGGGTTTTGCGCTCGTTCTCGGTTCTGACATCCGGATTGCCGCAACTACTGCTCGATTCAATGCTGCATTCATTCGGATTGGTCTCTCAGCATGCGATATCGGTACTAGCTGGCTTCTGCCACGACTTATCGGTGCCGCACGAGCACAAGAGCTGATGCTGACTGGTCGACTCTTTGATGCCGAAGAAGCACTTCGCATAGGACTGCTCGTCGATGTGGTGCCTAATGAAGTGCTTCTCGATGCCGCCTTGGCTAAAGCTGAGGAGATCAGACTCAACACTCCTCTTGGGGTGGCGCTCACAAAAGAAGGTATGTGGTCTGCACTCGAGATTCCTGGATTACAGGCCGCAATCGATCTTGAGAACCGACAGCAAATTATGGCCAGTTTTTCTGACGATGCACGTGAAATGCGTCGGGCGAAATCGGAAGGTCGACCTCCTCATTTTGAGGGGTGATTGTTGTCTTGATATTTCGTTCAATTTCTCGCGGAATCGGAATTGAGCCACGGTGGCGACTAGTTTGAACTCGTGAGCGAACGCGAAATCATGACATGGGACATCTTCGGCGGAGCGAGTCGTGAACTCGCAACAAAGGTGGCAGATTCTGGATACGAGCCAGACATCATTCTTGCCATTGCGCGAGGCGGTCTCTTGGCCGCAGGAGCGTTGGGGTATGCCCTCGCTGTGAAGAATCTCTACACAATGAATGTTGAGTTCTACACCGGTGTCGATGAGCGCCTTCCAGTTCCGATGATTCTTCCGCCGGTTCCAGACCTTGTGGAACTCCGTTTCGCACGCGTACTCATCGTGGATGATGTTGCTGATACAGGTCACACTCTCAAGATCGTTGAAGATTTCTTCCGTGGTCGTGTGAAGGAAGTTCGTTCTGCTGTCCTCTATGAAAAGTCACACTCTGTCGTGCAATGTGATTATGTCTGGAAGAAAACTGATCAATGGATCAACTTCCCATGGAGCGACAAGGATCCCGTCGTTAAGCGCGACGGACTTGTGAAAGACGCGTAATTACGTCATCTCTTTGATGATGGTCAGTGCGGCATTTCGCCCACTTGCTCCCCATACGCCAGCACCGGGGAAAGTTGCTGCACCAGTGAGATACAGACCCTTAATGGGGGTGTGGTATCGAGTGAGTTCTGGTGTGGAACCTATGAATGCCGCCAAAGGACCGCCCGCAAAACTGGTGGCGTGACCTTTCGGTAAATGGAAACTGGTTTCGTAGTCGGCCGGAGTGAGGACACGCCAGTCAATGATTGATTCCATAAACCCAGGCTGAGCGAGCGTGGCAAATTGCTTTAACCATCGTTCAGGTTCTTCGTGTGATTGCCATCCATCAACGAATGAGTAGGGGGTGTACAACGCTTCCAAACTCAATACGTGTTGTTGGGAAGGAGAAATTGTGGGGTCTGCCACTGATGGAACATTCGCAAGTAATGCCATGCGTGGCATCGTGCGTCCTTCGCGCATTAACTGAGCGCCTCGATGGAGCTCAGCAAGTGAAGGGCTAACGACAATGGTTGATGCCACTGGTGTGCTGTGCAGAGAGGAAACTCCCGCCAAAGTGGGGGGAGTGCTTGTGATGGCATCGATCTTTGATTCATAACCCTCGCCTGGGGTTGAACTGCGCCATCTTTCAACAAGTGAAGCTGCTCTTGCTGGTGGATTCTTCAACCAAGTAACGAAGGTTCGCTGTGGATCACAGGCCGAGACCACGATGCGCGCTGTCACTGTGGCTCCGTCGCTTGTCTGAACTGCACTGACGCTATTGCCATCACAAATAATGCCTGTGACACGCGTGTTAGTGCGGAGAAGGCCTCCTGATTGCAGGAAGGATTGTTTGATTGATTCGGGGAGTGCGCCGCTTCCACCTTCTGGCCGACCGACATTCGCGACATGACGGAGTGCAAACGCAATTGCTCCGAGGCCGGTGCCGGGAGTTTCAGGGGACAGGCCCCAAACGACAGGACCCTCCACCATTGCTGGGCCGATGATGGCTTCGTTGTCAAAGAACTGTCGCATGACATCGGCGGCTGACATTCGACTCATCTTGAGCATGGTTGCGACGCCACGGCCGCCTTTTCTGACGACAGAGGAAATGAGAGATCCTCTTGTGGGGGGCTGTGATGCTGCGTCGAGAATCAGTTTGGCAACGGGGATCGCTGCTCGAGCGAATTTCCGATAGCCCTCGACTGAATCAGGATGTGACCGACCAAGCGAATCGATTGTCTTGTCAACGTCATGCCAAATCTCCCATGGCCGACCCGTGTTCCAATCAAGATTGATCTGTGGCGGTTCGATATTGATGTATTTCAAACCATGGGAAGCAAGGTTGAGTTCTTCGGCGACGGGGGTTGTGCGAATAGTGAGATGATCGCAATTGCAGATGTTGACTGTCGATCCAGAGAAGGTCTCAGATGCTGCTGTGCCGCCCACTTCTGAGCGTGCTTCGATGAGCAAAGTGCTAAGTCCATGACGTGCGAGATAGGCAGCAGTGATGAGACCGTTATGTCCTGCACCAATCACGACTGCATCAAAATCTGTCGTCGTCCGCTTCGTCATAGGTTCATTCTCTCACTGGTATAGGTTGAAGATATGTCTTCTTCACGCAATCTTGCAGATCTTCGTGCCCCACAGATTCCCACTTCGTTAACAAAGGATTCCATCATTGTGTTGCCATTGGGGGCGATCGAACAGCATGGTCCGCACCTTCCTTTGAACACTGATTTTGTTGTTGCTGATGCGGTTTCCCAGGCTGCTGTCAACAAGGTGGGAGAGGAAACAAATGCCTGGCTGCTCCCAACACTTCCATTCACGAAATCGAATGAACATGCGTGGTCAGGCGGAACCTTCTGGCTGTCAGCCACGACATTGATGTCGGTCCTCGACGACATAGGTCGTTGTGTCGCTTCAACTCCAGCTCGCAAAATTCTCTTCATCAATGGCCATGGTGGCAATAGCGCTCTCACAGCCATGATGAACCGAGAGATTCGATTGAAGTACGGCCTCCAGACATTTTTGGCTCACCCTCACATGCCTGCTGACCAAGGTGGATCGTCGGCTGCATCAGAACTGGGAATGGGTGTTCATGGCGGCATGGACGAGACGTCGGTGATGCTTCACTTGCGACCCGACCTTGTTGACATGAGCCTTGCGGTCCGTCGTGTGCCTGAGAAGCTTGCAGAGAATGAACAGGTTCGATTCGGAGGGCGCGTGGCCTTTGGTTGGCTGTCTAATGATTTCTTCGCTGACGGGCACATTGGTGATCCAACCGGTGCAAGTGCAGAGATCGGCGGTCAGATGTTTGCCTCTGCTGTTGATTCTTTGTGTGGCGCCATGCGCGAAATTAGCACTTTCGATTTTGGTCGCTAGAGATTCTGACGCACTCCCCGGTAGCTGTCTTCTGAAATAGAGAACGAAAAAGGGCGGGACCATACGGTCCCGCCCTTCTCTTATTGTCTCTACTTGAGCGTGATGCTCTTGTTGATGTACTTGTTGGTCACGATGTCTTCTGCAGCGAGGCCTTCCTTGAGTACAGCGCCGGTGGCGGTGTACACAGGTGTTGCTGTCTCAATGAACTTGGTGACGCGATCGAGATCAAATGAACCGAGAGTTCCATCGGGGCTGTTAGCAACAAGCTTGTCAGCTTGCATCTGAGCAACTGCTGCGTCTGCTTGACCTGCCGTGTAGGTCCAGTCCTGGTTGTATGTCGTCACTGCATCGATGATGATTGCGTTCGCTGCATCTGGTGAAGCGACGTAATCAACCATTGCCTGCTGAATGACTGGCACTAGTGCTGTTAAGCAAGAGTCATACTTTTCAAGGTTGGCAGGGATTGCTGCCAAGGACTGTGCGTAAGCGGTCCAGCCAGCGTCATGAACGTACTGATAGGCAACGTCCTTCATCCAGTCCTTGAACATGTTCTTGTATGCGTATGGCTCGGCAGTACCGAAACCTTGCTGAGCATCTTTGCCCCCTGAGGCGATGAAAGCTGCAGGTGAACCGTCATAGGTGTCGTCTGTTTGCTTTGCATCAAGTTGGCCGCTCTGAATGAGGTACTTCATGTAATCCGCATCTTGGAAGTAGCGAACTTTCACACCTGGTTCTTTGAGGTCAGCAATTGTCTTGACGCCTGGGTTATTGGTTGGATCCCACATGATGATCTGTGGATTGATGTTGAACGGTGCGGCAACGGCCATCGATGGCTTGGCAGTTGATTGGCTCACTGCCTCATCTGTTCCGACGAATCCGAGGAGAATTTCCTCTGGCTTCTCGTACATGGCAGCAATCGGACGTCCGTATCCAATGGCTGGACCTCCGGCGCGTACTTGAACCTTGACGCCAGTTGTCTTTCCGCCGGACACGAGGTCTCCGGTGACGGTCAATGCTTTCGCATCGAGTGTGTATCCGGGGCCAACGAGGTTGTACAAGTTGCCGTGTTCGGCTTCTGGGAACCAGTCAGTTTGAATACCGACGGTTGCTGGACATCCGGCTGCAGCAAGGTCGATGCCTTCTGCAGCTGTTGGCATTGTTGTGTCAGAAGCACTATCGCTTCCACCACACGCGGCGAGCGCGAGTGATGCAGCAATAGCAACTCCGATGAGTGGACGAATTTTCATGAGTGGTGGATCTCCTGATTGATGGTTGTTCTGAGGGATGGGTCACTGACCCCTGTTGGTGGTGTGCCACTTTCCAATGGCTACGCGCGAGAGCCATCCGAAGAAGAGGAACACAACCAGACCTAATGCGCTCGCAAGCAAAATCGAAGCGATCAACTCTGGACCCCAAAGTCGATTGCGATACAGCTGAATAATTGCGCCGATGCCGACAACGCCACCTTCGCGGAAGTAAAAATCTCCGACAACGGCGCCGATAACGGCAAGACCAGCAGAGATTCGGAATCCAACGAAAATGTTTGGCAACGCAGCAGGGAATTGCAACTTGGAAAGACGTACCCAACGTGATGCGCCCTGGAGAGTAAAGAGTTCGTGTTGACTCTTCTCGGCGGAGAGCAGGCCGAAGAGGGTATTGCTCACGATCGGAAAGATGGAGATCAGCACAACGACGAGGAGCCGTTGGGTTTGTGTGCCATCAATCAGTGCCCGAATGAGCGGGGTCAATGCAAGAATTGGTGCGCTCTGAACAGCAACCAAGAATGGCCACGTTGCTCTCTCCAGCCAGCGACGAGTGCTCATGATGACTGCGAGAGTCATACCCAACACGATGGTGATGGTCAGACCAATGAGGGCGATCTTTGCTGAGTCCCATAGTGATACGAGAATTGGTTGCAGACCGCGTCGTTCGCCTGTTCGCCATACAAGAAATCCTTCATCAATTACCTCGTGAGGTGTTGGGAGGAGGAAGCGTTTGTGCTCGGGAAGAACAATCCCCGAGATGATGTACCAAATTGCAATAAAGAGTCCGAACGTGACTGCTGGACCAACGTAATCGGATATCTTGAAGCCATCTTTTTGCTCGTGGATGATCTCATCGACGGAAGCGTTGTTTGTGTCGATGGAACTCATTGGTGCGCTCCTCTGAGAGCGTGAGAGATTTCTCCACATAATTCCGCAAACTGTGGTTCGTACCGCAGATCATGTGTGCGATTGAGTCCAAACGGGACATCGAACGAAGCGATGATACGACCAGGCCTTGCTGACATCACGAGAACTTTGGTGGACATGTACACAGCTTCTGAGATGGAGTGAGTGATGAATAACCCGGCGAATCCCTCTGATTGGAAGAGATGAAGAACTTCATCGTTCAGGCGCTCTCGAGTTATTTCGTCTAACGCTCCGAATGGCTCGTCGAAAAGAAAGACTTTTGGCTTCATCACGAGTGAACGTGCAAGCGATGCGCGCATTCTCATGCCGCCAGACAACTGTCGAGGATATTTGTCTTCGAATCCTTTGAGTCCCACTAGTTCGATTGCCTCGGCAGCGCGGGACTGTCTCTCGCTTTTTGGAATCTTGTGCAGTTCAGCAATCAGTTCAACGTTTCGTTGAACAGTGCGCCATGCCATCAGCGTTGGGTCTTGGAAGACGTAGCCGATGCTGTTTCTGTCAACGGAGCACACACCGCCAGTGTTGGCTTCTAGGTTTGATGCGATTCGCAACAAGGTTGACTTGCCGCACCCCGATGGTCCCACGACAGTGACGAACTCGCCAGCGTTGACGGAGAAGGAAATATCCTCCAATGCTTTTGTTCCATCGGGGAAAGTCATTGACACGTTGTCAAAGTCCAGCAAGGTGGAAGCGTGTTGTTCAATCATGTTCGTGCCTGTCTGCATATCGAACACCGCTGGACTCCGCATACCTGCACCATAAGGGATGAAAGGAACAGCATCGTCACAAAAGTGTTTACTTTATGTTTCGTTTTTGATCTGAGATCACGACGCCGCCATATACGACAAATCTGTCGGGGGGCCCCATCGCGATTGCTTCACGAACATTACTCGCTGGAATAGCGACAAGGTTTGCCACGTCGCCAACTCGGACATGTGAAGCGCGTCCGTGGACAACCTGTGTCGCCGCTGATGTCACCATGCTGAGTGCATCCTGTGGGCTCTGATGGGCCGCCATCACCATCAGTGATGCTGTTTCGAGTGGATCTGCTCTTCCCATCAGGTTGAAAGGGTCCTGAACATTGTCTGCACCAGCAGCAACAACGACGCCAGCTCGTCGCAAAGCGTTCACAGGTGTAATTGCCCGAGGAACAGAACTGGTGATGCCACGGCCCTGGAGGTAGAGGTTTGTGTGAGGGAGTGCGGTCACGGTGATGCCGGCTTGTGCAACTTTCTCTGCTGTGCGTTGGATGACAGACTCGCCCTGAACGGACAACGACACACAATGACTCGCTGAGGCCTGGTGCCTAATGCTGCCGGCAAGCATGAGGTCGGCAAGATACTCAAGATCATCGGATGTTTCTCGGAGATTCTCATCTGCATGAAGATCGAGGGGCAGTGTGTTGTCGAGTGCCAACTGCAAGAAGTACTCAACGGCTTCATGAGGATTGGGATCAAGATGAGGACAACCGCCAACAACGTCAACTCCTGCGTCGATTGCGTCTCGTGCGAGTGCACGGCTTTCGGCGCCTTGGATTCCGGTCACCGGCCATCCCAAAAGCATCGCAACCTGAATTTCAATGAAGGAAGAACACAGACGCTTGGCTTCAAGAAGAGCGAGAACAGACGTCAGGCCTGCATCGATTGTTGTATCTGCATGTGTGCGAATACTGGTCACGCCATTACGTGACATCACTTGTGCTGCTGTGACTGCTCTGTTCACGATGTCATCAAACGTGATGGTGTCTCGCACTGCTTCAAGGCCTTGGATCGCTCCGAGAAGGTCGCCTGTCGGGTTCTGAATTCGATCCGCTAAAAAAGCTTTATCTAGGTGTGCATGAGGTTCAGCAAAACTGGAACTGACGACATGGCCATGCAGATTGAAAGAGTCACCAATGTAGGGAGTTGTGCCCGCTGGAGTGATTGCTGCGACTAGTCGGCCGTCTACGTCGATATCAACTTGTCCCTGTTCAGGCAGAGTGACTGATGCGAGACGAAATGTCATTAGCTATACAAGTGGCGCAAGGTTGGGTAGAGGACGACGATCCATCTTCTCACCAAGCTTTGGCATCACTTCTTCTGCAAACAATTGCAGTTGTTCGTTCATGCCATATTGCGTGATGCCTGGGAAGTCGAAGAAGATGCACAGGTGCTTAAGGTCGAGCAGTTCTTTCCAGAATCCGATTGTGTCGACAACATCGTCGACCGAACCAATGGCCATAATCTTTTGCGAATTCGACTCTTCAACTGACGGACAGTGATTGAACGCGACTTTTGATCCATCTGGGTTTCGATAACTAGAAAAACGCCCATAAGGAGAGAGAAAGCGACAGAACTCGTCGTGACCAGGTGCTCCCCGTAACATCGCGGCTTCACGTGTCTTGCCAACATGAACATTCAATACGAACATGCGATCTTCGCCAGACGCGACGGGGGAGCCCATCTCTTCTCTGATTGCTGCGTACCGATTCCATTTGTCCAATTGGCTGTCACTGTTTTGAAGCCAGTACACAGCTTTGTGACCAGCGCGCGGAACATACTCAATTGTCTCGGGCGATGTGACCGGTTGATAAATGTCAATGGGTCGCTCGGGGCGGGGGATGAGGGTCAAGTCATCAACGTACGAGCCGCGGTCGGGAATCGCGTCGGGAGGGAATTGGAACTTCTCGCCGCGGTAGCTGAATCGCTCATTGGTCCAGGCTCGCTTGATCACTTCTATTGACTCTTCGAATGTTTGGCGGTTCTCTTTGTCGTGCTCTGCAGACATCGCATTGTCGCCAGATGCGACAACAGTCCCCAAACTCCATGCTTCTCGTGGAACAGTGCCGCGTCCCACGCCGAACTCCATGCGTCCACCAGTGATGATGTCTGCAAGTGCGAAATCTTCCGCAAGTCGCAGTGGATGCCATTGGGGAAGCACATTAAACATCTGACCTAAGCGAAGGTGCTTTGTTTGCATCGCCAGATGCTGACCAAACATGATCAAGTTCGGTAGAACCTCATAGCCTTCGAATTGAAAGTGGTGTTCGGTGAGCCACATGGTGTCGTAGCCCAGGTTGTCTGCAGTGCGCGCCCATTCGACCAAATTGCGGTAACACGCGATGACGTCGTCATTGCCATAACGGCGTGACGTCGGTTCTATTGAAAGATCACCAGCATCAGGCATGGGTACTGTGCAAAAAAAGTTGGTGTCAACGCGCATAGGACGAAGGTACAGCAGAGACGTCGCAAGCACCGCCTCGAAACATGAACAAGTTGTAAAGCGATTGTGCGAGGTATTGCGTCACCAGATGCCGCGAGCGGTAAAAACTTCGCGGAGTGCCCGGGTGTCATCACTCATGATTCCGTCAACCCCAAGGTCGAGAAGCCGTCCCATTTCTTGCGGATCATCGATTGTCCACACATGAACCTGAATCCCAAGTTCATGCGACACGTCGACAAAGCGTTGTGTCGTCACAGGGATAGGGCCTTGTTTGACCGGTACTTGTGCCATCAGCGCATGTTCGGTCGGGGTGAATGGAATCCGTGAGGTTGCACGTGCGACCAACTTTGCGACCTCCTTGGGTCCCATCGATGTGCAGACGGTGGTGCCGAACTCGGCGCGAACTCTTTCAAGCCTTTTGTCGCTGAAGCTTCCAATGCAGACTCTTGAAAGACAATCTCGCTGACGCAGTTTCTTGATGAGTGGTTCTAGGGCTGAATCTGCCTTGCAATCAATATTGAACTTCGCTTCGGGAAATTCATCCAGAAGGTCGTCCAGCAAAGGAATGGGGTCAGTGCCATCGATTCGAGCAGATGTCAGTTCTTCCCATGTGCTCGTCGCAATTGCACGTTTCTCGCCGCATGTTCTTTCGAGGTCGTTGTCATGGAAGGCGACCAAAACACCATCGGAGGTGGCGTGTACATCTGTTTCTAAATACTGGTACCCGAGAGATACGGCGTCGGCAAAAGCCCGCAACGAATTCTCAGGTGCAGCAGAAGTTCCGCCACGGTGCGCAAATGCGATGGGGCCTGAGTGGTCAAGATATGAATGACGTGGCATTAGATAGACCGACCAGCGGCCTTCCAATACTCGTCCTTCAGAATTCTCTTGTACAACTTGCCCGTCGGATGACGGGGGAGCTCTTCACGGAAGTCGATGCTGCGTGGACACTTGATGTCTGCCAAGTGCGACCTGCAATACGCAATGAGTTCTTTTTCTAATGCCGCTGCTTCTTCAGGTGTCGCGGGCATCGTTTTGGGTTGCACGACTCCCTTGACTTCTTCGCCGAAATCATCATTCGGAATACCGAAGACTGCAACGTCGACGACCTTGTCGTGATTCACCAGGATGTTCTCTGACTCTTGCGGATAGATGTTGACGCCACCCGAGATAATCATGAACGCCTTGCGATCGGTGAGATACAAGAAATTGTCAGCGTCGAGGTAGCCGACATCGCCAAGTGTGGACCAGCCGCGACCTTTGGGGTCACGCGATGACTTCGTTTTCTCGGGGTCGTTGTGATATTCAAACGCGGCTGTTCCTTCAAAGTAGACAGTGCCCGATTCTCCTTGAGGAACCTCGTCTCCATTCTCATCACAGATGTGAACGACGCCCTGAATTGCAACACCAACGGAGCCGGGGTGGGCGAGCCACATTTCGCTGTTGCAATACACAAAGCCGTTGCCTTCGGTCCCGGCGTAGTACTCGTGGATGACGGGCCCCCACCATTCGATCATGGCTCGTTTAGTTTCAGCTGGGCAAGGTGCTGCTGCGTGAATTGCAATCTCGAGAGACGACACGTCGTACTGTGAGCGCACAACTTGATCAAGTTTCAACATTCTAATAAACATTGTTGGAACAAGTTGCGTGTGTGTCGCTTTGTACTTTTCGACGTACTTGATGTACCCCTCTGCGTCGAAGTGCTCCATGATCACTGTGGTGCCACCTCGTCCGATAACGGACATATTGAATCGCAATGGAGCTGCGTGATACAGCGGGGCAGGCGAGAGATACACCATTCCGTCTCTGAATTTGAAGAGTCCGTCGGTAATTGCCGATGCGAGACCAGCAGCTGTTCCCAGTGGTGTACCGGGGAAGGCGCGTGTGATTCCCTTTGGCATTCCAGTAGTTCCACTTGAGTAGAGCATGTCGGTGCCATCGATCATGTTCTCTAGTGGGGTCGTTGATGCCTGAGCAACAGTGTCCTCATAGGAGTCATATCCGGGAATAGTTCCACCGAGCATGAGACGAAGGGTTGCGTTGGGGATGTCGCCCGCAATCTCCTGTGCTTGATCAGCTTTGTACTTCGATGTGATGAAGCCCTTCGCAGCACAGTCATTGATGATGTAGATGAGTTCGGCTTTTGTTAGTCGACTGGAACATGCCGTGTACACGAGACCTGCGTAATGGCATCCCCAGATGACTTCGAGATAGCGAGGGTGGTTCTCCATGCAGATGGCGATGTGGTCACCAGGCTCAAAGCCGGCGGAGCGCAAGACGTTCGACAGTCTCACCGCCCCCTCGTGGAGCTGTTTGTATGTGGTGATTTCTCCGGTTTCAGCCTGAATCACTGCGGGACGGTCGGGATGCTGATCTGCGTAGACGCCTGGGTACATGGCTACCAAACTAGTGAATGACGAGGGTCACATTTGCCTCAGGGTGCTGACGGTTCGTACAGCCCCTCTGGTTACTTCTAATATCAGAGTCACGCTTACCTCAGGGGGAAACATGAGTGTTGTAGAGACCCAAATTGATGACGCACGCGTCCTTCAACTAGCCCAGGAATTACTCGCTGAGTTTCCGCCATCAAAAGTGTCGGTCGTCGAGTTTCTCGGTGCACAGTTTGACAAAGGCTTGGCATGGGTTCATTTCCCAGTTGGCCACGGTGGACTTGGTATCTCTCCAAAGTTCCAGAAGGTTGTGAACGAATGCATCTATGCCGCAGGTGCTCCCTACGCGATGATGCGTAACCCTATTGGACACGGAATGTGTGGTCCCACAGTTGTGGAGTGGGGTAGTGAAGAGCAGAAGAAGCGTTACCTGCGTCCTCTTTTTACAGGTGAAGAAGTGTGGTGCCAGTTGTTCTCAGAGCCTGGTTCAGGCTCTGACTTTGCTGGGCTTTCCGCAAAAGGTGTGAAAGACGGCGATGAATGGATCTGCAATGGCCAGAAAGTCTGGACAACTCTTGCTCATCTTTCACGTTGGGGTCTTCTTGTCGTGCGTACAGATCCAGATGCGGTGAAGCACGCTGGTCTCACTGCTTTCGTGGTGGACATGCATGCACCCACAGTTGAGGTGCGTCCACTTCGTCAGATGACGGGCGAAGCTGAGTTCAACGAGGTGTATTTCACCGACACACGTATTCCTGCTGCTGAGATGTTGGGTAACCCTGGCGATGGCTGGCGCGTGAGCCTCACAACATTGATGAACGAGCGTGTCTCGATTGGTGGTTCTATTCCGCAAAAGGGTTCCGGTGCGATTGCACATGCAATCAAGGCGTGGAAGGCACTGCCAACAGATCAGCGCGACCCAGCAGCTCTTGAGGAACTGATGAAGTTGTGGAGCCGTGCCGAAGTGCACCGCCTCACCAACATTCGTGCCAACGCACAGCGGCGTATGGGTGCGCCTGGACCCGAAGGCTCCATTGGAAAGATGGAGAGCGCAAACCTCAATAAGGCCATCTATGAATTCACGATTGGCCTGATGGGTGCTGAAGGAATGCTGTATGGCTCATATGAGATGGTGCGCCCCGAGATGGCGATGAACTTCGAAGGCATTCAGAAGGCGTTCTTGCGTTCACGCGCCAACTCGATTGAAGGTGGCACCACCGAAGTGATGAAGAACATTCTTGGTGAGCGAATTCTCGGTTTGCCTGGCGATGTTCGTGTTGACCGTGACGTTGCATGGAGCAAGGTCCCGCGCAACTAAAGACAACAGTTAGCCCACGTGGGCAAGCAAAATTCCTGCATAAGCCGCGAGGAGTGATCCGAGGAGTCCGAACGCTCCACCGATTGCCTTCGCGGCTTTGCTGTTTCCTTGGGAATGAATCACAGTCGCTGCAACTGCTACCAGAACCAACAGCATCTTGATTGCAAAAGTCACCATGTATTCAGTGTCTGAAGTAGATGATGACGTAGAGGTTATTCCCCACATACCGGTGAAGACGATGAGAATCATCGCTGGCCAAGCGACACGTGCAAAAGCCTTGGCAACTTTCGGTAGTACGTCTGGTGCCGATACGCGAATAGTGGGGACTAGTCCGGCAAGAACGATCTGACCGCCAACCCAAATAGCCACGCCAAGAATGTGGAGAAAAATGCGAAGAGAATCGAGTGTGGGAGAAATCATGAGTCAGAGAGTGCCTCAAGAACAACACTTGCTGCAAGTGAACGATCATCAAGACCCGGTGTTCCAAGGATTGAAGCACCTGACATAGCTGTGATGGCCATGTCTATTGAGCTCTGCAGTTCTCGAATGTTGCGAGGTGGAGGGAAGTACTCGTCTTCGTCTGTGACGAACACTTCCTCAACTCCGAGCCGTGGATTCAGCCGTGCGAGAACACCTTCCACCAGTTCCTCAGGTGCTGAGGCCCCTGCGGTGACACCTACGATTCCGGACAGATCAGTTGGCAGTTCATCAGCTGAGTTCACCCGATACACATGCGTGCACCCAGCTTCGACAGCAAGTCGCTCTAGAGCTCGTGTATTGGAACTATTTGAAGAACCGATAACGATAAATGCGTCAACCTGTGGTGCGATTGTCATTAAGGCGCTTTGACGATTTGTTGTGGCGAAACATAAATCACTGCGTCCTGGTGTCCAGACATCGGGGAAGCGCTCTTTTACGTGCACAGCAACTTCGCTCCACTCGCGATGAGACAAAGTCGTCTGAGCGAGCATGGCGACTGGTTTGTCAAAGATTGGAAGTGCGTCCACTTCCTCAACAGATTCCACTCTCGTAATTGCGTCGGGCGCAACAGCCATCGTTCCGACTGCTTCTTCGTGACCTTCATGGCCGACATACACAATGTGAAAACCCTTTCCGGCACGAGTCTTGACTTCGTGATGCACCTTCGTGACTAGAGGGCACACTGCGTCGACTACATAACTGCCACGTTCGCGTGCTGCAGCGACTACTTCGGGGGCAGAGCCATGTGCGGAGAGCATGATGGGGGAGCCGAGAGGAACCTCGTCGATCGAATCAACGAAGACAACACCTTTGTCAATGAAGCGATCGACCACAATCTTGTTGTGCACGATTTCGTGGTAGCAATAGACGGGTTCGTCAAAAGAACGGACCATCCATGCCAATGCTTTGATGGCCATTTCGACGCCAGCGCAGAAACCGCGTGGGGACGCCAGGAGCACTTTTTCAACCGACATAGGACCCTCACAGACTACAGATGAGGGGTGGCAGTAACCTGTGACGAGTGAGCACTGCCATCGACACCCTTCCTGAGGTTTCTGCTGTGCAGTCGGCTTCTGCGGCAGCCCGAGTGGGTGTGCAGGTGGGTGACCAGATTGTGCTGGTGAATGGAGTGGTGCCCCGCGACATTCTGGAATGGCACCGTCTTGTGGAGTCTGATGTTGTTGATCTTCAGATTGCCAGAGGCCGTGAGTCCCTTGACATTGTCGTTGAGCGTCTGCCCGGAGAGCCCTTTGTTGAAGAAAAACTATCGCCTTTGTACGTGAGCATTCATGCTGTTGATCCCCATGTGCGCTCCGACATGCTGCGTAACAATCGTGGTGGATTCAGCCTTCGTTGGGTTCGTCTGATGCTGGATAACCAGATTGATATTCGGGCGCAGATTGTTCTGTGTCCAGGCGTTAATGATGGCGACGTTCTGGAATCAACACTGAGTGGTCTCCTTGAACAGTTTCCTGAGCTTGAATCGATTGCAGTCGTGCCTTTGGGGCTATCGCAATTCAATACTGAGAGTCGAATGCGGTTTCAAACTTCTGATGAAGCAAATGCCGTTATTGATTTGGTGGAAGAGTGGCAGCGACGTTTTCGTCGCGTCCTAGGTCGACAGCCCATTCATCTGGCAGACGAGTTCTACTTAGTTGCGAATCGGGACGTGCCATCGGCAGACAATTACGGTGAATATCCAATGTTGGAGGACGGCGTTGGGTTAGTCCGCTCTTTTATTGAATCCTTCAGTGGCAATGGTCCAGATGTCAGCGGTCGCCACGATGGTTTCTTCGCTTCTGTTGATCATGGTTCTCCCACTGATTACGTCCGGCCTGTCAATCCTGCGGTGGAAACATCGCTCCGAGTGGCAAAACCAGTCTCGGTGTCACTGAATCCACGGACTCGTTCGGCCAAGGTGCCTGCGATTGTTTCCGGCCCCTACGGGTCCTCGATGTTCAGAAAACTCTTGGCGGGAACTGATTTGGCCCATATCCCCGTTGTAGAAGTGCCAAATCTGCATTTCGGTGGCAATACCGCAGTGGCAGGTCTTATGACATTTGCTGACATTCAGGGTGCGCTTCGGGCTCATGGGCGCGAGAATGTGTATCTATTGCCTGATGTGTGTCTAAATGACGGTGTTTTTTTGGATGGGGCCACAGTGGGTGATCTGTCGGAGGAATTCGACATTGAAGTGATTGCCACAAGTGGTGTTGCTTTGCGCCAACGGCTTGAAGCCGCAAGAAAAGAGAACAGTCGTGACTGACATTGACGAGACAATTGATTTCCCCACAGTGGTGATTGTCGGGCGCCCCAACGTCGGAAAGAGCACCTGGTTCAACCGTGTGATTGGGGAGCGTGCGGCGATTGTTGAAGATCAGCCAGGTGTCACGCGTGACCGTCATCGTCGTATGGCCTCGTGGCTTGGTATTGAGTTTTGGATTGTTGATACCGGTGGGTGGATGCCTCACGGAACCGAATTGGACGACAAAGTGAGTCGTCAAGTGGAAGAAGCCGTCAGAGAAGCCAACTTGGTCATTTACATGGTCGATGCTTCGGTGGGTGTGACAGACGAAGACGAATTGATTGCGGCGTGGCTTCGTCGTAGCAAGGTAGAAGTTTTACTTGTCGCCAACAAGGCAGACAACGAGCGTCGCGAAGCGGAGCGCTGGGAATTTATGTCGTTGGGTCTGGGTGAACCATTTACCGTTTCGGCGCTTCATGGTCGACGCTCGGGTGATTTCCTTGACGAAGTTGTTGCGCGTATTCCTCGAGTTCTTCGTCCAGAAGAAAAAGTGGAGCCAGTTGGCGCAGATGGTGTTCCGCGAGTCGCGCTTGTTGGGCGTCCGAATGTTGGAAAGAGCACACTATTCAACCGTCTTGTGGGAGAAGAGCGCTCGATTGTTCATGACCTGCCTGGCACAACTCGCGATGCGATTGACACCTTGGTGGAAACCGAAGATGGTCCGCTGATTTTTGTTGACACGGCAGGTATGCGTAAGCGCAGCAAAGTTGATGACTCTGCGGAGTACTACTCACTTGTGCGTGCACTGCGCGCAATTGATGAAGCAGATGTCGCGATGCTGGTCATCGATGCCACTGTTGGCGTGACAAGCCAAGACCAACGACTTGCTGAGCGAGTAGACGTTGCTGGCTGTCCGATTCTCATCGTGTTGAATAAATGGGAACTGCTTGATTCGGAGGATCGCCGCAAGGTAGAAGCCGATCTCGCGCGAATGTTGTACTTCATTGATGATGCTCCGGTACTCAAGATCTCGGCATTGACTGGAAAGGGAGTGCACAAGTTGCGCCCAGTTCTGCAAGATGCGATCGATCAATACCATCGAAAGATCCCGACGCGTGATGTGAATCGCATCATTGCCGAGGCGCAACAAAAGCAGCCTGCTGCTGGTGGAGCAAAGGTCATGTTTGCTGTGCAAGGTGCCGCAAACCCACCGACGTTCACGTTGTTTGTGAACCGTGATCTCCCACAGCCGTATCTTCGCTATCTCGAACGTTCCATTCGCGAAGCATGTGATTTTGGCTCAACACCGTTGAAGTTGCGAGTTCGTCGAAAGGGTGATTAGCGATGCCATGGTGTGAACCGTGTGCCCGTTATTTAGCTCCTTCGGCAATGACAGACCGAGGTGCATGCCCTGATTGTGGTGAGCATCTTGAGAGGGCCTCGGTATCCGGCCGACTGGCGCCTGAAGAGTTAGATCTCAAGAAACTTGCTGGCTTAGACGGCGAGAAGATTCCTTGGCATTTCAAACTTTTGGTGTCTTTGTTGTGCTTGTATCTCGGTTGGAGAGTCGTTGTCCTCTTTGTCTAGGGACTGAAGTGTCCTGCCGATAGAGTTGTCACTCATTCGGGCTGTAGCGCAGCTTGGTTAGCGCGCTTGTCTGGGGGACAAGAGGTCGTGGGTTCAAATCCCGCCAGCCCGACTATTTGTTAGAGGGTTTGTGCCAAAGCGATGCTAGGAAACGCGTGTGCCATGCGTTTCGTAACTCGGTGTCGATTCCGAGTTTGCTGATCATTTGTTGCCGTTGTGCATGTCTGCCGTTGATGTGAACTTACGCAATGACTCACCTCACCGTGATCCACCGCACGTGCTGAAATTTGGTGTTCCCCAAGTTCGTTTTCGTCAAATTGAAATGTGTAATATGAAATGGTGCGTGTTGTGGGTATTGTTTCTCTGCTTTCGGTCACTCTTTTGTGCACGATCACCTTGGCAGGTTTTCCCCCGATGCCCTTAGCCCCAGCGTCCGCCAGTACTCCACCTCCCGAGTTGTCCGGTTTTGTCCCAAACTTCACCGTGGCCATTCCATTCGAGAGTGCAGGACGATCCGTCGTTGTTGGAGGCGTCACCGTGACTGTCACCACTAATACGGGTATAAGGGGGGATAACAACAACACGTACCTTCATCAGTCAACTCTAAAGGTGAGGACCGTTCTCACGTTTAATCCGGCGATTCCCGGGATTGGAA
>JAJTFJ010000042.1 GCA_021298435.1 Ilumatobacteraceae bacterium
AGGCAGCCTGCAGCCAAGATGCCCATGTCCTTCATGGTGACGCCACCGTCTGCAAGTGCTGCCATCACGGCTTCAGCTGCAAGGTCAACTGTGTCTCTGTCCGGATACTTACCGAACTTCGTCATGTAGATGCCGAGGATGTAGATGTCTTCTGATGCCATGGTGTTCTCCAGTGTTCTCTGTGTTGTTCTTGATTATTTGATTGGTTCAAATCCGAAGCCGATGGCTTCAGATCCGTTGTCGTCGTTGCCGAGTGAATAGGTGGCGAGGCGAACCTTCATGCCGAGACTGACCACTTCGGGTGTGGGGTCACAATTGATGATGTTGGCTCGCACACTTGTGCCACCGCAGTTGATGATTGCTGCAACAAAGGGGACAGGAACGCCAGGCGCGGCAAAGGTAACAATCGTGAACGACCGAACCTCTCCCTCAGTAGCGATCTCAACCTTCTTGAAGTCAGTCGCAAAGCAAGAAGCGCAAGCATTGCGGCGGTCAAAGAACTTGGCACCACACGAGGTGCACTCATTCGCTACGAGGTGGGGCTTGTCGCCCAGTACGAGGTAATCAACCAGGGGGACTTGCGTGGTGGTCATCGATGCTCCTGTCGAACGGTTTCTCTCACACTAGGTCGCTCAGGTGGGGGGTTGTGAAGATGGACACCCTCATCTGCACCTAATTTCGGCTAGGAAAGGGGGATGGCTTCCACGTGGAAAAACTGGGCGGGGAACGAGATTGCCCACCCCACTTCAATCGAGAGTCCTCGCAGCGAGGAAGAAGTCGTGTCGATTGTCCGCTCGGCAGCTGATCGAGGAGAAAAGGTAAAGATTCCTGGTTCTGGCCATAGTTTCACCCCTGCTGCTGTCACAGATGGGCGCATGGTTCGGATCAACGCGTTAAGCGGCATTTACTCCATCGATCGATCCCGTATGGAAGTGCGTGTGGGAGCTGGCACGACACTGAGTGATCTCAATCGTCTTCTTGCAGCAGAGGGTCTGGCGATGGCAAACCTCGGCGACATCGCCTATCAGACAGTTGCGGGTGCAATCTCAACTTCCACTCATGGAACGGGAGTCGCGCTTCCCGGATTAGCAGCACAAGTCACTGCGATGCGCATGGTAGATGGTCACGGCAATCTCGTGGAATGCAATAGCGAGAAGAACTCAGAGATACTTGATGTCGCGCGAGTGTCGGTAGGTGCCCTCGGAGCAATCACCGAATGCACGATTCGAGTGGTGGACGCTTTCCGTCTTCATGCTCATGAACAACCAATGCGTCTCGATGATGTTCTGGACAACATCGATGAACTCCGTTTGTCGAATGATCATTTTGAGTTCTTCTGGATTCCTCACACCAAGTGGGCGCTAACGAAGCGGAACAACCGAACCGACGAGGCTCTTGATCCATTGCCGAAAGTCAGAGGGTGGATAGAGAAGACCTTCATGGAGAACTTTGCGTTCGGTGCGGTGTGCAAAGTAGGCAAGATGCGTCCAGCGTTGATTCCACGCTTGGCGACAGCTCTTCCTTCATCTGGCGCACGGACATACATCAATGACAGCTACAAGATTTTTGCTAGTCCTCGATTGGTGAAGTTCTACGAGATGGAACATGCGTTGCCGGCAGCATCGCTTGCACCAGCGTTGCGTGAAATTCGGGCGATGGTCGAGAAGAAGGGTTACCTTCTCAACTTTCCCGTCGAAGTTCGCTTCACTGGGCCTGATGATGTGCCACTGTCAACCGGGTACCAGCGTGAATCGGCCTACATTGCTGTACATGTGTACAAAGGCATGGAGTACGGGCCTTTCTTTAAAGATGTCGAAGACATCTTGCGGCGTTATGACGCCCGACCACACTGGGGCAAAGTGCATCATCGCGAAAAGGATGAACTCAGCACTTTGTACCCACGTTTCAACGACTTCTTGTCAATGCGAGACCGCCTTGACCCGCAGAGAACATTCAGCAATCGCTACACAGAAAGAATTTTCGGCGCTTAACTCATAAGCAGATGTCTTGTGGTCTCACAGGACATCTATCGATGTCTTTGCCAATCGCATCTCGAATGGCAGCGACAATCGCTGGAGTGACAGAGATACAAGGTGGCTCGCCTACGCCCTTTGCTCCAAGCGGTGCCTGCTGTTCGTATTCCTCAATCATGCGTGCGACAACGACAGGTGCATCAAGCGCTGTCGGTAGTAAGTAATCGGTGAAGCTTGGATTCCTCACTCTGCCTTCTTGCACAATGATCTCTTCCATGACCGCAAGGCCGAGTCCTTGGGCGATTCCACCTTCGATTTGACCCAGTACGGAGAGCGGATTCAGTACTTGACCGACATCTTGCGCTGTTGCGATCTGAACGACCTTCACGAGACCTAACTCAGGGTCGACATCGACGACGGCACGGTGGGCGACGAAGGCAAAGGCCACATGGCAGTTTCCTTGTCCATTCTCGTCGAGTTCTTCGGTGGGGCGGTGATGATGTTCAAACGTCTCGCTGATGGTGATGCCCTGGCTGGCTTCAATAACGGACATACGGAACGTGCCGGCCGTATCAACAATCTCGTCGTCTTCAATGGCGAAACGAATCGGCTCGATGTTGTGTTGTGCTCCCACAACTTCAAAGAGTCGCTCTCGCACGAGTCGGCAAGCGCCGTCAACTGCGCCGCCACTCATCCACGTCTGACGCGACGCAGAGGTAGAGCCAGCTGAACCAATTTGGGTGTCAATGGTGTCGCATACTGCGTCTGTCACACCCAGGACGGATCGTGCAATCTGTGGAGCAAGAGTGACGAATCCTTGTCCGACTTCACTGGTCGCAAATTTCAACACGACCTTGCCATCGCTGAGAGTGCATCGTGCTGTGGAGTAATCATCAAAGCCTTCGCTGTACATGATGTTCTTGATGCTGACACCCCAGCCGATTCCTCGTTTGATGTGCTTGCGCTCTGCTGTGATGCCTGACCCACCTGGCAATTCGAGTTCATTTGCATCCATCGCAAGATCAGGTGGAAGGGGAATTTCATTTGTTTCACGGATGAGGCGAGCCACCGGGGCAACACTCTCCACTGGCTGTCCAGTGATCAACAAGTCACCGGTCTCCATTGCGTTCATCAAACGGATGCTCACAGGGTCGGTACCCACTGCTGCTGCAAGTTTGTCCATCTGTCCCTCATGGGCAAAACACGCCTGCACAACACCGAAGCCACGCATGGCTCCACATGGTGGGTTATTTGTTCGCACTGCATAACCGTCGACGACAGCAACTGGACATTTGTAGGGACCTTGGGTGTGGGTCACGCCATTGATCAGCACAGCCGCTGATGTCGATGCATAGGCGCCGCCGTCGAAAACAAAACGAGCTTCGATCTTGACAATCTTTCCCTCGTTTGTTGCATGGTGACGCATCCAGACAGTTGCGGGATGGCGATGAACATGGCCAAAGAAACTCTCTTCACGTCCGTACTGCATCTTGACGGGGCGCGAAGTACGAAGGGCCAGAAGTGCCGTATGCACTTGAAGGCTGATGTCCTCACGGGCACCAAACGCTCCACCTACGCCACCGAGGACCAAGCGAACTCGTTCAGTTGGGAGATTGAGGCATGCCGCCATTTGCTTCTGGTCTTCATGCAGCCACTGTGTCGCAACAAATACCTCGACTCCTTGGCCATCGGCATCCGGCAATGCCAGTGCTGATTCAGTGCCGAGGAATGCTTGATCTTGCATGCCGATCACATAGTGGCCCTCAACGATGACATCGCCGACGACCGACGTATCACCGTGAACGATTCGTTGCTGACGGATGAGGTTGCCTTCGGGATGAATCGGCTCAAAGTCATCGCCGATGGCTAGCTCTGGATCAAACAGGACAGGAAGGACTTCGTAGACAACTGTGATGGCAGCGAGTGCGCGACGACATGTCTCTGGGTGGTCGGCAGCAACGGCAGCAATCGGCTCGCCCATGTACCGAACAACGTCCTTGGCGAACACTGGTTGGTCTGAACTGATGAGTCCATAGGTGAGTTGGCCCGGCACATCGTCGGCCGTGACAACACATTCGACACCGGCAATCTTCCAGGCAGCAGTTGTATCAATTGAAATAATGCGCGCGTGAGGGTGAGGAGAACGAAGAGTGGCTCCCCACAGCATGTTCTCTGCATGAAGATCAGACGTGAAGGCAAAGTCTCCCTTTACCTTTGCTCCGCCATCAGGACGAAGTGAACTGGTTCCGAGAACATCACGTTTTGTTTTGACTGAACTCATGACAATGCGCCCTTGCGAACAGCGACGACTTTGTCAACGGCAGCAAAGATACGTCCGTAACCCGTGCAACGGCAGATGTTGCCCGAAAGAGCTTCTTTCACTTCCAGTTCGGACGGCGAATCATTCTCGTCCAACAGATGATGAACTGCCATCACGAGACCAGGGGTGCAGAAACCACATTGCACGGCGCCTTCAGTGACAAAAGCTTCCTGTACATCAGTCAGAGTTCCATCAGCATTGAGGCCTTCGACTGTTGCGATTTCTGACTCGACTGCGGATGCTGCCATCACGAGACAACTACACACTGCGGCTCCATCAATAAACACAGTGCAACTGCCGCATTCGCCTTGTTCACATGCTCCCTTAGAGCCAGGAAGTCCAAGCCGTTCCCGCAAGACATACAAAAGGCTTTCGCCGATCCATGCATCCGAAACGTGATGATCAACTCCATTTACCTTCAACGAATAAAACTCATTAGTACTCACGATGCGGTTCCTCTCACTGCCAAACGGGATGCAAGAACTTTGATTGCGTGTGCGCGATATTGCGCAGTTGATCTGTGATCATCAATGGGACGGGCCTCGGTTGATGCGATCTGGCCAAACTCGCGGGCGATCTCATCGCTGATGATGTTCAAATTGGTCGTTGCTTCTGTAAGAAACTTCTCAGCCTTGACTGCTCGAAGAATTGTGGGACCAACTGAACCCATGGCGAGTCGAGGTGTGTCATCAACAACGGCAAAACAAGCAGATGCGACTGAGATGACCATTGCATTGCGCACACCCACTTTTGAATAACCCTGACGCCGTCCTGTGATGGGAAGTGTGACAGCAGTGATGATTTCATGCTGAAGCCGACTGTTTTTCTTCGGGCCTACCATGAACTCACCGAAGGGGACTATGCGTTCTCCGTCTTGTGATGAGAGATGAATGGTTGCCTCAAGTGCCGAGAGAACGGGCAACGTGTCTCCCGCTGGTGAACAGGTACCAAGGTTCCCGCCCATCGTGCCGGCCGCGCGTATTTGCGGTGATCCGACAGTGCGCGCAGCTTGTGCAAGTGCCGGAACAGCAGCGGCAATCGCTCCAGTTTCCATGGCGGCATAGGGGACACCAGCCCCGATAGTGATCGTTTGCTGTGAGGAGTCAATTGACCACTCTCGTAGCTGGGGCACATTGCGGAGCAACAGTACAGATGAGGGATGACGATGGTTGAAGTTCACCTCGACCATGAGGTCAGTGCCTCCATTAAGAATTGTTGCGTCCGGATTCTCCGCGAGAATCTCCGTGGCTTCGCTGATTGTGTGCGCGATAAGAACTGGCATATTTATGCAAGCCTTTCATGGAGTGTCCGTGCAGCTTCTGCTGCCTTCGTACGAATTTCGTTCAGATCAAACTGTGTTGGCACACCGTCTTCAACAAGGACTGTTCCATCGCGGACAACAGAGAGGCAACGAATTCCTGGCGTGAAGGCGACATGCCACGGGCTATCTGAATTGTCGTAGGACCATGTCACGACATCTCGTTTGACTTCAGGGAAGAACTTTTCGCCGTTCTTCAGCCATGACCAGGCAGAGTCAGGTGAGGCGGTGAGGTCGTCCTCACGGTGGCGTACATATGCCAAACGCATCTCTTCCAGCATGTCTGCGCCAATTCCGTCTGTACCAAGAATGACATCGTGGGCCCAACGAGATGGGCGCGCATAGCCAACAG
>JAJTFJ010000015.1 GCA_021298435.1 Ilumatobacteraceae bacterium
ACTTCATCGGTGAAGTGGGTGGGAATGTTCTTCCCCACGTAATCGGGACGTATCGGCAATTCGCGATGCCCTCTGTCGACCATGACTGCTAACTGCACTGCACGAGGTCGACCATGGTCGTTCAAGGCTTCGAGAGCTGCCCGCACTGTGCGGCCAGTAAAGAGAACGTCGTCCACCAGAACAACTGTGCGGCCAGTGAGATCGAGTGGAATGTCAGTTGGTGCCGATAGAACGACAGGACGAAGGCTGAAGTCATCGCGATACATCGAGATATCAACTGCACCAAGGGGAACTTCTATGGATTCTGCGATGCGATTCACAGTGTCGCGAAGTCGTTGGGCGATCCATACGCCACCGGTTTGCATGCCCACGATGACAACGGGAGAAAGGTCGGGGTTGCGTTCAACAATCTCATGGGAGATGCGAGTGATTGCGCGAGACACGTCATCAGCGCCAAGGATCTCAGTTCCGGAGACTTCCGAGATGCTCACGTCGGTGCCGCTACCTGAAACCGGGGCATGAAAAACGCCCCTCGGGAGGGGCGTGCGTACATGAAAAAAGATCGAGTCATATTTTCCTTCCGTTCGAGCCTCACAGGACCCGTTTGACGGACATGACCACTATACACCAGAAGTGTTCGTCGACCTAAGGCTGCACTCTTTTAAACACCTGCCAGAACTGATTGCTGTCGACTTCTTCGAACTGGGTCCGCACACCAGCCCACACCCAGGAGAGCTCTTCTCCGAGGGCTCGGGGCAAAACGACATATTCAACGTCCTTGGCAGCAGGTAGAGGTTTGCCCGCCAAGGAATCATCTACCCCGTAATACAAAGCCTTGAACGGATTCGGGAAGAAGTAAATCTGACGGCGGTGGCCAAGGTGAGCGGTCAAAGGGTCAAAGGCGGAAACAACAGCGTCATCGGGAATGCCCTTAATGATCTCGAGCCCTGACTGTGCGAACGAGGAACCAGCCGTGAGCGCAACACGTGGCTGAGAAGCCAACGGATGAATACCCCACGTCACGAAAGTTATGAGGGAACATGCCACGGTCAACCCCATCGCCACTCGTCTCCACTGCACCTCATACTTTGCAATCGCAACAACAGTGGCGACAAGCAAGATGGGGACAATCACAATTGAATAGTGATACTCAATCTGATGTTGATACCAGAACGTGCTGATCATGTTTGAACCCAAAACCGGAACAGCAAGAAGCGCAACAGATGGTGCAGCAAAGAACACACCCGCAAACGGAGCCATCATCTTGAGGAGATACATCGGCCGATTTTCAGACCGCAAGTGATCAATCACATTGGTTGGATTGGTGAACGTTTCTTTGACGAGCCCCGTGAATCCACCAAAGGGAATTCGCCATCCGTTGCGAGTCGGTACACCGATGAGGTGCCTCATCATCACGAACATTCCAAGAATGGTCACAATGAGCGAGAACAACGCTGTGAGCAAGCCGCGTCGTCGGTCAAACCGCCACGCCACAAACAACCCGATGGGAACCATCACGAGCAAGACGTCTTCTTTCACCAAAACAGAGAGAAGAACTGCGACGGCGAACAGTTTCCATTTCTGAGTAAAAGCTGCGTACAGGGTTAATGGAATGAACAAAGCCAAGAATGAATCCGGATGGAAATTTTCCATTGCTCCACCATTGAGAGCAGGATTCGCAAGCCACATCACTGCTGCTCCGCACCCCATTGCGCCACTGTTCAACAATCGTTTCGCCAGAAGGTAAATCGGAATTGTGCCCGCAGCGACAACAATCGCCTGCACAACCAGCAATGTCATGACACCAGGGAAAACCCAATACACCGGGACTAAAAAGAGCATGATGAGCGACGCATGATCGCCAAGGAGGTTTCGACCCATGAACGTCACATATGGCTCTTGGAATCGCGACAACAACCAGACGCCCTGGTCATACAAACCCACGTCGTACGAAAAGGTCCCTAATCCATAGTGCAGGTCATATGCGATCCAGATCATCCAGATTGCATGAGCAACTGCCAACGCAGTGACAATCCAGCCCCACGAAGAAACCGATCGCAACCAATCGCGCATTGACGAAAGGGAGAAAGGTCGGTGATCGGTAGTCACCGAACAATCATTACTCAGCGGAGCGAGTTTGTTTCGCCACCGCCGCGAGAACGCCATTAACAAAACGTCCTGAATCGTCGGTGGAGAATCGTTTGGCAAGCTCTACTGCCTCGTCAATAACAACGGCGATGGGAACCTCAGGACGAGACATCAGCTCATAAATCGCCAAACGCAAAATGGCCCTATCTAGTGCTGGCATACGATCAAGCGCCCATCCGCGAGCATTCGTTTCGATGGAGGCATCAATTGCTTCGCGTGACCCCTCAACTCCTTCGAGCAAAACACGAGAAAGATCTTCTGAGGCAACGCCACGCTCGGCCATCAATTCAATTGCTGATGCCGAACGCTGTTCAGCCTCATAGAGAAGGATGACTACTTGTTCTCGAGCGTCGGTACGTTCATCATGAGGGCGGATTGACTCCGAGTCATTCGGCATCAGACGCGTGTGATGTAATCGCCGGAGCGAGTATCGACCTTGACTTTGTCGCCCACGTTCACAAAAAGAGGAACTTGGATGACCTTGCCGGTCTCAAGGGTCGCAGGCTTCTTTGCACCTGACACTCGGTCGCCCTGAACACCAGGTTCAGTGTCGGCAATCACAAGCTCAACAGATGCAGGAATTTCAACAGTCACAATGTCGCCATTGTGATACGCGATGATTGCCATTGCTTGCTCAATGAGGTAATCGGCCGCTTCGCCGAGAGCAGTGGGAGCAATATTCGTCTGGTCGTAGGTCTCTGTGTCCATGAAGACGAACTCGCCGCCGTCCTTGTACAAGAACTGCATGTCACGCTTGTCGAGGATTGCCTGCTCAACACGGATTCCCGCATTGAAGGTCTTTTCAAAAACGTTGCCGTTACGAAGATTGCGCAACTTGGTACGAACGAAGGCTCCGCCCTTGCCAGGCTTCACGTGCTGGAATTCAACGACCGTAAAGAGGCCGTTTTCAAGCTCGAGGGTGATTCCGTTCTTCAGATCGTTTGTGGTGATCGCGGGCATGAGAGTTCCTTGGGACTGAGAGTGAGAATGCGGCAACCAGTGCCGGTGACGACGACTTGATCCTCGATCCTGACGCCGCCTACCCCTCCACGATAGAGCCCAGGCTCTACCGTCACCACCTCATTCGACTGAAGCACAGCCTCACAGCGCGGAGAAAGGATGGGTTCTTCATGGATATAGAGCCCAATTCCATGTCCCGTTCCGTGAACGTACTCATGTTCAAGACCCTCACGGTCAAAGACTGCACGAACCGCCCCATCGACTTCGGCTCCCGACACACCGTGTCGCACTACAGCCACTCCAGCCTCTTGTGCCTCTCGCACTGTGTTGTACATGTGCTGATACTCCGGTGACCACTCGCCTACTTGAATCGTTCGTGTCATGTCGCTGCGATAGCCAGCTACCTCTGCGCCAAAGTCCACCACCACACCATGGCCTGACTCAATCTGTGTTTCCGAGGGCTCGTGATGAGGCCTGGCACCATTTGCTCCTGTGGCAACAATCGTTGCAAACGAAACATCATCTGCACCGCTCTCACGCATCACAGAATCAAGACGATTGCGCACCTGCTTCTCTGTGCGGCCAATTAACCCATCTGCAAGAACTGACAACAGAGCATTATCTGCGATCTGCGCAGCCTGCGCCATGAGTTCAATCTCCCACTCTTCCTTCACCCGTCGCAATGCATTCATTGCTGTTGGTTCAGGAACAATTGTCAACACGTCCGCTAGTGCTTGAAAACGAGAAGCCATGATGTGGTCAAGATCAATACCAACATCATTTGCCTGTGCGACTGATGCAATAGCAGATGACATTGATTCGCCTGAATTCAACAAACGAACATCAACGTTCGCTTCTGCCTTTTCAATTTCCGACAGTGCACGGTCGTAGTACCGTCCATCGACGAACAAGGTTGCCGATGCGGTTGAACGATTTACCAGTACAAACGAAGTTCGGCCCGTGAATCCAGTCAGCCATCTCACATCTTCAGGGCGAAGAATCAGCAAATTCTCAACGCCACTCGTCGCTGCCAAACGATGAAGACGCGACGAAATATCCATGATGATCAGGAAAGGCGCAGGAGTGCTTGCACTGCCAGTGCGTAGCCCATGCCGCCAAACCCCGAGATGCTTCCGTCAACAACAGGCGCAAGCACACTGACGTGACGGAAATCTTCTCGAGCACCGGGGTTAGACAAATGGACTTCGATGACTTTTCCGGGGAACGACCGCAATGCATCGTGCAGAGACCAGGAGTAATGCGTCAAGGCGCCTGCATTGATAATGATCGCATCGTGGGTGCCTTTGGCCTGATGAATTGCAGAGACCAGTTCTGATTCTGAGGCCGATTGGAGATCGGCGACAGCGATGCCGTGCGATGACGCTTCCGCTTTCACAGTGTTGACATGATCACTCAATGTTGCTGAACCGTAAATCTCTGGTTCACGTGTACCAAGCAAATTGAGATTCGGCCCATGGAGAACCAGGATGGATGACAACGACATGCCTCCACGGTACTCCGACCTCTTCGGCAATCGGAGGGATTAAACCCGAGGGGTTAATCGGCCAACAAACTCGGTCAAGGCAGTTCGAATATCGGATTCACGTACGCCAGGCACAATCTCTAGGCCTTCGGCTGAGTCCAGAATGAAGGTGATGGACTCCAAGGCCTTTTTGTCTCTCCCCATGGCATCAATGAGGCGATCAGCCACGAGACCAGAAGGCATCACAAGGTCAATGCCATAAACCTCGTTCACGACTCGGTAGTGCTCATCCACCCTCTCGGAAGTAATGCGACCCATCACATGCCCCAAATGCGCAGCGAACAAGAGTCCAAGCGCAACTGCTTCACCATGTGCCATTGCAAAGTTGGTTTCAATCTCGATTGCATGAGCCAAGGTATGGCCGTAGTTCAAGAGTGCACGCACTCCCCCTTCACGCTCATCTGCAGCAACAATCTCAGCCTTGATCTCAATACTTCGAGCAACACGTTGCGCAAACGGCAACTCATCAAGATTCTCCCGAGCAATGAAGTGATATTTCGCCATTTCACCGAGGCCACATCGCATCTCACGCGCAGGCAAAGATTCAAGTGCATCAAGATCGCAAATAACTCCATGTGGCTGCCAATAGGCGCCAACGAGATTCTTCCCCTCGGGAATGTTGACACCAGTCTTGCCACCGACAGCAGCATCAATCATTGCCAGCAATGAAGTTGCAACATGCACAACAGGAATGCCGCGGTGATAGGAGGCGGCAGCGAACCCTGCAATATCGGTGACCATCCCTCCACCGACTCCGACGACCACATCGTTACGCGTGAGACCAGATTGAGCGAAGGCGCTGCACAACGCTGCAATCGTTGTCAACGACTTATGTTCTTCGCCAATACCGATTTCGTGGATTGTGACCTGATGGTTGGGAAAATGAGGAATAAGAGAAGCCGGGATTCCCGATTGCGTCACGACTGCAACTCGCTTGGATTTCTCTGGAAGAAGTGACGCAGTTTCAGCCACAGTCCCATGACCAACGACGACCGAATACGTCCGGTCACCAAGATCAACAGTCACACGATTCATCTCACTCATTTGACGTCTCTCCATATTTCACTGCTTCATCAATTGCGTCAATCAACAAAGCGCACACCGATTCTTGAGATCTGTCAGAAACATCCACAACAATGTCGGCAACTTCCGAATATAACGGCATGCGCTCCTGAGACATTCGAACCAGAGTGCCTTCACGATCATCGTCAAGCAGAGGACGATGAGATCCCTTAGCGGTTCGAACTGACAGCACTTCTGGTTGAGCATGAAGCCATACGACGATGGCTCCCGAATCTCGACGAGCCGCATTCAACATCTCGCGGTTCTCGGCGCGAAGCACAACCCCGCCCGCGCCTGCAATCACTGCACCTTGAGGAGACCGCAAACATGAAGACAGCACATCGGATTCAAGATCGCGAAAAGCATCTTCACCATCTTCCGCAAACATTTGTCGCACTGGTTTTCCAGCTCGCGCTTCCACCAGTTTGTCGGTATCAAGACACTCGATGCCATAGTGCGTCGCCAAGGTTCGCGCCACAGTGGACTTCCCTGTACCCATTAGCCCCACCAGGACAATGGTGAGGCGTTCGTGAGTCACGACTCTAGTGTCGCCTCAAACGAGGCAGCATTGCGAATGAATTCTGCCAGCGAGTCTCCACCAAACTTTCGCTGAGCCTCAGCAGCAAGAACAAGAGCCACCATTGTTTCGGCAACAACACCAAGAGCGGGAACTGCCGTGACATCAGTGCGCTCTTTGAAGCTCACAGTCTCTTCTTTTGTCACAGTGTCGACGGTCTTCAGCGTGGGCTTGTTCAACGTTGCAAGCGGCTTCATTGCTGCGCGAACAATCAACGGCTCACCAGTCGTGATGCCACCTTCGGTACCGCCAGAGCGATGACCTTCACGTACATATTTCTTATTGGCTGCGTCCCACAAAATGGGGTCATGAGACTGGCTACCGCGCAGTCCTGCGGTTTCGAACCCATCACCAATTTCAACACCCTTGACAGCCTGAATGCTCATCACTGCTTGGGCCAACATTGCATCGATCTTGCGATCCCAGTGGACATGACTTCCGAGACCAATAGGTACCCCGTACGCGATCACTTCAACGATGCCACCAAGAGAGTCTCCTTCGCGGGCTGCATCTTTGATGGCAGTAATCATCGCCTCTTCGGCGTTCTTGTCAAAACAACGAACTTCCGACTCATCAATTGCAGCAAGATCAGAGAATGCAGGAAGCGATGTGTTCTGCGCCTTTGCGCTTCCCATCTGCACAACGTGACTGAGAATGTTCACACCAATGTGGCGCAACAACTGCTTTGCCAATGCACCAGCGGCGACTCGCGCAGCGGTTTCACGGGCACTTGCGCGTTCCAACACATCACGAGCATCCGTGAACCCGTACTTCTGCATGCCCACAAGGTCCGCATGTCCGGGGCGCGGCTGTGTCAACGGCGTTTCTGTTGCTCCGGGCTCAGGCGACATTTCTGCATGCCACTTATCACTGCGGAACCACTCTGAGTTCTGAATCTCAATGGCAACGGGAGAACCAAGGGTGCGACCGTGGCGCACTCCGCCGACCAACGTGATCACATCTTTTTCAAAGCGCTGACGCGGACCGCGGCCGTATCCGAGTCGACGACGTGCGAGGTCGGTTTCTATATCTTCAGCGACAATGGGCATGCCCGCAGGAAGGCCTTCCACGATGACCGTGAGAGCTTTTCCGTGAGATTCGCCAGCTGTGAGGTACCTAAGCACCATTTCAGACTACTTGTGGCGAGCGGCAAGTTCCCGCTCTGCAGCCTCTCGCATGGGTTCAGCATCTGGATTCCAGCCAAATTGATGCACACATTGGCGTCGAGCCTGCTGAATCAGCATCCATAAGCCGTCCACTGTCTGATCGCCAGCCCGCTTGGCCGCCTTCAGCAATGCTGTCTCCATCGGCGAGTACACCGCATCGAGAACCACAATGTTGCGACGAAGAATATTGGCAGGGAGCGGAAGTTCATCTGAGTTCATTCCCACTGAGGTGGTGTTCACGAGAACTCCTGCACGACTGATTTCATCAAGAGAGCCGATCACAATGTCTCCACCAGCCTCTTGCGCGGCAGGAGCCAAAGTACGCACTAATTCTTCAGCCTTCTCGATAGTGCGATTAATGATTGCCACACG
Source organism: Ilumatobacteraceae bacterium (assembly GCA_021298435.1). Taxonomy (GTDB): domain Bacteria; phylum Actinomycetota; class Acidimicrobiia; order Acidimicrobiales; family Ilumatobacteraceae; genus UBA2093. Next base: position 7,829 of record JAJTFJ010000015.1, read on the forward strand.
AGCTCCGCGCCGACCAAGTGCCAATGCAACTGAACGTGCGGTACCACCAGCACCAAGGACCACAGCATGAGCTCCGCTCAGCAAAGCACCGCCTTGTTGCTCAAGAGCATCACAACAACCATCACCGTCCGTGTTGTGACCTGTCGCTACCCCATTATTGAAATCAACACAATTGACAGCGTTCAGAAGACGAGCATCTTCATCAATGACATCAAGAAAAGGAATGATTGCTTCCTTCAACGGCATCGTCACAGATAATCCACGGACGCCACGCTGGCGCAACTGCGACAGAACATCTGCGATGTTGGATGCATCTGCTTCCAACGCTTTGTATGCACCCGCCAACGATTGCGAAGCAAACGCTGCACGATAAATGGCCGGTGACAGCGAATGCGAGATGGGCGAACCCACCACTGCACCGAGTAAAGAGTTGTCAGTGTTCATGGGAGTAGCCCCGCCGCCTTTGCAATCGCAACTTTGGCAAGATGCTGTTCATATGTTGTAGAGAATGCGTGTCCGCCCTCGGCAGTTGCGAGCACATAGAAGAGGTACTGGCACTTCACACCTGCTTCAAGACCAACACATGCCTCGTCTGACTTCGGTGGCGCACCTGCTGGCGCAAGTGCAGCCTGGATCGATGCTTTGCCCGGGTTTGCAATCGGCGTCGGAGGGAGGCCTTTGTTGATGTAGGTGTTGTACGGAGTATCGGTGGCCTTCATCTCAGTCCACGTCATCGCTGGATCTTGACCGTATTTCACAGCAGCATCTATTTCGAGCGGCATCTTCGCTGCGAGGCGGTTGTAGATCACCTGAGCAATTTTGGATCGGTCACCCGACACTTTTGCTTCACGTTCAATGAGAGATGCAATGATCAAAATTTGATACGGGCTGTAGCCGCGCAACTTCGCACCAGCAGCCAAATCAACTTGACGAGCAACACGCTGCATCATCGTCACCATTGTGGACACGACACGAGACTCCGACCCATCGCCCGACACTTGATACGTGTCTGGAAAGAGCAGTCCCTCAAGTGAATTGATGTCTTTCGGCTGTAATTCAGATCGAACTGAGCCGTCGGTTGCTGCTGTCGTGAAATCTGACGCGGACATGAATGTCAGCTTCGAAGAGAGACGATCAGCCATTTGGGTGACGGTCATCCCCTCAGGGAAGGTAACCGAAACAAAGGTTTGAGCAGGTGGAGTCGACAACGCCTTGATGATTGCACCCGCGTTATCACCTGCACGCAATGTGTAATACCCCGGCACAAGGTCAATGCCGCCTCGCGTTGATGCGTACCAGCGGAAAATGGACGAACTCTTGATGATGTTCTGATCCGCCAAACGGCCAGACACACTCGACAACGTGTCGCCATCGTTGACAGTGAAATTCACTGACGCTCCTGGTTCACCCGCGGGATTCAATTGATGGACTACCCACCACCCTGCAGACCCGATCAACAGGATTGTCGCAATGACAATAGAGACGATCATGCGGACGGGTCGACGAAGAGAATCAAAACCGGGAACGAGTTCTTCTGTCGCCCCTTCGGATACAACCGATACCTCGTCCCACGGGTCCTCATGCCAATCACCGGGCAGAAGCGGGTCACCGGCCACGAATGTCTCCGAGATGTCCGGCATCAAGCCACGATTGAAGAATGACGGCTGCCGCGACCTTGTCGATCACTTTGCGGCGGTCCTGTGCATTGAGCCCGCGTTCCATCAACACTCGGTCTCCTTCCACCGTCGACCGACGTTCATCATGAATGTAAATCGGCACACTGACCACCGTAGCCATTCGATCGGCTTCCATTCGGGCAGACTTCGCTGCTGCTCCTTCAGAACCATCCATATTCAGAGGAAGTCCCACCACAATCGCTTCGACTTCTTCTTCCAGCACAATCTTTTGAATCGCATCATGATCAATGCGCTGTGACGAACCTCGTTGTAAGACAACGAGTGGTGATGCAATTGTTCCACTGCGATCAGATGCAGCAATACCGATTCTCTTGCTTCCGAGATCGATACCTAAGACTCGCACGATCTCAGCCGAGTGAGCCGATGACGGCTGCGGCTTTCTCTCGCGCAATGGCGATCGCTTCGTCGAGTGCTTCTGGATTCTTTCCACCAGCAGTTGCGATGTCTCCCTTGCCGCCACCGCCACCGCCGACTGCCTTTGCGGCATCTTTGATGAGGTCACCAGCATTGGCTTTCACCGAGGGGGCAGTTGCACCGACGATTGAGACACCACCTGTGTCAGTGACGCCGCCCAAGACAACCGCGGCGATTCCGGATTGCTGGCGAACAGCAACGGCAAGATCTCTGAGATCGTTTGCCGTGATTCCATCGACGCGAGCCACAACGATTCCGTTTACCGCTTCAGCTGCGAGCTCCACAGCACGCCCTGATGCAAGTCGAGACCGGAGCACCTTTAACTCATCTTGTGCAGCCTTTAGTTCGTCAAGCTTTCGCTGTACCCCAGCAACCGCATCATCAGCCTTCGTCCCCACCACTGCAGCAACTTGCTCAAGAATGTCGCCATTGCGCTGAACAAACCGAAGAGTATTTGTGCCAGTGACTGCCTCAATCCGGCGCAAGTTTGATCCGATGGATGACTCTCCAACAATCTTGATTGTTCCGATATCTCCAGTGGCCGAAACATGAGTGCCACCGCACAACTCGGTGGATGCTCCGGCCTTCAACACACGAACTGTGTCTCCGTACTTGTCGCCAAAGAATGCAATCGCACCCGCAGCAAGAGCCTCCTCTTTTGATGTTTCAAAAGAATCAACGGCGACGTTCAGCAGCACCTGAGTATTAGCAAGCTCTTCAATGCGAGCGATTTCTTCCGCAGTGACGGAGTCGTAATGACTGAAGTCGAAGCGAAGTCGATCAGGCGACACGAGGGAGCCCGCTTGCTTTACATGCTCACCCAACACTGTGCGCAGAGCCCAGTGAAGAATATGAGTACCTGTGTGATTGCGACGGGTTGCTGTGCGAGCGGCAGTATCAATACGAGCCGACACCACTGAACCCTCAGTGGGTGTTCCTGACACAACCCTGCACATATGACGACGAAGCCCTGGCAGTGCGAAATTTGTGTCGAAAACCTGCAACTCAAAATCAGCTGCTGTGAGAACTCCGATGTCCCCTACTTGCCCACCGCTCTCGGCATAGAACGGAGTGTGATCAAGGAAGACTTCAACAATGCCGTCTTCGCCTTCAATCACTGCAAGAACTGTGGACTCTGACGCATCATGCACATACCCAACGAATTCGGTGATTCCGTGGGCTTCCATGACCTCGCGATATGCCTCAACTCGATCACCATCAACACGACCAGACTTTCGAGCATCTTTTGCACGAGTCCGCTGTTCATTCATCTCGGATTCGAAACCGGCGATGTCAACTTCGACACCACGCTCGGCAGCAATCTCTTGGGTCAATTCCAGAGGGAACCCATATGTGTCATGCAGTAGGAACGCCGAACGACCGGACAAACGATCTGGGTTAGCAGCGATGTCTTCTTCCAAAATCGCAAGACCCGTCTTCAGGGTGTTGCGGAATCGCTCTTCTTCTTTTGTGAGAACACCAACAATGAAGTCGCGATTCTTGACGATGTCGGGATACGCGTTGCCCATGACGTCAACAGCCACTCCGGCAAGTGTTGGCATCACGAGTTTTTCAGTTCCCAACAAGAATGCATGTCGCACTGCACGACGAATGATGCGTCGAAGGACATAGCCACGATTCTCATTGCTGGGGAAAACACCATCGTTAATCAGCATGGTTGCTGAACGAGCATGTTCTGCAAGAACTCGAATGCTGAAGCTGTCACGATGTTCGTAGTCACCAACTCGGTACTCGCCACCGGTGATTTCTTGAGCAGCCTGAATCAGTGGGAACAATGCATCGGTCTCCCACACGGAGTCAACACCCTGCACCAGCGCCAGGATTCGCTCGAGGCCGGCCCCTGTATCAATGCTGGGCTTTGGCAGCGGTGTACGCGTTCCGTCTGGCGCTTGGTTGTACTGCATGAAGACCAAGTTCCAGAACTCCATGAAACGATCACCGTGTGGATCATTTTGTGGACCACCATCAGGGCCAAAATCTGGGCCTCGGTCATAGTGGATTTCTGAGCATGGTCCGCACGGACCAGTGTCTCCGGCTTGCCAGAAGTTGTCCTTGTCGCCGAGACGTTGAATGCGCTCCATCGGAACGCCAACTTTCTCGTGCCAGATCGCTTCGGCCTCATCATCAGACTCATGCACTGTGATCCAGAGGCGCTCTGGGTCGAAACCAAAAACTTCGGTCACTAATTTCCATGACCAAGGGATTGCGTCTTCCTTGAAATAATCACCAAAACTGAAATTGCCCAACATCTCAAAAAAGACAAGGTGACGCTTTGTACGCCCCACATCATCGAGGTCATTGTGCTTTCCGCCAGCACGGACACACTTCTGGACTGTCACGGCTCGGTCGTACGGCGCCACTTCATCACCCATGAAGTACGGCTTGAAGGGCACCATTCCGGCCACGGTGAACAACAACGTCTGATCGTGAGGAATGAGACTGGCCGAAGGCACAACCGTATGCGCACGGTCACCAAAGAACTGAGAGAAAGCCAACCTCAGTTGGTCAGCGCTACGGGGAGTACCGGGAGAAAGTGGTGAAACCATGAGACTTCCATGTTACCCAGCAGCCCTCTGTCAGATGGGAAGACTTATGGCTGGCGAGGCTCCGGGGGAACCGGAGCAGAAGATGAGCTCTCAGATTTGCCATACAAGGCAATGAGACGTGTCGCCAATGTCTTGGCCGAGTCAATGAGAACGGAAAGAATCGCGCTTGGCGTGATCTTTTCGGCTGCAGCAATCGCCTTGCGGCGCGCCCACATCAGACCAGTTGCGCCAGCCACCACACCGAGAGAAAACCAAAAGAATCGCTTCATCATGACAATGCCCTCACCCGAAATACCTATTCACCATCTGCACGGTAATAGCGAAACTCACCAATTCCCAAGGGTCGAAACCCCGGTGGCTGTGCTGTTGTCGCCGGGGCTTGCCCAGTACGCCCTTCACGAACATCGGCCACGGCTCGAGCAATTGCATCAGTCACTGCTCGGCTTTTGGGCGCACGGGACAAATGAACGACCGCGTGAGCCAAGTTATGAAGCGCCTCGGGTAGCCCCACACGATCAAGCGCATCAGCAACAGCAATTGCAGTCTGCAACGCCGTCGGGTCAGCCATTCCGATGTCCTCACTTGCAAAGATGATCATTCGACGAGCGATGAAGCGTGGATCTTCTCCTGCCTCCACCATTCGTGCAAGCCAGTGCAATGCGATATCAACTTCTGAAGCACGCATTGACTTAATGAATGCAGAGATCACGTCATAGTGGTCATCTCGACCCATCCTCGACACACTTGTATCGAGAGCTGTTGTTGCATTCTCAACTGTGACAACGGTGCCACCCGACAACGCAATCGCCACTTCCAGTGCCGTTAAGGCTTGACGTGCATCACCAGTACAGCGACGAGCGAGAATCTCAATCGCCCCATCCTGTGCTTCAACACCTTCATGACTAAGTGCTCGACGGAGAAGTTCAGTGACGGCACTTTCGTCAACAGGCTTCAATCCGAAAACTGATGATCGACTCCTCAAGGCAGGATTCACCGAGAATGCGGGATTCTCAGTTGTTGCACCAACCAAGGTGACTACTCCACTTTCAACAGCATGCAGCAACGCATCTTGTTGAGTCGTGTTGAAACGATGAATCTCATCAACGAACACAACTGTTCCACGATCATCGATTGTCAAACGCCTCTTGGCCGCATCGATCACTTCACGAATGTCTTTCACACCAGCTGTCACCGCAGACAAGCGCTCAAAGTTTCTTTTTGTCGTACTTGCAACGAGTTCTGCGAGTGTTGTCTTCCCTGTGCCAGGAGGACCCCACAAAATGATGGATGCCAATCGGTCAGATTCGATCAGCCGACGAAGCGGACCCGAAGGACCCACAAGATGCTCTTGTCCGACGACATCGTCCAACGACACCGGACGCATCCGGGCTGCCAATGGTGCCCGCGATGCAATGCGCTCTTCCACGGATGCTGTGAAGAGGTCTGGTGCATCCATAAGAACTACGACGTGGCAGGAGGAGGCAAAAGACGCAAACCGAGATCAGCCAAATGCGCAGGCTCCACCGGAGTAGGCGCATTCGTCATCGGGTCAGAGCCACTCTGCGTCTTCGGGAAAGCAATCACCTCACGGATGTTCTCTTCCCCAGCAAGAATCGCAGTGAGGCGATCAATACCGAAGGCGAATCCACCATGTGGAGGTGCACCGTATTTAAATGGTTGAAGGAAGAAGCCAAATCGCTTATCGGCTTCTTCGTCCGAGATACCCAAACGATTGAACACTCGGCGTTGCAATTCAGGTTCGTGAATACGAATGGAGCCTGAACCCAATTCCCAACCGTTGAGGACAAGGTCGTATGCGAGCGCACGGACCTTCAAAGGCTCTGATTCAAACAAGTGCAGGTCATCAGGATGCGGGTGACAGAACGGGTGATGCCCTGGTCGCGGTGCCCCCGTGACTGCATCGACACCAATAAACAACGGGAACTCAGTCACCCATACATAACGGTACGGACCTTCATGCACAGGAGGACGACCGACGTCGTTGCGCAAGGTGCCCAGCACTTCACACGTTGTCATCCACTCATCGGCAACAAGGAGAATCAAGTCACCTTCGACTGCACCCATGGTGGACACCAACGAGATGCGTTCGGCGTCTGAGAGGAACTTTGCAACCGGAGACTCAACAGCGGAGTCTGCACCGACTTTCATCCAGACAAGTCCCTTGGCCCCGATTTTCTTTGCGCGGTCAGTCAAAGCATCAAGCTTGTTGCGACCATACGACGCAGCTTCTGGATACGTTGCGGCATCGACACAAATGCCCTTGATGGATTCGGCGCCTGCAAACGCTTTGAACTCGGTTGACGAAAAGAGTGGTGTCAACTCCACTAACTCCAGCCCGAAGCGAAGGTCTGGCTTATCGCTTCCGAAACGCTCCATTGCTTCTCGCCACGTGATTCGCTCGATTGTGGGAGGTGCTTCACCAGTCACCGCCGTTGCTGCAGCAACAACTGCGCGACCAATGAATTCGAGAACATCATCTTGCGATACGAACGACATCTCTGCGTCCAACTGCATGAACTCATACTGGCGATCTGCTCGGAGGTCTTCATCGCGGAGGCACTTTGCAATCTGGTAATACCGATCAACTCCCGACACCATCAGCAACTGCTTCCACAACTGAGGTGACTGCGGCAAGGCAAAGAACGAACCATGCTCCTTGCGAGATGGAACGAGGAATTCGCGGGCGCCCTCTGGTGTCGACGGCATGAGAAGCGGAGTCTCCACTTCGAGAAAACCGTTTTCTTCCATGGCACTACGAATCGCACTATTGACCTTGGCGCGTACACGAAGATTCTTCTGCATGCGCTCACGACGAATGTCGAGATAGCGATACTTCAGGCGAACCATTTCATCAACGTCATCTGCACGTTGGTCAACAGGAAACGGAGGTGGCTCTGCAGAGTTCAAAACTTCAACAACACACTCGCCCACCTCAACTTGGCCAGTCGACAATGCTGTGTTCACTGTTCCTTCTGGACGAGCACGAACAACGCCCGTCACTCGGATGACGTATTCACTACGGACATCGACGTCATTGTCGACCACGCACTGAATGATCCCGGAATGGTCGCGCAAGTCAACGAACGCCAGTTTCTCTCCGTGCTCGCGACGGCGACCCACCCAGCCACAGACGGAGATGGTGGTGCCGATATGAGACTCGTTCAACTCACCGCACATATGTGTGCGCATTGCGGTTGACTTCATTGTGTGTTCCTCCGGGGGTTACGTTCACCAACGATGGACGCGAGATGTGTGACCACTTCAGTTTGTAAAACAAGGCTTTGTTCCGAGGTCATCAGGTTACGGACAGTGCAGTTCCCCGCCTCAGCCTCATCGGGGCCAATGATGATGGCAATCCGGGCGCCGCTTCGGTCAGCGACTTTCATCTGCGATTTCATACTCCGTCCGTCATATGCACGGTCAACAGTGAATCCGGCAGCACGTAATTCATCTGCAAGACGAAGAGCTGTCATGCCGTCGACAACATCAACAATGAAGGCGTCAATCTGAGGTGAAGCACCCTGGAACACTTCTTCGCTGTCACATGCCAACAACGTGCGATCAATTCCCAAAGCAAAGCCCACACCTGGTGTTGCGGGTCCACCAAGATTTTCGACTAATCCGTCATAGCGGCCTCCGCCGCCCACAGCCGTCTGCGCACTGTCAAGCGACGTTGATACGTACTCAAACACGGTGCGCTGGTAATAGTCCAAACCACGAACCAGACCTTCGTTGACCGAGTACGTCACACCCAATGCATCAAGGCCAGCTTTCACCTTTGTGAAGTGGGCCTGTGCATCTTCTGACAAGAATTGAGAAATTGTCGGAGCGGCATCAATAATGGTCTTGTCTTGCACACGCTTGGAATCAAGGACACGAAGAGGATTGCGCTGCAAAGTGGCGCGAGATTCCTCGGACAGTTTTTCTGAATGAGACTCAAAGTACTCGCGTAACGCTTCAATGTACGCCGCACGGTCTTCTGGGTCACCCAACGAATTAATCATCAACACGACATTTGTCAATCCGAGAGATTGGAAGAACTGCCATCCCAAAGAGATGACTTCAACATCCAGCAACGCGTCGGTGCTACCGAGAACTTCGATTCCTACTTGGTCGAATTGTCGGAAGCGTCCGGCTTGTGCTTTTTCATACCGAAAATTGGAACCGGAATACCACACCTTCCACGGTGTGGTTGGTCTGTGCTGAGCAAAAGAGCGACAGATGCCTGCGGTGTGCTCAGGCCGCAATGCAATACGTCGCCCACCCTTGTCCTCGAAGTCATACATCTCTTTGGTGACGACATCTGTGGCATCACCGAGTCGTAGAAACACTCCGAGGTCTTCAAACATCGGGGGAATAATGCATTCGTATCCGGCCGACTCGACGATGTCTGCGAACTGGCTCGTAAAGGCACGCTAGCGACCCGCCTGTGGGGGAAGGATGTCTCGGGTACCCGGACTGGTCTGGAATGACGGCACGACAGGCAAGGCTAGTCGGGCGCACCACCAGGGACGATGCGATATGCGTCGAACACCGAATCAATGGACTTAATCACCCTCAGAACTGATTCAAGATGATTGGGGTCAGCGAGCTCAAACTCAAAGCGCATCTTGGCGACTCTGTCTGAACCTGTGTTTGTGCTGCAGGCAACGATATTCACGTGTTGTTCCGACAATGCATTAGCCACGTCACGCAAAAGACGACCGCGATCGAGAGCGACCACTTCGACACCCGCAGTGAACAGTGTTCCCGGTGCCGTGCGTGACCATTCCACGTCAAGCATGCGTGTGGGTTCATCCACCATCAGGGTTACTGCGTTGGCACAGTCAGATCGGTGGACACTGACTCCCCTGCCCTTTGTCACGAACCCCAAGATGTCGTCACCGGGCACCGGGGTGCAGCAGCGCGACAAGCGAACCAATACATCTTCAAGGCCTTCGACATGAATACCGGCAGAACTACGACGCTCAGTCGTTGGTCGGTCAACGCGCATCGGCATGGCCAACTGCTCATCGCTGCCTTCACGTCGAACTGCACGCCCAATACGCTGAGCGAATCCGCGGGCAGACACATGATGTTCACCCACAGCGGCAAACAACGTGTCGATATCTGCCATGTTGAGTGCTTCAAGTTCTTGAAGGAAAGCATCTGAGGTCCAGATTTTCTGAACGGGAAGCCCCTCGCGACGAAGTTCAGCAGTTAGTTCCTCGCGACCAGACTCGACCATGTCTTCGCGTCGTTCACGAGTAAACCAGTTCTTGATCTTGGTTCGTGCTCGTGGAGATTGGACGAATCCGAGCCAATCTCTCGATGGGCCGGCATCTTCCACCTTTGAAGTGAAGATCTCACACGAGTCGCCTGAGGCCAGGCGTGCATCAAGAGAAACAAGACGACCATTCACTCGAGCGCCGACGCATGCATGCCCCACTTCTGTGTGCACCGCATACGCAAAATCAACTGGTGTCGAGTTCAGTGGCAATGTGATGACACGGCCCTTGGGAGTAAATACAAAGACTTCTTCTTGTTCAAGGTCACTCTTCAAGTCGGCCATGAACTCATTGGGGTCAGTGATGTCTGACTGCCAGTCGATAATGCGATTCAGCCAATCTGAATCGTTTGAGTCTGTTCCCTGCTTGTACGAGAAGTGGGCAGCAACTCCCCACTCGGCTCGTTCATGCATTTCACGAGTACGAATTTGAATCTCTAACGGCTTACCGCCAGGGCCGATCACTGTTGTGTGCAACGACTGATACAGGTTGTACTTCGGCATTGCGATGTAATCCTTGAAGCGGCCAACGACTGGACGCCACTTACCGTGAATGCAACCTAAGGCTCCGTAGCAATCGCGAATGTTGTCAACAATGATTCGCACTGCGACGAGGTCAAAGATTTCATCAAAGTCTTTGTCCTTCTGAATCATCTTTTCGTAGATGCTCCACAGATGCTTTCCTCGCCCTGTCACATCACCCGCAATGTTTACATCTGCAAGTCGAGTGCGAATTTCTGCAATCGCCTTCGCCAAGTAGACATCACGTTCAGGAGTACGAGAAGAGACAAGATGGTCTAATTCTGCAAAGCGCTTCGGATAGAGAGCAGAGAAAGACAAATCTTCTAACTGCTGCTTGATCTCTTGCATGCCCAAACGGTTTGCCAGCGGTGCATAAATATCGAGAGTTTCCTGGGCAATACGCTGCTGCTTATCGACGGGGACACCCGCCAACGTGCGCATGTTGTGCAAGCGATCAGCCAGTTTGATAACAAGGACGCGCATATCACGCGCCATGGCAACAAGCATCTTGCGCATCGTGGCAGCCTGCTGAGCCTCACGGGAGTCAAATTGCAGGCGCTCTAACTTGGTGACACCGTCAACAAGATTTGCTACCTCGTCTCCAAAATTACGTTTCACATCCTCAAGCGTGATTTCGGTATCTTCCACCGCGTCATGCAAAAGAGCAGCCGCCAAGGAAATGTCATCAAGACCGATGTCGGCAACAATGCGAGCAACAGCGATGGGGTGATTGATGTATGCCTCGCCCGATGAACGCTGCTGAGAGATGTGTGCAATCCGTGCTGCCTCATACGCGCGGTTGACCAACGCAACCGATGCCTTGGGATGACGCTTGCGATACGCCGTGAGGAGAGGAGCTATTTCCTCAATGGGCGCACTATGGTGCCGTCTCCACGGAAGGACGCGGTCGGCAGTGGCCATGGCGCAATGTTACCGACGCGACTTCTTCCGGGGTCGCGGTGGGTGGCTAAGAATGGCCTCCACTGCGGGAACCGGTGTGGGAATTGATGCATCTGTACTTGCCGCATTGTCAACCTGACGTGCACGACGGCTTTGCGGAGTGCCTGTGGCCATGACATGAGCCATATCTGCACCGATTGAGACCTGGCCACGCAGTGCGCTGTACTCACGACTGCGTTCTTTGAGGAGACCCAAAACAGGCGAAGCAATGAAGATTGATGAGTAGGCACCAGTTGCCATACCAACGAGCAATGCCAATGCGAACTCTTGCAACGCAACAGCACCGAAGACGCCGGAACCAAGAACCAACAGGCTCAGAACAGGCAGAACAGCAGCAACAGTCGTATTCAAAGAACGCATCAGTGTCTGGTTCATCGAGACATTGACAATGTCGGCGTACGGAACCCGCGTGTTCGCGAAACGCTTCTGATTCTCATCGACTTTGTCGAATACCACGATGGTGTCGTACAACGAGAAACCAAGAATTGTGAGGAAGGCAACAACAGTTGCCGGGGTGACTTCAAGTCCTGTAATGGAGTACACGCCCACACTGATCAGCACGTCGTGCACCACTGCAGCTAGTGCACCGGCAGCCATACGTGCTTCGAAACGCCATGCAATGAACAACGAGACAAGAACGAGGAATGTCAACAGAGCCTGGACGGCATCCCGCGTAATCCCGCGACCCCATGTGGCACTTACTTTTTCAATGCTGACATCACCAGCTTTGATTCCGACCTTGGTCGCCAGGTCTTCACGAACAGACTCCTCCACCTTTGGTTCAAGAACCTCGAGTTGGATACGGATGCGCTCATCAGCGCCAGAGCTCAGCGTTTGAATCTTGGCGCCTGATGCCTCGACCTTGTTCTCTTCCAAAATGGAACGAGCTTCTTCAACGGTAATTTTTCCGTTGACTGACATTTCAAAAGCGACGCCGCCCTTGAAGTCAATACCGAGATTGAGCCCTTGGGCGAACAAAGAGACAATGGTGACAAACAAGAGAAGGCCAGATGCAATGAAGCCGACGTTGCGACGACCATAGAAGTTGATTGTGGTTTCACCGCGATAGAGACGCTGCCAACGACCGGACATTATGCAACCTCCGCTGCCGTTGATGTGCCTCTGACTCCGAGAACTTTTCCATTGTTGAACAACTTTGTTCGAGCAAGAAGAAGAACTGAAGGGCGAGTAAAGAAGTACGAAACAAACATGTCAATCAAGGTGGACAAACCGAGGAAGAAAGCGAATCCGCGCACCGAGCCGACGGTGAGCCACCAGAGAACTCCAGCACCGATAAGAGAGGCTGTGTCGGCCACGACGATTGCACGCCAAGCCGAGTCAAAGCCCCGAGCAGCAGAGTTCCGCATTGTGCGACCAGCTTGAACGTCGTCCTTTAACTTCTCAAAGAACACGACATACGAGTCAACTGTGACACCAATTGACACGATGATTCCGGCAGCTCCCGACAATGTCAACGCAAGACCGTTTGTCTTAGACAGCCAAGAGATCACACTCCACATCAAAAGTCCCGAGACTCCGAGACCGGCTACGACGACCAATGCAATGAGGCGGTAGTAGAAGATGAGGAACAAGAGAACTAAGAGAACGCCGATGAGACCGGAAACCAAAGCGGCCTTCAAAGAGTCTTCACCGAGCGATGCCGACACTGTCTGCACGGTTGGTGTGTCGAACTTGACCGGCACTGCACCGAACTGAAGGATGCGAGCGAGATCGTTAGCTTCCTTCTCAGTGAACGAGCCTGTTATTTGAACACTTCCATTGAACGAAGGCGCCTGCACCACTGGCGCCGAGATCACTTCACCGTCAAGACTGATAGCGATTTGCTTTGACGGGCAACCTTCGCCACCCTCAAAACACTGCTTTGCAAGAGCATTCCACTGATCTTCACCAGCTGCGCCATCTCGCAAATTGACCGACACAGCCCATCCACCCGCATCAATCTGAGCAGTTGCTTCATTCGTGAATACTTCGCCGGTTGCACCAGCTGGACCTAAGAGATAAATCAGACCATCTTTCTGGCCTGCGTACACAGTCTGACCAGGAGCAAGACCAGTCTCAGGATCTGTTCCCGGAACTGTGGTCGCAACGGGAACTGTTGTTTGCGGCACTGCACGTCCGCGCGACTCGCCACCTCCACCAGATGGAGGCGCCAACGTTGTTGACGACTGAGCAACAGTTGACGACGTTGCGCCCTTCACGGTGGTGGTTGTAGCGCCCTTGGCGCCAGTTGTCGTGGTTGTGTTCTCAGGGTTTTCTGCTGTCCTCAACACTGGACGCATCTCAACAGCACCAGTTCGACCAATCAGGTCGAGGGCCTGTTGCTGATCCTTAACGCCAGGAAGGTTGACAACAACTGTGTCGCCTTGGCGAATGATTTCTGGTTCTGCAACACCGATGGAGTCAACACGCTGACGAATAATGTCCACAGCAACTGAGAGTGCTGCTTCTTCATATTCGCCAATAGGAGTCATCGTGACCGAGGCACCACCTTGGAGGTCTAATCCGAGAGACGGCGTGTTGCCGACGATGATATTGCCGAGAAAAAGTCCGAAGGCGACAACAAGAATTGAAATTAAAGAGACAAGAAGATTGCGCTTCGGCATGCTCTACTGCTTCGCAGCGTCGTCAGCTTCGCCAGCCGACACAATTTTGCGAGCAACTGCCGAACGGCTCACGCGCACTTCGATGCGCTCTGTGCCGTGGCCATCAGCAATGTCCACCCACAAGATGTCGTCTTCAATAGCGCTAACAAACCCGTAGATGCCAGATGTCAACACCACTTCGTCACCAACAGCGGTTGAAGCCACCAGCGCAGCTGCCTGCTTGTTGCGACGGCTACGTGGACGAATGATGACGAAATACATTCCGGCAAAGAGCACCGCATAGACAACGATGATTCCGACAGGAGAGTTACTGTTACTTTCAGCGGCGAGAAGAATTGCATTCACGGTGGTGAATCCTAGCCCTGAGAGGGCTATCGAGCCCGAAGAACTAGCCCCAAAGATCCAAAACGGAGGCTCGGAAGCGAGAAAAAGTTCCGTTCGTGATGGACTCGCGCATTTCTGCCATGAAGTTGATGGTCCACGCCACATTGTGCACTGAAACCAACCGAGCCGCACTGGGCTCCCCGACTTGCGTCAGATGTCGCAGATAACCACGCGTATGGGACTGGCACACCCAACAGGAACAAGCGGGGTCAAGAGGCTCATCTGATTCTGCAAACTTGGCATTCTTGATCTGAAGACGCCCTTGTGATGTCAGAGCAGCACCATGTCGTCCGAGCCTGGTCTGTAACACGCAATCAAACTGATCAACACCAAGAGCAACTGCTTCCACCAGAGAGGCAGGGTCTCCAACACCCATGAGGTAACGAGGCTGATCATCTGGAAGTTCCCCAATGCAGGCACCAATTGCATCGACCATCTCTGCACGAGATTCACCCACCGACAATCCACCGATGGCGTACCCGTCAAACCCAATCTCCACCGTGCGACGAGCACTCTCCGCACGCATCGCTGCATCGGTTCCGCCTTGAACAATTCCAAACAAAGATTGATCAGGTCGGGTGTGTGCATCTTTGGCGCGTTTGGCCCATTCAGCAGTGCGCTCTAATGCGAGCCGAACAACACTTGGCTCAGCTGGCAGAGACGTACACACATCAAGAACCATCTGAATGTCTGCGCCCAACTTCTGTTGAACGTCAACAGCGATCTCTGGCGTAAACCGATGATAGGAACCGTCGTAAGTGGACTTGAATGTCACGCCATCATCATCAACCTTTGGGTCAAGTGAGAAAACTTGAAAGCCGCCTGAGTCAGTGAGCGTGAGCCCCTTCCATCCGGCAAATGATCCAAGGCCACCGAACTTTTCGATGAGTTCTGCACCGGGACGAAGCATGAGGTGATACGTGTTGCCCAAGACGATCTGAGCACCCAGTTCTTCGTAGTCCCGAGCACTGAGATATTTGATTGCCCCACGTGTACCCACTGGCATGAATAATGGAGTGTCGTACGTACCGCGATGAGTCGTAGCGGTTCCGACTCGAGCATCGCCATCACGGGCACTGATATTGAGTTTCACTGCAAACATGAGTTAGCTCTCTTTCTTGCGGTCAATCAACATCGCATCGCCAAACGACAAAAAGCGGTACTTCTCATTAATCGCGTCTGCATAGAGATCTCGCCACCGTCGCCCCACAAATGACTCGATCATCAGCAACAGCGAAGTCTTAGGCATATGGAAGTTCGTCAACATCGTGTCGACTACTTTCCATTCATAACCCGGGGTAATAAATAAAGATGTACGACCTGACGGCTGGCCCAACGTGGAAGATGATTCAAGGGCGCGTGTCGCAGTTGTCCCAATCGCGATGACTCTTTCGGCGTCCTTGCATGCCTGCAACACAGACGGCTCAACATGAAAGTACTCAGAATGAATCACGTGATCGAGTGGATTATCCGTTGAAATTGGCTTGAACGTGTCGAGACCGACGATGAGTTCGACTCGTTCAATGCGGGCTCCGGCGTCTTGCACCTTCTGCATTAGTTCAGGTGTGAAATGAAGTCCAGCTGTTGGCGCTGCTGCGCTAGCGGCTCGACGGGAATACACGGTTTGATAACGCTCGTTGTCTTTCAACGAGCCACGAATGTACGGAGGTAATGGCATCGCTCCGATGCGTTGAATCAAGTCAAGTGGATCATCGTCCGTGATCTCCACAACAAAAGTGTCTCCCGCTTCTGTACGAGGGCCAATACGAACCACGCGCTTGCCGAAATACTCCAGCAACTCCCCTTCTTTCAGCTTGCGTGCAGGCTTCACCATCGCTTCCCACAACCGACCATCGGGAGAACGTTGTCCGAGGAGCAATACCTCAGCAGCGCCTCCCGTCTTGCGATTCAGTGCAAGTCGCGCGGGAAGCACACGGGTGTCGTTGACAACGATGACGTCACCCGGACGAACCAACGTGTGCAGATCACCAACCGAGAGATGCCGAATACCAGCGCCATCAACATCAGTTAACAAGCGGGCAGAGTCCCTCGGTTCAATGGGCTTCTGAGCGATGAGACCCTCGGGCAGGTCATAGTCAATGTCCGAAAGATTCACGTGATGAGGCTAAGGGCTCGCAAGGTGCGTACGGGCGGCATCCATCGCGATTCGTCCCCGTGGCGTACGGGCGATCAGACCAAGCTGAATCAGGAAGGGCTCATACACATCTTCCACGGTTTCAGGTTGCTCACCCACAGCGATGGCCAATGTGGTCAGACCCACTGGTCCACCATCGAACTGTTCACACAAACTGCGCAAAATCGCGCGATCGACTTTGTCGAGACCCAGGTTGTCAACACCAAAGACTCGCAATGCCTCGGTAGCAGTGTCGTTATCAATACGACCATCACTACGCACTTCAGCAAAGTCGCGTACGCGACGAAGAAGCCTGTTTGCGATACGCGGGGTTCCTCGGCTTCGCCGTGCAATCTGCACTGATGCACCTTCATCAATCGGAACATCAAGAATGCGCGCAGCCCGCGTCACAATCAGTTCCAACTCATCGTGGTCGTAGTAGTCAAGGCGAGCGACGAGACCGAATCGGTCGCGCAAAGGCCCAGTGATCATTCCGGTGCGAGTGGTGGCACCGATGAGAGTAAAACGAGGAAGCGTCAAACGGATGGAAGATGCAGCCGGTCCTTTGCCCACAACAATGTCAATCTGGAAATCCTCCATTGCTGGGTACAAGATCTCTTCGACCGACCGCGAGAGTCGATGGATCTCGTCAATGAACAACACATCGCCTTCACCCAGTTTGGTGAGGATGGCAGCAAGGTCTCCCGCACGTTCGAGAGCAGGACCACTTGTGACATGCAAAGCCACACCCATCTCGGCAGCAACAATTCCGGCCATGGTGGTTTTACCCAACCCAGGTGGCCCCGCCAACAAAATATGGTCGGCCGATTGCCCGCGTTGTTTTGCTGCACCCAAAACAATGTCGAGAT
>JAJTFJ010000004.1 GCA_021298435.1 Ilumatobacteraceae bacterium
TGTGCGCTGGTAGAGCCACAAGAGGTAACCAGCGGCAAGCACTGTTCCGATTGCGGCGACAACCATGTACACGCGGAAGACGGTGACATTGAGTCCTGGAGCAGGCTGGTACGCAGACAAGATCGCGGGGAATTCACCCCAGAAACCTGCAAGGCCTGGAAGACCAAGCGACGCCATCGCACAGAAACCAAGGATCCAACCGAGCTTTGGCATTTGCACCAACATTCCCGAGAGACGCTTGATTTCGAGTGTGTGATAACGCTCTTTCACAGAACCTGCAACGAAGAACAACATGCCGGTGATGAGACCGTGTGCAACCATTCCGAACATTGCAGCGTTCATGCCGAATGAAGTGAGGGTGGAGATACCGAGCATCACGTAGCCCATGTGAGCAACCGACGAGAACGCAATCAAGCGCTTCATGTCGGTTTGCGCAAGACAGCCGAGTGCACCGTAAATGATTCCGATAACAGCAAGAAGGCCGATCCATGGAGCCCACTCTTTTGCGGCCTCAGGAAGGATTGGAATTGCGATACGAACGAAACCGTATGTACCGAGCTTCAACAAGATGGCAGCCAAGATGACTGAGCCTTGTGTTGGTGCTTGTGTGTGGGCATCGGGCAACCATGTGTGGAATGGGAACATCGGCACCTTGACGGCAAAGCCAACGAACATTCCAGCGAAGATCCAGATCTGGGTGTTCTTCGCGATGACTCCACCGTTTTCAATGAGGAACGGAATCGAGAAACTCTCAGCGCCTGTCTTGAAGAACAATGCAAGGAACGCCACCAACATGAGGGCGGAGCCAAACATTGTGTAGAGGAAGAACTTGAGCGATGCGTACTGGCGGTTCTCGCCACCCCACACACCAATCATGAAGTACATCGGCAACAACACGAGTTCGAAGAACACGAAGAAAAGAACGAGGTCACGCGCAATAAATGTTCCGGCCATACCTGTCTGGAGAACCAGCATCAAGATGTAGAACGCCTTTGCATTACCTGGCGATGGAACATGGTTCCAGCTGTAAATCATCACAAGCAATGTGATGACCATCGAGAGGAAGTACAACGGCAAGCTAATGCCGTCGAGACCGATGTAATACGAGGACTTGATGACTGAGATCCACTCAGCCTGTGCCACGAACTGCATCTCTCCGGCTTTGTCGTAGTTGAACTGGACCAGCGTGAACACGCCGACTGCCAACGTTGCCGCTGCGGTACCGAAGGCTACTGCCTTCGATAACGCCTCGTCTGCCTTCGGTATGAAGAGCATGATGAGGACACCGACAAGCGGCAAAAATGTGCCGACTGTCAATACCCAATTGTGGTCGCTGAGGACTTCCATGCTGAGTTGCTCCCTTAGAAGTTAATGATGACGAGTACGAGTGCACCGATGGCGGCAGCGCCGAACAACAATGCACCGTATTGATTGACTTTTCCTGATTGAACGGGTTGCAACGCACCACCAGCATTTTCAGCTGATGTACCTGCTCCGTTCACCGCTCCATCGACCAGTTTCTGGTCGACATTGCGATAGACCCAACCGGCAGTCTTCCTGGTGCTGGTACCAGCACCATTCACAATGCCGTCGAGGACGTTCTGATTGAACCAATAGGCACCACGAGAGATGGGGTGCGCAATGGAACGGACGATGATCTTCTCG
Organism: Ilumatobacteraceae bacterium; assembly: GCA_021298435.1. GTDB lineage: Bacteria > Actinomycetota > Acidimicrobiia > Acidimicrobiales > Ilumatobacteraceae > UBA2093. Next base: position 1,666 of record JAJTFJ010000004.1, read on the forward strand.
TACAAGGTGTCGAGGTAGTACTTGTTCGCAAGGAATGAATACCCCGCGCCCAAAACTTTGTTGCGCTCTGTCAGGCCAACAAGTTTCTTGTTCTTGCGGGTGTACAACTGCACACTCAGCAACCAGCTGAGAATCATGCCCAAGAACACAATGCCCACCGACATGCCGGCCTTCCACCATTTGAAAGGTGCGTGCTTCAGTTGCGGTGCATAACACACGCCACCGACAGGGGTCTCTGTGCCACACGGCGAAGCATGATGCCCATCTGCTTTTTCAGCGGCGATGCGCGTTTCGCCATGTGCGCCTGCGGGCTTAGCAATGCCCGTCACACTGACGACTTCTGCTCGTGGCTCAGCCCACTTCTTCAGGTTTTCCCACTTCTCACCAAATGCAGGTGCGTTCAGGAAACCTGAGCTAAGGGCAAGAGTCGCCAAAAGGATGAGTGGAACTGTGATGATGAGGCCTGATTCACGTGGACCATGCGATGCATGATCATCGTGTGCATCATGCGCAGCATGTGAGTCATGTGCGTCATGACCATGATCATCATGTGAAGCATGAGCGTCATGCTCGTCTTCATGATGCTCACCAGCAGCTGCACCACGTGGCTCACCAAAGAAGGTGAGGTATGTCGCACGTGTCATGTACGCAGCAGTGAGGAATGCGCCGAACAAGCCGACGATCATGAAGAAGTTGTAACCGGCATACCCAACGTTGTCGATGATCTCATCCTTCGAGAAGAAACCAGAGAATGGGAAAACGCCGCACAACGCAAGAGTGGAAACAATCCACGTACTGAAGGTGATGGGCATGAACTTACGAAGTCCACCCATGTCCTTCTTCATGTCGAATGAGTGGTGTGATGCGCTGTGGCTAATGGAGCCCGCACCGAGGAACAAACATGCTTTAAAGAATGCGTGGGTGAAGATGTGGAAGACAGCTGGCAACCATGCACCAGCGCCAAGGCCCATCATCATGTAGCCCAACTGTGAAACCGTCGAGTACGCGAGCACCTTCTTGATATCGGTCTGCACGAATGCCAACGCTGCAGCGATGACAATCGTGACGCCACCAATGAGAACGATGAAGTTCACGCTGTTGCCGTAAATGTTCATTCCCTCGTAGAAGACGGGGTACAAACGCGCGACCAAGAAAACACCGGCCACAACCATGGTGGATGAGTGCAAGAGCGAGCTAACCGGTGTTGGACCAGCCATCGCGTCTGGCAACCAGGTGTGCAGTGGGAACTGACCCGACTTACCAATACATGCGATGAACAGAGCGACTGCGCCCACTGTGATTGCTGCACTGCTTGGGTCACCCGACAGCGCCCAAGCGGACAAGCCACGGATGCTGAAGCCAGAAACACCAAGAGTCTTCTGGGTCCAATCGTTTGCAGCGAAGAACAAGACCGATGTACCAACGAGAAGCCCAATGTCACCAGTACGAGTGGTGAAGAAAGCTTTCAGAGCAGCGCGACTATTTGCGCCCTCTTCCCACCAGTGGCCGATGAGCATGAATGAGCACAAGCCCATGAGCTCCCAACCAAGGATGAGCTGAATCATGTTCTCGGCAACGACCATGTTGAGCATGCCCGCAGAGAACAACGTCAATGACGCAAAGAAGTGCGTATATCGACGATCTCCGTGCAAATACTCGGTGGAGTAGATCTGAACCAGCGAAGAAATAAATGCAACAACTACAAGGATGGTGATGGAAAGACCGTCGATGTGCTGGCCAATTCCCAATGAGACACCATCGTTCTGCCACCATGTCCATGACCGAATGATGGGCTTTACATATGTTTCTTCAGAGACGCCATTGACGCGCTGAATCCACTGGTACGCCGCACCAAGCGACATTGCCAATGCGGCAAACATCGACAAGATGCCGAACTCGGAACCCTTCATTGGCATCTTCTTGCCAAAGAAGATGATCAAGAAGAATGCAACTGCAGGGATGATCGGAATGATGAACGCGTTTTCGAGGAACCAGCCGGACTTCAAGATGACTTCGGCAGCTTCGGTAGATGCAGAGAACATGAGTTAGCCCTTCATCTCTGAGAGATCGTCGAGACCAACGGAACGACGGTTGCGGTACATGAGCAAGACCATTGCAAGACCAACGCCGACTTCGGCTGCAGCCACTGCAATGACGTAAAGAGCAAACGTGTGCCCGTCAGGAGATCCATTGCGTAGTGAGAACGCAAGAAGGTTAATGTTGACGGAGTTCAGGATGAGCTCGATGGACATCAGCACGAGAACTGCGTTCTTACGAACAATGACGCCATAGACACCGATGCAGAAAAGCACCGCACCAAGCATGAGGAACTGATTGAGCAACATAGTTAGTCCCTCCTCGCGAGCACGATTGCTCCGATAGCTGCAGCGAGCAAGACAAACGACAATGCCCAGAACGGAAGCAAATAGATTCCAAAGATCTGGTCAGATACTTGCTGCGTTGTAACGAGCGGAGAATCAGCAGGCAATTTCTCAGCCTTGAATCCGTCATTCAACGCAATCAACATTGTTGCCAACAAAAGAACGGCGATGGGAAGACCAATAATTGCGTTCTTGTTGTTGAGATCTTTCTCTGCGCCAATTTGCGCACGAGTGAGCATGGTTCCGAATAGGAACAACACCATCACTGCGCCGATGTACACCATGACCTGCGTGACAGCAAGAAACTCTGCAGCAAGCAAAATGTATTGAGCAGCAGCGCCGGCGAGAACCACGACAAGCCACAGTGCTGCATGCACCACGTTCTTTGTTGTGACGACGCGTAAAGCACCAATCACCATGATTGCTGCGATGATCGCAAAGCCCACGTTCTGGGCAACAAGCACATCTGAAGCGAGCATTACTTTTTGCCCTTCTTCTCTGCGCCAGCTTCAAGTTCAGGAGCTTCGGGCACGGTCTGCATCCACTCGCCGAGCTTGGCCTTGTCATGCAAGAGATCGGCAATACGTGGTTCGGAGTATTCGTATTCAGGGCTCCAGAAGAGAGCATCGAACGGACACACCTCTACGCAGATACCGCAGTACATGCACAATGCGTAGTCAATGTCGAAACGATCAAGCTTGTTGACCTTGCGTGGTGCACCTCCAGCACGGCGAGGTGGTGCAAGTTCCTTGTGACCCTCGATGTAAATGCACCAGTCGGGACAGGAGCGTGCGCACAACATGCACGATGTGCAGTTGTCTTCATGAAGTGCAATTACTCCACGTGCACGAATCGGAGGTGTTTCCTTTTCGTGTGGGTACTGAACTGTGTCCGCACCATTTTTTGCAGTCGCCAAGAGAGTGGCGAATGTGACGCCGAGACCCTTGAACATGCCGGGAACTTTTGGCTTAGCCATCAGAAAGCCACCTTCAGAACAGCAGTCAACATGATGTTGACTAGCGAAATTGGAATCAGAACTTTCCATGCGAAACGCTGCAATTGATCCTCACGCAAGCGCGGAGAAGAGAAGCGGATCCACATAATGAAGAAAACAAGGGCCATCATCTTGGCGAACAAGATGAGTGGTCCGGCAAAATTCATCCAGTTGTCAACACTGTCGATGGTGGTCCAGCCGAACCATGCGAAAGGCACTCCCCAACCACCAAGGAAAAGAATCGATGCGATCATTGCGAAGACACCAGCCGTCGCAAACTCACCGATGAAGAAGATCAGGAATCGGAAGCCCGAGTATTCCGTCATGTAGCCAGACACAAGTTCGGATTCCGCAATGGGCATGTCGAATGGAGTTTGTGAGAGTTCTGCCTGCACAGAAATCATGAAAATGATGAAGGCAACAAACTGCGTCAGAACGTATGGATTGCCAATGCCGTCCCAGCCAAACATCGAACCCGTGTTTTGAGCAACAACAATCTGCTGCAAGTTCATGGTGCCCGCCTGAATGACAACACCAACCACTGCAAGAACCATCGGCAACTCGTACGCAACAAGCTGACCTGCAGCACGCAAACCACCAAGCAACGAGTACTTGTTGGCGCTTGCCCAGCCGGCGATGAGGATTCCCAAGACCGATATCGAAGACACAGCAAGTGCGTAGAAGATTCCAGTCTCAAAATCAGTGAAGAGTGCATCGGGACCAAATGGCACGACGACAACAAGCAAGAAAGTGCTTGCCAAAACAATCAGCGGAGCCATTTTGAAAATACGTGCTTCAGGCTGAGCATTGGCAGGAACGATGTCCTCTTTTTGCAGCCACTTGCCCACTTCGGCAAACAACTGAAATGAGCCGTACGGACCAGCTTCCATTGGGCCAAGACGTGACTGCATAAACGACAACATCTTGAATAGGAACAAGTACACCACGGTGCCCGCAGGGAGCAACACAGCAACGAGTCCACCAACGACACGGAAGATTGACTGCAGCCAATACGGCAAATCAGAAGCGAGAAGGACAGCGTTCATCAGCGATCAATGTCTCCGAGAATGAAGTACAGCGACGCAAGGATGGTGATGATGTCGGGGACATACACACCCTTGAGAAGCCAAGGGACAATAGAGATGTTGTTGAACGATGCGCTACGAATCTTCACGCGGAATGGACCTTGGTCGCCTTGAGAGACAACGTAGTAACCCATCTCGCCAAGTGGGTTCTCGGTCGAGACCCATGCTTCGCCTTCAGGAACCTTGATGATCTTGGGAACCTTGGCCATCACTGGACCAGCAGGAATTGTGTCGAGAAGTTGATCAACAATCTTTGTTGACTCACGCACTTCTTGCAGACGCACCCAGCAACGTGCGAACGAGTCGCCATCTGGGTGTGTGATGACTTTGAAATCTGTCTTGTTCCAGGCCATTGGGATGTCCTGGTCACGACGAAGGTCCCAGTCAACTCCACTTGCACGAAGGTTCGCACCTGACAAGCCGTATGACAATGCAACGTCTTTTGGAATCACACCAATGCCACGAGTACGCGACTGGAAGATTTCGTTTCCGAACAAAAGGTCTTCGATCTGATCGCAGAAGGTACGCAACTTCTTCATGACGACACGTGTCTCGTCGATGAAGCCAGCTGGCAAGTCATCTTTCAATCCGCCAATACGGTCGAAGTTCGGGTGGAAGCGTCCACCGGTTGCACCCTCAATCAGGTTCAACACATATTCACGGTCACGGAATGCGAAGAAGACTGGAGTGATTGCACCCAACTGCACACCGAGGTCACCAAGGAACAATGAAACGTTCGCGATGCGAGACAACTCAAACAAAATGGTGCGAATGTGCTGCGCGCGTGATGGTGCTTCAACGCCCATCAACTTTTCAGCAGCGAGAATGAAAGGAACTTCGTTAGCGAAAGAACCCAACCAGTCGATGCGGTTCACCAATGCAGTGACCTGCGGGAACGTACGAACTTCTGTGAGCTTTTCGTAACCACGGTGCATGTAGCCAGCAGATGGTTCCGCCCACACCACTTGTTCACCATCAAGGCGAGCAATGATGCGCAGTGTTCCGTGCGTCGCAGGGTGCTGCGGTCCGATGTTGAGGGTCATGCCCTCTGTTTCAAGTTCAACGTTGACTCGTGCATCGGCAGCCTGAGATGCGATGTATGCGAGTTGTTGACGGTCGCCAAGCATGGTCATGATGCTTCGCCTTCCTCTTCGTCGTCACCGGGCAATGGTTCAACATCAACGATGCCTGGCCATGGCTTCACGATGCGTGCAAGCAACGGGAAGTCCTTGCGCATCGGATGGCCTTCGAAATCTGTTGGGAGATACATGTTGCGAAGATCTGGATGACCGTTAAAGCCGATACCAAACATTTCGTGAGCTTCGCGCTCGTGCCAGTTCGCTCCGGCGAAAACGCTGGACCATGAATCGACTGCCATCACTTCATCAGCAACATCAACCTTGATGTTGATTCCGATTGTGGTGAATGGCTGTACCAATCGAGCGATCACTTGGAAACGAGTATCACCACCGGCGTAGCCCTGCTTGATGGTGGAATCACGTTCGCCAGAAGGACCAGAAGCATCATCTTCGCTCTTACCGAATGGTGATGGAAGCCAGTCAATGGCGGAGACATAACCGAAGTAGGTGTAACCCAAGGCCTTCAATTTTTCTGCAGTTACGCGCCATGTCTCTGCAGTCACGCGGATCCACATGTCATCGTTTGGCTTCAACAGTGAATCAACAACGCCAGCACCGAGTGCTTCAAGAATGCGTGCAAGTTCCGCTTCGCGCACTGTGTCGCGAGGTGCCTCAGTTGGGGTATCAGTTGTGGACGACAACGGGAACACCACCCTTCTCAGCTGATTCGCCATCGACGATGTTCATTGACTTGGTGCCTTCACCGCGCCAACGAGCGCCCATGTCTTCGTTCTTGATGCGCTGTTGCAGCAACACGATTCCTTCAAGCAACGCTTCCGGGCGTGGTGGGCAACCAGGGACATACACATCAACAGGAATGATTTGGTCAACGCCCTTGGTGACCGAATAGCTGTCCCAATATGGACCGCCGCAGTTTGCGCAGCTTCCCATTGAGATCACGTACTTGGGTTCTGGCATCTGTTCGTACAAGCGCTTAATTGCTGGCGCCATCTTGTCGGTGACAGTTCCGGAGATAACGACAAGGTCAGCTTGGCGTGGTGATGCAGGAAGAGGAATCACTCCGAGACGCATCACGTCATAACGAGGTGATCCGAATGCAGCACCCATTTCGATAGCGCAGCATGCGAGTCCCCACTGATACACCCACAATGAATATGAGCGACCCATATTGAAGAGTGATGTGAGTGGCTTTGGAAGCCGACCGCGATCAACAAGTCCCATAATCGATGAACCTTTTCCCTAGACCCAGCGCAGGACGCCCTTGCGCCATGCATACACAAGACCGAGAAGAAGAATGCCGACGAAGACACCCATTTCTACAAGTCCGAATACGGCATAACGCTCGAGTTGAGTAGCCCACGGGAAGATGAACACTGCCTCGACGTCAAAAATGACGAAGAGAAGTGCGAAGACGTAATAACGAATCTGACTTTGCGACCAACCATCACCGACGGGATCCACACCACTTTCGTAGGTGAGCAATTTTTCTCGGGAGGGCTTATTGGGGCGAATTAGCGCAGAGATACCCAGCAATAATCCGGCGACCAAAAACGCGGCAAGCCCGAACCACACAACTGTGAGATAGGACCGTAGAAACTCAGACACAGCCTTTGAAACTACTACGGAGGCCTATTCAGACCCCAACTTCACAAGGGATTCAGCCCTGTGGCATGTGCCCTTGTGCGATTGTCGTGAGGAACCAGTCGATCAGCGCATCGCATCGTTCTTCAGAATCTGCCACCTGAATCCGAGTCGTCGACAAGAGGTCCTCGGCATCAATTCCCTGGCCCACGAGTTCTTCCACCCCATCATCCGATGACCACATCTTGACGATGGTTTCGGTGGCCTCAGGGTGAAATTGCAGCCCCAAGGCTCTCCCACAGACAAAGGCCTGGGGGCCGGCGGACGATTGCGCCAGAGCCGTTGCCCCAGAAGGAACACTGAAGCTGTCATAGTGCCACTGCATCCAGGGGCCATTGAAGAGGACTTTGGGGGCAATTTGTGCTGTTTCGAGCACATTTTCGACCGAAAACCATCCAATTTCCGTACTTTGTGCCTTTGTGACCACTCCGCCGAGGGCACGAGATAGCTGCTGGCCCCCGAAACAGACCCCCAGAACCGGGATATCCCTGGCCATTGCCTCCTGCATCAGCAACTGCTCCGCCAGAACCGGCTCGGCCACATGGTCCCAATAGGTGCTCCACCCCGACCCCAGAGCCACGACCAGGTCGAAACCATCCAGAGAAGGCCAGTCTGCATGCTGCTCTCGGAGGAAGTCAGTGAGGGCATAGCCGCGACGGCGCAAGGAACGACCCACGAAACCGGGGTCAGCTTCATTCATATTCGCGATCAGTGCTGCGCGCATGACCACTACGGTAGTGACGCATGCCCGTGTTCCCTATTGACCCCTCTGACATCCTTGCTGCGCGCAAGGCAGGAGTTGGCGTTGTGAAGCGAACACCAGTGACCGAATCGCTCTCACTGACCGAGCGTTTTGGCGGCAACGTTGTACTCAAGGCAGAAAACCTTCAGCGAACGGGCTCCTTCAAGATTCGCGGAGCAATGAACAAACTGGCGTCGCTCGGCGATGCTGCGAAGAACGGCGTTGTTGCGGGAAGTGCTGGCAACCACGCACAAGCTCTTGCGTTTGCCGCAAAGCACTACAGCGTGCCGTGCCAGATCTTTGTTCCTACTGGTGCATCACTTTCAAAAATGAAAGCAGTGTTGTCCTACGGCGCAACATTGACTGAAGGTGGCGACACATTGTCTGATGCAGTTGCAGCAGCACAAGAGCACGCGGACAAAACCGGCATGATTCTTTGTCATCCTTTTGATGATCCGATTGTTGTTGCTGGTCAGGCAACTCTTGGTCTTGAACTTGTAGAAGATATCCCAGACCTTGCAACGGTGATTGTTCCACTTGGTGGAGGTGGCCTCACCGGTGGAGTCGCGATTGCAGTGAAGCAAGCAATGCCTCACGTGCGCATCATTGGCGTCCAAGTTCGTGCATGTGCGCCTTATGCAGGCGATCATCCAGCAGACGGACCCATTGTCACACTTGCTGACGGTATTGCTGTGAAAACACCAGGCGACTTCACGCGACCCATCATTGAACAATTCGTTGATGAAATTGTTGTTGTCGAAGAAGACCTTGTTGCCGATGCGATGGTGATGTTGATGGATCGCAGCAAGTTATATGTCGAAGGTGGCGGCGCTGTTGGTGTGTCTGCACTGCTGAGTGGCCAGGTTGTTCCTTCAGCGACTGGAACAACCTGTGTTGTTCTCTCTGGTGGCAATGTTGACCTAGGTCTCGTTCCTAACCTCATCCGACGAAACGAAACACAAGCTGGACGACGCCTGATTCTGTTTGTTCGTATCTCTGATCGCCCCGGTGGACTTGCGCGACTTCTCACATTGTTCGCAGGTGCTGGCGCCAACTTGATTGAAGTGGAACATGTACGTGAAGGCATCTCGCTTCATGTTCGTGAGACCGGAGTACAAGTTGTTCTCGAAGTTCGCGGACGTGAGCATGCCGACAGTGTCATCTCAATGGCACGCCAAAACGACTACGTGGTTGACGAAGTCATCTCACGATGAAGCCACCACTGATTGCGATTCCTGGACGGCGTTCTGATGAAGCCAAGGGCCACCGCACGCCCGTTGTCAGTGGAGGTCGACTGTATGCCGATGCCGTGCAACGCGCAGGCGGACTTCCTGTTGTTATTCCGCCCACTGATGACGTAGATCTCATTCGTGCCACTGTTGAACGGTGCGACGGAATGGTCCTCTTGGGCGGCGGTGATGTGAGCCCTTCTCAGTACGGCCGCGAAATCAACGCGCGTTTGTTCGGTGTCGATCAATTCATTGACGACTTTGAGATTGCAGCAGTGCAACACGCAGTCGCATTGGACCTTCCCGTTCTGGCAATCTGTCGCGGACACCAGATCTTGAATGTTGCCTTAGGTGGCACTCTCATCCAACATCTCGAAAACTATGAAGTCCACCGTGACACGATGCATGACGTGCAGTTGACCCAGGGCTCGCTAGTCGCCGAAGCGATGGGAACAACCCAGCCAATGACTCACTCGTTCCATCACCAGGCCATTGAGACTGTTGCTCCATCGTTAGCAGTGGTTGGTCACTCCAGCGACGGAACGATTGAAGCGGTGCAGCACTCCACATCAACATGGGTCATCGGTGTGCAGTGGCACCCGGAGGACACCGCAGAAGAAGACCCTGCAAATCAAGGGCTGTTTAACGCGTTAGTACAACGCGCAAATCGTCGTTAATCAGAGTGGCGCGAAGCGCACAAGTTCAATTGCATCAAGCAAGATGCTCGGGAAGAACCCGATGAAGAGCGTGAAGGCGACTGAGAGTCCGATCACCACACTGACAACTGTTGGAATCTCAAGAGGTTCCTGTGTCTCTGGTTCTTCCATCCACATGCTGACAACGATTCGTAAGTACAGGAAAGCACCAATAACGGCGCCCACCATCGCTGCGATACCGATGCCGTAGGAGTTGACTTCGACAGCTGCTTTGATAACACCAAACTTGGCAACGAATCCGGAAGTGAACGGCACACCAGCTTGAGCAAACAGCAATGTGCTGAATGCCAATGCAAGAGCAGGACGACGCTTTGCGAGACCCTTGAATGCATCAAGGGTTGTCGCTGTGTCGTTCTTTCCTGCCACTGCAATCAAGATGGCGAATGAGCCCATGACCAACATTGTGTAGATAGCCAAATACGTCATGGATGCGGCAAGGCCGTTGCCTTCCATGTGTGCGGCAGCTTCAACACCGACAAGGATGAAACCCGCATGGCTGATGGACGAATACGCGAGCATCCGCTTAACGTTGGTTTGCACCACTGCCATTGTCGAACCCACAAAAATGCTGAGAACTGCAAGAACCCAGATCACTGGACGCCAGTCATCAACACGCGACTCAAGTCCAACAACAAAGATTCGCAGCAACGCCGCAAACGCAGCCACCTTGGCAGCCGATGCCATGTACGACGTCACCGATGTCGGCGCACCTTCATACACATCTGGCGTCCAAATCTGGAATGGTGCAGCAGAGACCTTAAAGCCAAGACCAACCAACATGAGACCGATACCAATCAGCAACATTGCGTCCGAACCACCCACGGCAATTCTCTCTGACAATGCCTTAGCAATGCCATTGATGTTGGTTGATGCCGTTGCCCCGTAGACAAGGGCGATGCCGTACAGCAAGAACGCCGAGGCAAAACCGCCAAGGATGAAGTACTTAAGACCCGACTCTTGGCTTTCTTCACGACGGCGATCGCTCGCGGCCAAGAGATACAGCGAGAGGCTCAGAATTTCTAAGCCAAGGAATAAAACAATGAGGTCATTTGACGAACCCATCACCATCGCGCCAATTGCGGAGGTGAGCAACAACGCATAATTCTCAAGTGGGTCGCCATTTGCAGCATCATGATGCGCCGATGCAAGAAGAGCACCAAGCGCCACAGCCACTGTGATGATGATTGATGTCAGGACAGCAAAGCGGTCGACAGAAATTGCATCAGCAACAATGGAGTACCCCTTGCGGTAGTACAGATTGTTCCATTGCACACACAATGCGACACCCGAAGCGAGTGCAGTCGCAATTGTCAAAGTAGGTGTAGCCGATCGTGGCCAACGGGGAACAAGAGTGCCTAACAAAAGAAGCGCACAGGTGCCACCAAGAAGAATAAGAAGTGGAGCAAGTGCACCCCACGCAATCTCAGGAGCGTTCATTGTTGCTGCGAGAACCATTACTTGCCTCCCTCGTGTGCAGTGTCGGTTTCGGGCAGGTGACCACCCTTGTGAACCGGAGCCTTGAAGTCAGAGTGCAATTCAACATGTTTGACCAACTTGTCGACACTGGGTTCAATGCGGTTCAACATCGGCTTCGGGTAAAGGCCAGTGAATCCGATGATTCCAATGAACACCAAGAGCAAAGCACCCTCGCGAAGTGTGAGTTCCTTGAAAGATGAATTTGCTTCATCTGGCTCACCATGGAAGACGCGTTGATACGCCCACAACAAGTACAACGCCGCAAGGATGACGCCAGTCGCCGCGATGATTGTCCACCATCGCGCTGTTTCAAACGAACCAATGAGAATAAGGAATTCTCCAACGAACCCATTGAGTCCGGGAACCCCCACTGACGACAACATCACAACCATGAATGCCGCAGCAAAAATTGGTGCAACCGACTGAATGCCCTTCAGCTCAGCGATGACTCGTGTGTGGCGACGTTCGTAAATCATTCCGACAAGCAAGAACAATGCTCCGGTGGAGACTCCGTGGTTGATCATTTGCATCACGCTTCCGGTCAGCGACTGTGACGTGATTGCAAATGTTCCGAGAACAATGAAACCCAAGTGGGCAACTGATGAATATGCGACAAGACGCTTGAGGTCTGTCTGCATCGTCGCTGCAATCGCGCCATAGATGATGCCGATGGTTGCGAGCGTTAACAGCACAGGCTTTGCCCACACGGCAGCAGCGGGGAACAAGTAGAGACCAAATCGAAGGAATCCGTACGTTCCCATCTTCAAAAGCACACCGGCGAGGATGATGGAGCCACCAGTTGGTGCTTGCGTATGCGCATCAGGCAACCAGGTGTGCAGCGGGAAGATAGGAACCTTCACAGCGAAAGCAATCGCAAACGAGAGGAACAACCAGCGAGCAGTGTTGGTAGCAAAGGTTGCTTCTTCTGCAATCTTCACGAGGTCAAAGGTGATGTACCCAAGATCGCGTTGCGCGAGAACAGCGGTAGCGATGATGCCCACCAACATGAACGCAGAGCCAAACATTGTGTAGAGGAAAAACTTGGTTGCGGCGTAGATGCGCTTGTCGTATCCCCATCCACCAATGAGGAAGTACATCGGAACAAGCACGATCTCAAAGAAGATGAAGAACAAGAACAAGTCAAGGCTCAAGAAGCTGCCCATAACTCCTGCTTCCAGAAGCAAGAGCCATCCGAGATAACGCTTCTCGTCATGATGCGGATCAACTCCGACAATCACGAGTGGGAAAAGGATGCCGGTGAGCACGACTAAGAAGAGCGAAATACCATCGACACCGAGATGCCACGAAATGCCCCACGCACGAATCCATTCATGCTGTGAGACAAATTGAAACCCAGCTTCATGTGAGTCAAATTTGGCCAGCATCCACAATGACATTGCCGCTGTGCCGACGCTGATAATGATGGCGACAAGCTTCACGTACTCCGGACGACGATTAGACAACAACGTCACGATGACTGCACCGAGCAGCGGTACAAGAATGAGGGCCGAGAGGATAGGAAATGGGACAGCGACTTTCTCAACTGCTGCTCCTGCGCTTGGCAAAAGTGTTGACAACATCAGAGGACTCCCCTCAAGAGGAACCAAGCAAGCACGAGAACTGCACCGAGCCCGATGATTGCGGCATACGAACGAACGAGACCGCTTTGCACTTTGCGCAAGAGACCGCTCGCCGCGCGAACCTCAGTGGCAACACCAACCACGGCGCCGTCAACGATGTGCGCATCAAATGCAGCAACAGAATCAAATGCCTTGCGACCGGGGCCCCCGACAAATGCAGAGATGCTCGAGTCATATCGCCATGCATCGGCAAGAAGTTGAGGCTCAATTGCCTTGAACTTGCCTTTTGCGTACACAGCAATGCTTGCGGCAATACCAGCAGACGCAATGAGCACAGCAAGGCCGAGGAGCAGCCACTTGTTGTCGTACGCCCATGTTCCCTTGATGTTTGCTTCGGAATGATGCACCACGGGCTCAAGCCAATGCTCTAACCAATGCGTCTCTTTCGAGAAGGGCAATTGCATGATGCCGCCAGTGATAGCGAGTCCGGAAAGAACAACCAATGGCGCAGTCATTGTCCATGGGCTCTCATGTGGAGTGTGATCGCCGTGAGCGCCATTTTCTTCTGCATGATCATTCCAGCGAGCTTCACCAAAGAACACCATGATGACTTGACGTGTCATGTAGAACGCAGTGAGAAGCGCGGCCAATACTCCGATGAAGTAGAGCAAGCGATTGTTTGCGAATGCATAAAGAAGAATCTCGTCTTTTGACCAGAAGCCAGAGAACGGCGGAACACCCGCGATTGCTAGCCAACCGATGATGAAAGTGATTGCCGTAATCGGCATGACCTTACGAAGGGCACCCATGCGACGCATGTCTTGCTCGTGATGCATACCGTGAATCACCGAGCCAGAACCCATGAACAACAGTGCCTTGAAGAATGCGTGGGTCACCATGTGGAAGATTGCAGCAACGTATGCACCAGAACCAATGGCAAGGAACATGAAGCCCAACTGTGACACCGTGGAGTACGCCAGGACTTTCTTAATGTCGGTTTGCGCAACAGCGATAGTGGCGGCAAAGAGAGCTGTGAGAGCTCCGACAGTCGCGATGACGTCGCTCGACCATGGATATGCGGCATGAAGAACTGGTGCCATGCGGGTGAGCAAGAACACACCAGATGTCACCATGGTTGCTGCGTGAATCAACGCCGATACAGGAGTTGGGCCTTCCATCGCGTCGGGTAACCAAATGAAAAGAGGAAGCTGAGCGCTCTTTCCGCAAGCACCAACGAACAACATCATTGCGATACCGGTTGCGGTGACTGCTGCAAGACTTCCGCTCTCTGCAGCGTGGTTGATTCCTTCGTACGACAATGTTCCAACGGCAGCGAATGCCAAAAACATCGCCACGAGCATTCCCCAGTCACCAACGCGGTTCGTGACAAACGCCTTCTTGCCTGCCGTTGCGGCGGAATCACGTGTGTGCCAGAAAGAAATCAGGAAGTAGGAGCAAGCGCCTACGCCTTCCCAACCAAGGAATGTCACCAACAAGTTCTCACCCAGCACCAACATCAGCATGGAGAAGATGAACAAGTTCAAATACATGAAGAACTTCGGGAACTTTGCATCACCGTGCATATAGCCAATGGCGTAGAGATGAATCAGAGAACCGATACCAGTCACAAACAATCCCATTGTGATGCTGAGGGGATCAGCAAGCAAAGCCATATCAACTTGCAACCCGCCCACGGGGATCCACGAGAACAGCGTGACAACGTTCGTGCGCTCTTCAGATGGAAGCGACAAGAGTTCGAAATAGATACCAGCAACAACGACGAATGATGAAGCAGTCATCACTGTTGCAAGAACACCAGCGAACGGATCGCCTAATTTGCGCCCGAAAAGAAGGATAAGAAGAAACCCAGTGAGGGGTAAAGCAGGGACGAGCCAAACGAGATCCAACATGATGTTTGTTATCCCTTCAGAGCCGAAAGATCATCGGCAGTGATGCCGTTGCGACGACGCATGATTGCAACGATGATGCCCAAGCCAACGACGACTTCTGCGGCTGCAACAACCATGACGAAGAACACCACGACTTGACCATTGATATTGGAAAGCGCTGTCGCCAAGGTGACGAATGTGAGGTTGACAGCATTCAACATGAGTTCGATGCACATAAACATCACAAGTGGATTACGACGAACCATGACGCCAAAGGCGCCGATACCGAATAACACAGCAGCGAGGATTAGGTACCAGCTGCTCGTGGGTTGGATAGCCGACAACATGGCGCTCACTTTCCTGCCCCATTGGACTTCACACGCCTGGCCATCAGCACCGTGCCAACAACAGCAACGAGCAACAACACCGATGTGAGTTCAAAAGCAAAAACATTGTTGCCAAAAATCTCACGGGCTAATTGACGAATATTCGCGTCCGGAGCACTCAGCGTGGTCTTGTCAAGACCGCCAACGGGACGACCGAGAAGTTCCCTCGATGAGACAACGGCAGCGATGACAATGCCCACCACACCGGCACTCACAATGAGTGCGAGCGGACGCTGCACTGTGATTGGCTCGATGTTGACATCTTCAGTTCGGTCAACGCCCAACAACATGATGACGAACAAGAAAAGGACGACAATGGCGCCGGCATAGACAATCACCTGCACCGCGGCAAGAAACTGTGCATCGTGAGACACGAACATCACAGCGATACCAAACAGCGTGAGCACAAGGCTGAGCGCAGCATGTACTGGATTGGAACGAGTGATCACACCAATTGCTCCACCCAGAACCATGGCAGCAGCGACGACGAAAACGAACAGTTCCATTAGTGACTGCCTCCGTCTGATTGATCACGAACTTCTTGTGCTGGTTCGGGCTGACGCACGCCATACCCAAGCTCGCCACTCCACGAGACCACACCTTCGAAGGTTGCATCACCAGCAGGTGCTGTTGCGCGCATCCAACCCGATGTGTTCTGGTCTTCACCAGGGCGCCAGTCTTCCCAAGGCAGATGTTGAGGCATTCCGTCATCACCAACAAGCAATTCGTCCTTGGTGTAAATCGCATCTTGACGATTCAAGAAAGAGAATTCGAACAACTTTGTCTCTGTGATCGCTTCTGTCGGGCAAGCTTCCACGCACATATCGCAATGGATACAACGCAAGTAATTAATCTCGTAAATGAAACCGTAACGTTCGCCAGGAGACGTTGGATTGTCCGGATCGTTATCTGCTCCGCGGACATAGATGCACTTCGCAGGGCATACACCAGCGCACAACTCACAGCCGATGCACTTTTCCATGCCATCTTCGTAGCGATTCAGGACGTGACGGCCATGCAAGCGCTCTGGCTTTTCAATCTTCTCGTCCTTGGTGTCGCGATTCTTTTTACGGAAGACGCGACCGCCTGAATACTCAGTTGTCACCTTGTTTTTCGCGCCGTGCTGACGCATGGTGACGAGGAATCCGCCGAAGTAACCCATTAGAAGCTTGCTCCGTCCTGCTCACGGTTGGCACGACTGACCTTGTACGCCAGTTGCAACAACACGTATCCGACAATGAGAACAATTGCGGTCGAGAGAGTGACGACTGTTTGATCCCAACCCGCATCACGACCCACGCGCTGTGCAGCCAGCAACATGAACCAACCCAAAGAAGCAGGAATCAAGATTCGCCAGCCGAGATCCATGAGTTGGTCGTAACGGAATCGAGGAAGAGTCGCACGGAACCATACGTAGATGTACAGGAAGACCAGGACCTTCAGAAGCAACCACACGGTTCCTTCAATTGCGTTCGGTAGCAACGGAATGTCGAGGGTGGTGTCTCCGATGGAGATTGGCTGTGGACCACCGAAGAACAATGTGACGATCAATGCCGACATTGTGATTGTGTTCATGAACTCGGCAAGGAAGAACAAAGCAAAACGAATCGAAGAGTATTCAGTATTGAATCCACCCACTAGTTCTTGCTCGGCTTCCACCAAGTCAAACGGTGGTCGATTCAGTTCCGCGGTTGCGGCAATCATAAAGATGAAGAACGGGACGAAGCCGGTAGCAACGATGTTCCAATTCCCGATAGATGACTGCAAGTTGACAATTCCTGCAGTGGACAATGTTCCTGACACAATCAAAACAGCAGCAAGCGAGAGACCAAGTGCCGCTTCATACGAGACCATCTGTGCTGACGCACGTACTGAACCCAGCAATGGATACTTCGAACCACTGGACCAACCAGCAAGCATGATTCCGTACACGGCAATTGCTGAGATTGCGAGAGCAAAAAGAACACCTACAGGTGGGTCGGCTAACTGCAAACGAGTCTCGTGTCCGAACAAGGTGACAATGCCACCCTTTCCATCACGGAAATCTCCGCCCAATGGAATGATTGCAAACGCCAGGAACGCCGGCACCAATACAAGGTACGGAGCAAGACGAAAAACAAGTCGATCAGCACGTTCAGGGATCAAGTCTTCTTTGAAGAAAAGCTTTGTTCCGTCTGCCAAGGTCTGCAACAAGCCCCATGGACCAGCCTTATTGGGGCCGACGCGGTTCTGCATGCCTGCAATGACCTTGCGTTCAAACCACACCATCAACATCGTTGCGACGAGGCCAACAACGAAGACAACAAGGACCTTGATCAGAATGATCAATAGCGGTGTCCATAAAAGGCCATCCTCTAACAGAGGGTCAATAGCAAACAGCGACGACATCACATCGACTCAATTCTCACGTCAACAACTGAATCACCATGACGGATCAGTTCACGTACGTCTGCGCCTGGCTGATTGAACGGGATAACCGCAGTACCGCGAGGAACCTTCTCATTTGACTGAACAGGCAGCACGATGCTGCTGTGTGCATTCGACACGCGAACATTTGCTCCGATTGCTGCACCAACGCGTTCAAGATCAAGCGGGTGAATGGTGATGCTGACTCCTGTTGCCAGATTTGCAAGTGCTGGGCTGGTGATTGTTCCCACCGCGCGGTCATACAGCTTTCGACTCACGTCAACGCGGAACTCATAAGAGTTGCGCGGCGTGATGGTGGGCGCGACAAATGATGTACGCGTCGGTGTCGGAACCGTTACGACAATGCCATCGCGCTTCACGGCAACTGAAGTTGTTGTTGCACCAAAGCCGGGAACTTTCTTACCCATCAACTTCTGCACATCGGCAAGGGTGGTGACATTGGCATCATGACCAAGCAAGAGACCAAGTTCAGCAGCAATCATCCAGTCGGCACGTGATGTACCGCGAGGCGTGATCTTCTGAACCACGTTCGTGACGCGACCCTCAAGGTTCATCGTGGTGCCGTCTTTTTCACCGTATGCAGCAGCAGGCAGAACAATGTCGGCGTGCGCCGCTGACTGAGTGAGGAACGTATCAATCGCAACAACAAACTTTGCACCGGCGATACCGCGACGTGCAAGGTCTGCATCTGCAATGTCATTCATCGGATCTGCACCCAAAAGAATGAGGCATTCAACTTGTCCACGAGCCGATGCTTCGAGAATTGCAACTGCATCTTTGCCACTTTGTGGCGCAAGGCCGAGCGACAATGCACCGCGAACGTTGCCGCGACGAAGAACTGGAAGAACAGAGGCGTTCTGCACGCCGGCAAGAACTGCATCAACTGCAGCCATTGTGTGTGCGGCATCTTCAGCAAGGTTTGCGCGACCTGCAACAACGACCACTGGGCCAGAAGCCAACTGTGCTGCGATTGCAGAATCTGCCAACAACTGCTGCACTGCTGTTACTGACGTGCCTGATTCGGCACGCACAGAACGCCATGCGTGCTTCGTGAGGCCAGTTTCTCGAGCAGAGATTTCAATGATGCGAATCTTCTTCTTTTCTGCAGCATCGCGGAGACGAATATGCAGAACAGGAAGTTCTTCTTTCATATCAGGAGCCAACAAGATGACTGTGCCCGCAGAGCATGCAGCATCAATAGTTGCCTGAGGGTAACTAAAGATTGATGCAGGGAGACCATCGTCAAGTTGTGCATCACGCATCGTGACACCTAAGGCATCAGCTAACTGTGCCCACATGAAAGCGTCTTCGTTTGTACCGCGTGCACCACCAAGAATCGCTACGGAACCCGGTGTTGCATGTCGAATCGTGCGTGAGATTGTGTCGAGCGCTGCAGACCATGTTGTCGTGGCATACGAGTCGCCCGCCTTCGTCTGAGGATTCTCCAAACGATCTTCCGAGTTCACCGACTGGAAGTTGAAACGGCCACGGTCACACAACCATCCCCAGTTCACTGGGTCACTGTCAACACCTTGGTAGCGGAGCAGTTCATCGCGACTGGACTGCACCACTGTGCGACAACCGACTGAACATGTAGTGCACGTGCTCTCGCGTTGTTCGAGGTCCCACGGACGAGCCTTGAATCGATACGGCTCAGCAGTGAGGGCGCCTACAGGGCAAATCTGCACAACGTTTCCACTGAAGTACGAAGCAAACGGTTCGTCAGGGAAGGTCATGACTTGTGTGTTATTTCCACGCTGCGTGAAGCTGATCAGTGGGTCACCAGCAACTTCATCAGCAAAACGCGTGCAGCGATCACACAAGATGCAACGTTCGCGATCGAGGAAAACCAATTCGCTGATTGCAATTGGCTTTTCATAGTGGCGCTTCTCTTCAACGAAACGACTTTCGCCTGCACCATGGCTGAATGCCTGGTCTTGCAATGGACATTCACCACCCTTGTCACACACGGGACAATCGAGTGGGTGGTTGGCAAGGAGCAGTTCAATCATGCCTTCTTGTGCACGCTTGACCTGAGGTGTTTCAGTGCGGACAACTTGGCCTTCGGCCACTGGTGTCATACAACTCACGACCATCATCGGACCACGGGGTCCTTCAACTTCAACAAGACACTGACGGCACATACCGACAGAGCTCATACGTGGGTGATAACAAAAACGTGGAATGAATTCGTCTGCACGGTCTGCGGCCGCAATGATGAACTCACCTTTTTGTGCTTCAACAGTACGACCATTGATGGTGATGCTCACCGCGTTGGGATCCTTCTCAGGCATCTCTGACGATTCAGTGTTGGTATCGATAGTTGTCATTAGGACACCGCCGTCACTGGAATAAGAACTCGCTTTGTTATCCGCGCCTCGAATTCATCACGGAACAATGTCAGTGCAGAGTGCACTGGCGCATATGCCGATGGTCCGACGAAGCAAATCGTGTTCATGCGATATGGGAATGGAACTGCTGCAATGCCAAGCTTCTCATTCGAAGCATGTGGGAAAGCACCTGGACAGATGGACTCGCCTACTTCCATGAGTTGATCAAGGTCGGCATCGGTGCCTTTGCCATCAACAACACGAGACAAGATGCGCTCAAGCCATGTGCCACCTTCGCGGCATGGTGTGCACTTACCGCATGATTCGTGTGCATAGAAACGTGTGAGCGTGAGAGCTGCGCGAGGAATATCGGTGGTGGAATCCATCACCATGATGGCGCCCGAACCAAGCATTGAACCTGCCGGTCCGACCTGACTTGCTTCGAACGGAAGATCTAACTGATCTGGCGTGAACCATGGAGCGGAACCGCCACCAGGAACAAATGCCTTGAGTTCATTTCCGTTGCGAATGCCTTGGCAGAACTCTTCGCCGTACAACAAGTCACGGAATGTAGTGATGCCGTTGATGATTTCGTACACACCAGGACGCTGTACGTGTCCGGAGACTGCGACCATGCGGGTACCAGGCGATGTTGCTGTGCCAATCGCTGTGTACGCAACTGCACCATTGAGTAACAACCAAGGAAGGTTGGCCAATGTTTCGACGTTGTTCACGATTGTTGGTTGACCATACAAACCAATTGCTGCCGGGAAATACGGAGGCTTCAAACGAGGCATTCCGCGGTTGCCTTCAAGGCTCTCAATCAACGCAGTTTCTTCACCGACGACATACGCGCCTGCACCCCAGTGCAACACGATGTCGACAGAGAACTTTGAACCAAGAATGTTCTTGCCCACGTAACCAGCTGCATACGCTTCATTGAGCGCAGTCGCAACGCGCTCTTGGGCAAGTGCCATTTCACCGCGGATGTACAAGAAGCATTGTGAAAGACCAGCTGCGTAACACGCGATGAGGCAACCCTCAATGAGTTGATGCGGATCGCGCTCCATCAATAAGCGGTCTTTGTAGGTGCCTGGTTCAGATTCGTCACCATTGACAACTAAGTAACGCGGCCACACACCTTGTGGCGTGAGTCCCCATTTGTTGCCAGCAGGGAAACCTGCTCCACCACGACCAAGAACCGTTGCGTTCTTTACTTCATCATGAACATCTGTTGCTGGACGACCAAGAGCGGCGCGCAGACCTGCATAACCGTCGGTCGCGAGGTAACGCTGCAATGTGTAGGAATCTTCGTATTCAAAACGTGAGGTCACGATCTTTGGGCGATCGCCAACGATGAAGCCAGGAGCATGTGGCCAAGTGCCACCGGGATTGCTGGTCATAGCGCAGCCTTTCCATCAAGCCACGCAGGACCTTCAGTCACATCTTCAGGTGCAACTGCACCTACACCACGATCAGCAGGAATGTGCTGACGAACTGCCGCGACTGTTCCGTGCGCAGGGATCTCACTGTTGAGTTCCCCTGCTTGCAACTGATCAATGAGCGTGTCGAAGTTTTCTGATGTCACACGGAAGCGGTAGCGATAGTTGACCTGCAAGCACGGTGCTTCTGTGCACGCAGCCTGGCACTCAGCTTTTTCCAATGTGAAGAGACCATCGGGTGTTGTGCCACCCATGTGAATACCCAGACGAGATTCAGCATGGTGCATTAATTCTTCGGCACCCATCAGCGCACATGACATGGTGCCGCAAATGTTGATGAGGTACTTGCCCACTGGTTCAAACTTGAACATCTCGTAGAACGATGCGGTTCCGTACACCTCTGCAGATGTTGCACCGACGAGTTCACCAATGTGCGCCATCGCATCATTCGTGACGTACCCATCTTGCTCTTGTGCGAGATGCAGCAATGGAATCGTTGCAGATCGAGCTTTTGGATAACGACCGATGATCTCGCGAGCGAGACGTACGTTCTCTTCAGTCAGGCGTGCCATTAGCGATCAACCTCTCCCAACACAGGGTCGACGGACGAAATAACTGCCACAGCGTCTGCAACAAGGCCTCCACGCATCATGTGCGGGAGTGCCTGGATGTTGACAAACGACGGTGCGCGCATGTGCATGCGATACGGATTCGATGAACCATCGGAAACGATGTAGCAACCAATTTCTCCACGCGGACTCTCAATACCGACATACACCTCACCCTCGGGAACCTTGAATCCCTCGGTGAAGATCTTGAAGTGGTGAATCAGTGCTTCCATTGATTCATCAATTCGCGCACGTGGCGGTGGGGTGACCTTCTTGTTCTGAATGCGGTAATCACCAGATGGCATGCGATCAAGAATCTGATGCACAATCTTCATCGACTCACGAATTTCATTGAATCGGATTGCGTAACGGTCATATGCATCGCCGTACTGACCCACGATGACATCGAACTCAACATCTTCGTAACGCAGGTATGGCATATCGCGACGAAGGTCCCATGCGACTCCGGTGGAGCGCAGGATTGGTCCAGTGGCACCAAGTGCCATCGCTTCACGCGCAGTAATCGCGCCCACGCCTTGCAAGCGCTCGCGCCAAATGGGCTGGCCCGTCATCAAGATGTCGTATTCCTCAAGACGTGATGGCAAGTTTTCCAAAATTGCAAGAACATCGTCTCGCCACCCTGCAGGCATGTCAGCAGCAAGACCACCAGGGCGAATGAAGTTGTGATTCATCCGAAGGCCAGTGACCTTCTGGAAGAAGCGCAACACGTCTTCGCGTTCGCGCCATCCGTACAACATCATCGACACTGCACCAATGTCCATACCGTTAGTCGCAAGGAACAACAAATGGCTGCTCATGCGATTGAGCTCTGAAAGAAGCATGCGCATCCAGACAGCACGTTCTGGAATATCCCCTTCAATGCCCAACAGTTTTTCCACGGCAAGTGAGAAAACAAGTTCGTTGTTGAGCGGAGAGAGGTAATCCATGCGGGTGACGTTCGTGCCACCTTGCATGTACGTCAATGACTCGCCAGTCTTTTCCATGCCGGTGTGCAAGTAGCCAATGATTGGCTTGCAGCGAAGAACTGTTTCGCCTTGCAGTTCAAGCATGAGACGCAACACACCGTGCGTGCTTGGATGTTGTGGCCCCATGTTGATGATCATGGTCTGATCTTCAGGGACCTCAGTCTGCACTTCTGCCAACTTGGCTGCTTCCGCTTCACTCAGACGAAGAACGGAACCAACTTCACGGAAGAGTTCTTTCGCAGTGAGTTCACTACGGGATTGGAGTTCTTGTCCACCCTCATTGGTTCCGGCTGAGATGACACTGCTCATGAGTTCGTCCCTTTGAACTGCACTGGGATGAAACCTTGGTCGTAGTCCTTACGCAATGGATGTCCATCCCAATCTTCTGGCATGAGGATGCGGGTCATATCGGGATGACCCTCAAAGGTGATTCCGAACATGTCGTACGTCTCACGTTCATGCGCTTCAGTTCCGGGGTGCACATCAAATAACGATGCGAGAGTTGTGTCGTCTGCTGGCACCTGCACGCGCAAACGGATGCGCTCGCGCTTCGTCAGAGACAAGAGGTTGACAACAACTTCAAAACGCTCGGGCTGAACGCCAGCGCCCACAACGCGGTTAGGTAATGACAAATAATCAACACCAGTGAGGTCGATGCACACATCGAATCCATCAATAAGAAGTGACTTCACAACGCTTACATACTGATCGCGAGAGACCAACAAAACCTTTTGATCGCGTGAGTAAACAACCGGACAGCCATGCAGTGTCTCGACGGTTTCCTCCGCTTGTTCCACTTGGTCGCTCATAATTACTTCGACCCGAGTGCGACAGAGATAGCTGACGGAGCATGAGCATCAAGCTCAACTCTTGCGCCACCGTTATTGGCTTCACGACGACGCATGATTTCACCATCTTCAATCAGTTGGTGCAAAGTCTCGATTGCGTGAATAAGAGTTTCTGGAGTGGGAGGACATCCGGGTGCATACACATCGACGGGAACAATTTGATCAACACCTTGCACGATGGCGTAGTTATTAAACATTCCGCCACTTGATGCACAGACACCCATGGAGATAACCCACTTTGGTTCCATCATTTGGTCATAGACCTGACGAAGAACAGGAGCCATCTTCTGGCTCACTCGTCCGGCGACAATCATGATGTCCGCCTGGCGTGGAGAAGCGCGGAACACTTCCATTCCGAAACGTGAGATGTCGTAGTGCGATGCACCTGTTCCCATCATTTCAATGGCGCAACATGCGAGACCAAAAGATGCAGCCCAGCTGGAACGAGAGCGTGACCACTTGACTAAGTCTTCAACGCGTGCAGTGATGAAGTTATGGTCGAGGCCACCGAGGCCATCATCAAGAACATTTTGAGCAAGACCCATTACGCGGCCTTTCCACTATTTGCAGCACGGCCTTCAGAACCCACAATTCGCACACTGCCGAGCGGTGTGAGGGCAGGTGCATCAGAGATTTCGCTGCTTCCGTTTGCGCGCTTCATCGGACCCCAATCAAGTGCTCCACGAGCAATCACATAGACAAATGCAACAAAGAACACCGCACTAAACGACGCCATCTCAAAGAAACCAAAAGTTCCGAGGAACTCACGGTCAATTGCATATGGATACGCAAAAATGATTTCAATGTCGAACATGATGAACAACATTGCAATGACGTAAAAGCTGACAGGGAAACGCTCCGGTGGTTCGCGACCAGGAACAATTCCGCACTCGTACGGTGCTTCTTTTGCAGAGTTAGGGCGATTCGGAGCCAATAAACGCGATGCGATGAGGCTGAGCACCCCGAATAGAACGGCCAGCACCATCAATACGACGATGGGAAGGTACTGACCCATGAACTATGCCTCCGCTGACTTCAAGGCAAGGTTGTCGCGCAGAAGTGTCTCACGACGATGCAACATCCATGCCATCAAGAAGAAGATCAAAGCAGAACCGGCGCCGATGAGGAAACCAGGACGGCGCTTTGCACCGAGGTCACGAATCATCACGACATAGCGGTGAGGCTTTGTGGTGTCAATCTGCACGCGAGCTGGTGCACGACCAGGCTCTGTGCGCTGAGCAACGACCGGCGCAACCTGAACAATTGAGTAACGCGGCTTATGCCAGAAAGCAAGGAAGTCGAGCGACTCACCAATCTTTGGGTAACGCTCGCCACCCTTATCAAAGACCGCAACGGAGACATACTCACCGGCAGCGAATTCTTCAGCTTCAATCTGCAGAATTTCGTCGGAAGCTGCAACTGCCTTACCCCGAGCAGAGTCAGAATCGGCAAGCAATCTCCAGCCATCTTCGACAAGTGTGTCCGAGACTTTCTTGGCTGCAGCTGTTGGGTCAAGACCATCAAGGTTGATCGATGTTTCTAAAACTTCAGCACGATCCATCAACGCACCATCACGAACGATGGCTATGGGCTCATTGGGCTTCCATTTTGGTTCTGGTCCCTTCAGACCAATTCCATAAATGGCCCACACAATGCACATCAGCATCATCCAGCCGGCGAGCGTGGTTGCAACAATGAGGAAACCGAGACGTGCACCAAGGTTGGTGCCAACAAGTAAGTACGTGCCGCCAACAAGGAATACGAACATGACGAGCGTGACAATGATGCCACGAATACCCGGATTGAAGTCAATAGAAAGAAGAGCAGACAACATCAGAGACCTCGCACGTACTGGACGATTAATTTGATCTGTTCATCGGTGTACAACTGACCGAATGCTGGCATTCGTCCGCTGCCCTGACCTTGTTCGCCATAACGCTTACCAAGTTCAGAACCATTCTTAATGAAGTTGATCATGTCGGACTGATTAGGGAACTGACGTGTTGATGATCCGCCTGTCAGGCTTGGTCCGAGAGCACCGCCACCTGTTGCTTGAGGATCGCCGTACGACCAACCCTTCGTATGGCAACGTGCGCAAGAGTAAGCGCCACCACCAAGATCGAGATTGAACAAGGCTTCCCCAACAGAGCCGTAGGTCCCTGCTGTCACCAGACGATTTGCCTCAGCAATGATCTCTTTGTTCTTTTCTTCTGGCAAAGAACCTTCATCACATGTTGGGTTGTAATAGCTACGAGTCTCGATGC
The DNA here is from genome assembly GCA_021298435.1 of Ilumatobacteraceae bacterium. Classification (GTDB taxonomy): domain Bacteria; phylum Actinomycetota; class Acidimicrobiia; order Acidimicrobiales; family Ilumatobacteraceae; genus UBA2093. Next base: position 27,790 of record JAJTFJ010000004.1, read on the forward strand.
AACCAGCCTGAGGAATCTGAATCGACTTCATGTAGTCAATCACTGTCTCAATTGACTGATCAGTCAATGGTCCACCACCGATTGTTCCCCACGCCGACATTGGCGAGAAGGGACGGCCATAGTTCATGATAAAAGTGATTTCTTCCTCACTGAAGCGATACAGCACTGTGTTCAATGCTGGTGCCTTCCAAGAAACAGCTTTCACTTCGCCAGTCTTTGGGTCGGTGACTGCATACGCAGCAACACCGCCGGTACCACTCATGCCACCGTGACAACCTGCGCAGTTATATCCACCATCTGCAGTGGGAGCGAAAATCTTTGACCCCCACTTAACAAAACGCTTTTCGAAACCGAAGTTTGCTTGGGCCTGACGCTGTGGTTCCAAGATCCAGTAGAGCGGCAATGCCACCGTGATGATTGCGAGACATACCAAACCAAGAAGTTGCACACGCTCGAGACGTGGACCTTCGAGAGTTTCGTCGTCGTAGTAGGGCTTACGGTTAGCGGCAAGGATTTGTTCAGAACCAATTTCTTTACGACCCTTGCGGAAGTTGAAAATTCCATAGAGAACCCAACCACCTATCGAAATAAGCAGGATGAGTAATCCAATAGATCTGCTCGTTGCGGCAATCATGATGATTAGTGTCCTCCTGCACCGACGCAGTGCGGTCCTTCGGCTTCTTGACCTGTTGTGTTGATACCAACGGCTGGACCAGCGAAAACTGAGCCTGTATCGATTGTGAGATTTCCGTTCGAGACTGACACCGCGAAGCGATCCATTCCGCGAGGTGCAGGACCACCACGTACTTCGCCAACACGGTTGTATTGCGAACCATGGCACTGGCATTCAAACCACTGGGAGCTTGAACACTCTGGAACACGGCAACCAAGATGTGGGCACTTTTGATACAAAGCAACAATGCCGGCTTCCATGCCTGCATAGACAGGAGCTTGCGCACCGTACACAGCCTTCGCCTTGCTGAGAGAACCCTTTGGATACTCAGTCACCCATGCACGAGCTTCTGCGAGATACAAGAAACCCTTGTTCGAGCGAATACCGGAGACGATGTCGTCAACTTTGCCGGCACTGATTTTGGAACCAAATCCGCCGTCAGCGCCCTTCCACAAGAAGGCAACACAAGATGCACCGAATGCACCAATGCTTGCAGCCATCAACGTGACAGCTGTGCGGTTGAAGAACTGACGACGAGAAACACCAATTGCTTCTGCGTCTGGTGCAACAAAAGGTGCAACTGCAACAGGAGCAGCCTTCACGATGTCAGTAGTACGTGCAGCCGCTTCGACCTCACGGCCAGTTGACGCATCCGCGCCAATGGTTGTCTTGCGATCACGTGAACGTGTTTCGCGTGATAGCGAGCCTGCGCCACGAACTTCCGTGGAGCGTGATGTTGTCAAGACAACGATCGCGCCGAACACGACCGCTGCGATAACCACGATGGCAATTACCAATCCGGTACTCATATCTTTGCGTTCCTTAATCCTTTGTCTGTACGTCGAATGTCATTGTGTGATTGAAAGTTCGATCACAACTCGAAGAAAATTCCGTCCCGCCATGGGAAGGTGAAGTTGAAACCTGGACCACGGAAGAACGAACCAATAATCGTCAGCACTGCCCAGAAGATGAGGAACATTGTCATCATCGCAGTCATGAACTTGCGATCTTCTGGTTTGTTCGATGGGTTGCGGTCGAGATACGGGGCAAGGATGAGGGCAAGGATGCCAACACCTGGAAGAGTCACACCAGCAATCATCGGGTGGAACATCGTGAGAAGTTCCTGCAAGCCGAGGAAGTACCACGGTGCCTTTGATGGGTTTGGTGTCTGGTTGAAGTCAGCTGCTTTCAAAAGTGGTGCATTGACCACCCACGAGAAGATGAAGAGTGCTGCGAGCATCGCAAGAGATGCAACGAACTCCACTGCAAGAAGGTGAGGCCATGTGTGCACTTTGTCAACTGGTGCAGCTTTTGCTTCTTGAATAGAGCCTGACTTCACCACTGTGAGCAAACGCTGAGTGTGTCCACCAGGACCAGCACCAACAGGCAAGCCTGCGGCAGGTGCAGTTGCGACAACAGCAGCAGCGCCTGCGCCGGCAGACTTTGTGCGGTCAAGAAGTGCGTCAGGGATACGGTCACCAGCAGGTGCCGCATCAGCGCCAGTTGCTCCGGCTGCCTTTTCGCGAGCAGCTTGCGCTCGCTTCAGGAGGTGTTCGGGGATTTCAGTCATTGTTCTTCTCCCTCAGATCAGAGCGGTCCGGAAATTCCGCCGTCCTTGCGGACGCGCCAGAAGTGAATAGCCATAAAGATGATGATGACGAACGGAAGCATGATCACGTGCAACACGTACCAGCGCAACAACGTTTCCGATCCGATTTCAACACCACCCAAAAGAACGAAGCGAACTTGAGATCCCATCACGGGGGTGTAGCCCATCATGTTCGTACCCACCGTTACAGCCCATAGTGCCAATTGGTCCCATGGAAGCAAGTAACCGGTGAAGGAAAGAAGCAATGTGAGCGTGAGCAACACAACGCCGATAACCCAGTTGAATTCACGTGGCGGCTTGTATGCACCGTGGTAGAAAACGCGCGCCATGTGCAAGAACACGCTGAGCACCATGAGGTGAGCAGCCCATCTGTGCATGTTGCGAATCAACAAACCGAACGTCACTGATGTCTGCAACGTTTGAATGTCTTGCCACGCATTTGCGCCAGTTGGTCGATAGAAGAACATCAAGAAGATGCCCGTCACTGTCAACAAGATGAACAAGAAGAAACTCAATCCACCAAGACAGAGCGTGTAGCTCACCTTGACTGCGTGTCGCTTCACCTTCACCGGGTGCAAGTGATAGAGCACCGAGTTCATGATCACGTACGAACGGTTACGTGGACTGTCCGTGTATCCCTTACGGAAAATTGATCCGGGACGGAAGATGGAGTTCCACACCTGGCTGCCCTGAACTTGCTGTCCAGCTTTTGCTGCACGCTCTTTCAGAGTTGGGCGGGGGTTATCTAATACTTTTGCCATATTCATTCACCTCAGAGGCGCATTCCATAGCCGTAGCCGTGGTTGTTTGTTCGGGTATGACTGTCACCTTCTGGATCAGGCGCGCCGGCCTTCCCCAAAATGATGACGCCGGTAGGACAACGATCGACGCAGAGTGCACAACGCGTGCAGACATCGTCATCGATGATAAAGATCACGTGATCGGAAGGATCATCGCCAGGCTTGTCGACAGCTTCGGCTTCCGCAACTGCGTCTGGAGACACCATGTGGATGCACTTCCATGGGCAAATGTCCACGCAGCCTTCGCACATGATGCATTCACTTTGGTCGATGTGAATGAACTGCTTTGGCTTGACAGCCCTGCCCAGATAGTCGGCATCCACCTCGACGAGTTGATACTCAGTCGACCACTCCGGCATGGGTGGGTTGGCGTCAGTGCGTGCCATGAGAAATCAGCCCTTTCGAACCAAAGGACGGCCGTATGAAGAAGTAGCAACTTCTTTACTTGTCTTTTCGCCACGCTTCTGCCACCACACGAAGAGGTAGATCATGAGCGCAATGAAATACACATGGATCACGATTGCGATGACGTCACGAACTGCTTCATAGCTGAGCGTGAATGGGAAATTTCCGCCATTTGCCTGTGCCTGCAAGATGTCGAAGGGGCCGTTGAGAAATTTGTCTTTGCGCCAGCCGAGCTCGTTGTCAGCGTGAACGATGAACTGGTGAGGAACAACACCAAAGGCGAGGAACATCGTGAAAAACACGTAGGTGCTGCCCAACAAGGCCTCACCCCAGGTGGTTTGCTTGTCGACGGGGCGTCGTTTTCCGAAGGGAATTACAACAAGAGACATCGCTGTGGTGAGCAGCAATGAAAACAAGAAAGCCTGGTTAACTCCGGGCCATTTGAGGATGTCAATCGCGAGCATGGACTCTTCTTCTTCTCCGGTCCTAGGTGACGGTGTGGTCCTGGGGCAGGTGCCTAAGCACTTAGAACACTAGCCAGCAGGCAGGCTCCTAGACCCAATTCGTTGAGTACAACTTTGGTCACTCACCCCAGCCCCCCCAAGTGAGGACGGTTGTGCTTTTGTGCGAAAACATTGTGCTTTTGTGCAGACATCATCAGTCTTGCCCCGAGCGACCCCCGTTCTGCTCCCACAGAGGGGGCCATTGAGACCCCTCTCAAAACCTTGATCAGATAATTGCGGTCAGGGGTGCAATTTTGTCTATCGTGGAGAGGTCAGGCGCCGTAAAAGGTGGGTAATCCGCCCACTCAAGGCACCTGAGCAGGTCTTCCGAGAGGTAAGTGCAGTGACCGAGATCCCCGAGCACCTTCTGAATCGTTCCAAAGCACGCCGTGCGGCTGCTTCTGGCGAGTCCACTGGCGACGCCAGCCCGGCCGTTGCTGCTTCAGCAACCCCGGCCGCAGCAGCGCCAGCAAAGAAAAATGTCGCTCCAGCGCCAAAAGCAGCCATCCCCGACCCTGTGTATGTCACCGCTGCAAAGAACCGTCGCAAGATTCCGTTCTGGGCAATGTCGGCCCTCGCTTTGTTACCTGTGTGGGCTTTGATCTACTTCATTGCAGTTGTCCCCTCAGAAAAAGTTGTTGAAGGGCCCACCGCAATCGGAACTGCCGTTTATTCAAGTTGTGCGGGTTGCCACGGTGCTAACGGCGCCGGTGGTGCTGGACAAGTTCTGTACGAAGGCAACGCGATCAAGACATTCCCTCACATCGAGGACATGTTGAACTTCGTGTACGCAGGAAGCCAGAAGTACGTCGCGGCTGGACTCGCCACTTATGGCGACCCGAACCGGGAAGGTGGCCCTCATAAGCCACTTGGTTACAACGGCAACCCCATGCCACAGCAGGGCGAGAAGGCCGGCGGTGGTTTGAATGAAGCGCAGATTCTTGCTGTTGTCTGCCATATTCGCTACGACCTTGCGGGTGCAGATCCGAAGAGCGAAGAGTGGGCTGCTGAATACGAAGCATGGTGCTCACCAGATTCTGAGATCTATAAGGCTCTTGAATCAGGTGGAACAAGCTTTGACACCATTGAGAAGGATTTCTCGATGTTGGATCCAAAGCCAATTGCAGTGGGCACAGAACCACGCCTCGGCACTTCACGGAAGTAGTACATCGCGCGATTGCGCGTTGACACTTTCGTTTCTTTTACTTGCAGGTCACTGACACAACGTTGTCAGTGGTGAGGTTCACGATGGATGAGCTTGCATCGTGTGGAAACTGTGTAATGAAATCACGGAGTGACGTCGTGTCTGTTTTCTCACAGATGCGCTTCACAGGTGTTGCCAACTTCACGATCCATCCGTTGCGCAAAATTCCTTCGTCACCATTTGACTGCATGTCGACGAGTCCGGGCAACGTCAGTGTTTGCATGCCCGCAACTTTGTCTGCGGGTACCAGTGCAAACCACACAACTGCATCACCCAACATGTCGGCAAGCAACACGCATGCGTTTGGTGTTGTGAAATCTTCACACTTCGCCATTGCGTCATAGTCGTCGACCAATGTTCCTTCTGGGATTGTGAGAACTCGTGTGTCATCTAGCGACAGTTGAGCAACAGCACCACTCGTGACACCATCTTGCTTCCAATTCACATCAGCAGTCACTGTGTTCACACTTGCAACTAAATCAACTGTGTGTCGTACATCAGTTGCAACGGACACGGAATTGTTATTCAAAGATGCATACACACCGTTACCAATAACAACTGCAGCGAGTACCGCCCCTACAGCAAGTGGAACACGTCTGTTCAACGCGTGAATCCGTTCAGTGCAGATGCAACGCGATCTGCAAGTTCGTTCATGATTGCATCTGTGTGCGCCAGGCCAACAAAGAGTGCTTCGTAAGCGCCTGGAGCAATAGCAATTCCACCACTGAGCAACGCATGGAAAAACCGTGCGTACAACTTCTCATCAGTAGTTTTCGCCTCATCAAAGTTTGTTGGAGCATCAGTCAGTGCATCACCAAAGTGCATTCCCACCAAAGTTCCGACAACAGGGAACTGCGCACGAATACCAACTGACGAACAGGCATCGCGAAGAAGCGCGGACAACGTACGAGCACGTGCAAGAAGTTCCATGTACACATCTGCGTTGAGTTCATTCAATGCCGCAAGACCTGCTGCAGTAGCCAACGGATTGCCCGCAAGCGTTCCTGCGTGGAACACACTGCCCAAAGGTGTGAGATTTTCCATGACATCGCGACGTCCGCCGACAGCGCCAATGGGCAATCCGCCACCGATGACTTTGCCGAAGCATGTGAGGTCTGGACGAACATCAAACTTTGCTTGCGCGCCACCGGTCCCTAAACGGAAACCTGTAATCACTTCGTCAAACACCAAGAGTGCTCCAACACGATCACACTCTGCGCGTAAACCTTCGAGGAAACCTTTTGCAGGAGCAACAACGCCCATGTTTGCGGCCACTGGCTCAACAAACACAGCAGCAACATCGTCATCAAGAGTTGGCACCACGTTGTACGGAACAACCCACGTGTTGGCAACTGCCTCTTCAGGAACACCGGCGGTGCCAGGAAGACCCAATGTTGCAAGTCCACTGCCACCTGCAGCAAGCAATGCGTCTGTTGCACCATGGAAGTTGCCATTGAAGGTGACAATGCGCTTGCGACCTGTTGCACCGCGAGCCAAACGCACTGCGGTACTCGTGGCTTCTGTACCGCTATTCATGAAGCGCACGCGTTCACATGACGGAACTCGTTCACCAATTGCTTCTGCCAACTTCATTTCACGCGGTGTTGGTGCACCGTATGACGTGCCGTCACCGGCGGCGGCGCGAATTGCTTCCGTTACCTTCGGATGAGCGTGTCCAAGAATAATTGCGCCGTAACTCTGCACGAGGTCAATGAGGTCATTGCCTTCAACATCCCACACGCGTGCACCTTCAGCACGCGAGACGATGTACGGGTTACCACCAACAGATTTGAAGGCACGAATGGAAGAATTCACTCCGCCAGGAATTGCCTTCGCTGAACGTTGAAACACTTCTTCGTTCGAAGGAAGTCCTGCGCCTTTGCACACTGTTGCAACACAACCAGCCGCCTCACAACGAATGGGATCACAAAATGGGATGGTGCCCGTCATAGGAACTCCTACTTAGATGCGTACTCTGCGAACCAACGCGTGAGATACGTGAGAATGATGTCCGCGCCTGCGCGCTTGATGGACGTGAGATGTTCGAGAGCAACTGCATCGTGATCAATCCAGCCACGCTCAGCTGCAGCTTTGATCATGCTGTATTCACCACTGACGTGATACGCCGCCACAGGCGTGTCTACAGACGCGCGCACTTGGCCAATCACATCAAGGTACGACAATGCAGGTTTCACCATGACAATGTCTGCGCCTTGTTCAATGTCTTCGAAAACTTCACGCATTGACTCGCGAGCGTTGCGCCAATCTTGTTGGTAGCCCTTGCGATGTCCGCCACCAGCAATCTGTACGTCCACAGCATCACGGAAAGGTCCGTATAACGCTGATGCATACTTGGCCGAGTAGGCCATGATGGCAACATTCTGAAAACCTGCATCGTCAAGTGCAGAACGAATAGCGCCGACTTGGCCATCCATCATTCCGCTCGGCGCAACAACATGTGCGCCAGCAGTTGCCTGTGCAATCGCAGCTTTGCAATAGATCTCAATCGTTGCGTCGTTGTCAACATCGCCATCGGCACCCACAATTCCGCAATGCCCATGCGATGTGTACTCATCAACGCAGAGATCAGCCATGATGACCATGTCGTCACCTACTGCATCGCGCAATGCACAAAGAGCGACCTGTGCGATGCCTTTCGGATCAAATGCGCCAGAGCCAATCTCATCTTTTGATGCAGGAACGCCAAAGAGAATGACTGCCTTCACGCCTAGGTCACGAAGACCCTTCACTTCTTCAACGAGAGAGGCGACAGTGTGTTGCACCACGCCCGGCAACGACAAAATGGGCTGAGGCTCAGTAATGCCCTCACGAACAAACAGAGGCGCCACGAGGTCGGACACATGCAACCTGGTCTCGGCTACGAGCTCTCGCATTGCCTGAGAAGTGCGGAGACGACGGGGGCGTGAAACGGGGAAGGTCACGCTCTGATGCTATTGGCATCCATGCCCAGCCCGACCTGCGGGGCCGGCGAAGTAGCCCTATTCAGCGTCCAGAAGTCGCTCTGTGGTCTCCACAAGCGACTCAAGCGACTGTTCGTCAGCGACAGCAGAGACGTCAACCCCGAGAGCAGTGGCCACTTTGGCGGTCGATGGACCAAGGGCCACCACGATCGAGGGGGTCCTTGTCCCGAACGATTCAAACCACGCGCTCACAGCACTCCCCGACGCCAGGAGCAAAACATCTGCTTGCAGTGCTGGTTCCATCATCTCGGGAGTTGGTCGAAGTTGAACGGTGCGATACGCGACAACTTTTGTCAGTGACCAGCCTTTGGCACTGAGCGATTCGGCAAGAGACTCATCGGCAAGATTTCCCTGCACCAACAAGACAGTTCCTGAGCCTTCTGGAAACTGTTCCGCAAGAATCTCAGCGCGCGCCGGCTGCGCAATCACACTGACCGCTGTGTTCAGTGTTCGTGCCGTTGCATCCCCTACTGCTGCAATCAGCGGAAAACGAGGTGCATCACCCGCAGCTTCTGCAGCTGAAATAAATGGTGCAACTCGTTCGGCACCATTGGGCGATGTCACAACAATCCAATCGAACTCATGGAAACGCTGCAGCACTTCGTCGCGCTCGCGACCTTCGTCGTCTGGTTCTGCAATTGCGATGAGCGGCACTTCCACAACATCTGCACCTCGCGCTTCAAGCAGGCGGCGAAGAGATTCGTTTTGCGTGATGGACCGAGTAATAACGACGGACCGGCCATCAAGCGACGGGGACATGACTAGGCCTTGCCCTGCAATCGACTTCGACATTCAATTGCCATTGCAACTCCAACAACGATGTGATCATCAGAATCACCAATTTCGCCTTCGAGTTGCACAGTGTCGCTGATGTCGTCGGCTGCCATGAACGCACGGAAAATTCCGTCTGATGACAAATGGGCAGCGACTGGCAGCGAACAACCAGCACCGAGTTCCGCAAGGAACGCGCGCTCTGCTTCGACTGCACGACGACTTGCTGCATGATCAATGCCGGCGAGAACTGCTGCAGTTTCAGCATCATCACTTCGACATTCGACAGCAACAGAGCCTTGACCCACCATCGGTACCGCAATGTCTAATGGCAACACTTCAGCGATCTGATCAGTAATGCCAAGAATTTCCATCGCAGCAATTGCCATCACAATTGCTCCTCCATCAGGAATCTTCGACAATCGAGTTTGGATATTGCCACGCAAGTCAATGAATTGAAGATCGGGGCGAAGACGAGTGAGTTGAGCACGACGGCGCACCGAACCAGTTGCAACGGTTGCACCATGTGCGAGATTCTCGAGTGAGTTTCCCACAAGGGCATCATTCGCAGTACGTCGTTCACCGATTGCGGCAATCACAAGGCCCTCGGCTTGTTGTGATGGGAGATCTTTCGCAGAGTGCACAGCAATGTCGGCCCGTCCATCAAGGACTGCGCGCTGCACTTCCTTCACAAAGATTCCTTGACCGCCCATTTGATGCAATGGCGTTGTGGCGTTCAAGTCACCTTGCGTATCGACATACACATACTCAACCGTTGTGCCGGCGGATGTCTTCTCAATCAAACCGCCCACATACTCAGCCTGAGTCCGTGCCTGCAGGCTGGAACGAGTTGCGATGCGAAGAACTGTCATAGAGGTGATTTATTCGAGATTAAACAAATCTCGGACCGCAGCGGACAAACGCTCTCCCTGCGGTGTTCCGGCAGCCTCTCGGAGACGCACGGACGGTGAGTGCAACAGCTTCGCGACAATGCCACGCACGATTGAATCAACGGCTTCACGTTGCTCGTCTGTCATTTCACCAAGGCGGGTGCCGTAGCGCTCCATCTCGGCATGACGAACGCTTTCCACTACTTCACGAAGCTGCGCAACAAGTGGAGCAGCCTGACGCTGAGCTTGGTCTTGTGAGAAGCGTTGTACTTCGTCACCGATAATCGCGCGTACTTGATTCACTTCCGCTGCGCGCAGTTCAAGCCCACGCTGTGCCCAAGCACTGAGATGATCAAGGTCTCGCAGAGTCACGCCTGGCAAGTCAGCCACCTTGTCATCAACATCACGAGGAAGAGCGATATCAACAATCAACACTGGTGTCGACACATTCTCTCGAGCACGTCGCAACATTGCCTGATCAATAATCACATTGCCCGAACCTGTACATGCAACGAGAACATCGGTTGTCGAAAGTTCTTGTTCAAGTTGCTCGAACGAAGAAACTTTTGCGCCCACTTTTTTGGCAAGAGCCTCGCCACGAGACTCGGTGCGATTCAGAACAGTGACATGTTCCGCGCCTTCACGAGCAAGAGCAGTGGCGACACCTTCGCCCATCTCTCCCGCTCCGACAACAAGTACGCGCTTGCCAGCAAGTGACCCAATGATGTCTTCAGCCATTTCCACTGCTGCGTGAGACACCGATGCGGTGGATCGACTAATCGCAGTTTCTGTACGAGCGCGCTTGCCAACTTCCAGCGCATAACGGAACAAGAGATTCAAGGTATTTCGTGACGCACCTTCAGCCATTGCGACTTCCCAGGCATTACGAACTTGGCCAATGATTTCGCTCTCTCCAAGCACTGCAGAGTCAAGGCCAGAAGAAACTTCGAACAGATGCTTGATGGCTTCTTCATCCCATTGGCTGTACAGGTGTGGTTCGATATCTTCGACGTTGATTCCGCTTGTCTCAGACAAAAACTTTTGAATCTCGTCGTATGCACCGTGGAAGCGTTCCACCACTGCGTAGATCTCCGTACGATTACACGTTGAAAGCACAACTGCTTCGCGGATGTCGTCGCGACCAGAAAGACTCTTCAATGCATGGGGCATCGTTGAGTCAGAGATCATGACCTTTTCAAGAAATGACACAGGCCCTGTGCGGTGGTTGACGCCAATAACAACAATGGGCATAACGGCCTATGCGCTCACTGCGCCTGTAGTGGTGTCTGCAGGAGTCACGTTGGTGTTATTGCGGCACTGTTCGTAGTAACTGAGAATCTGCAGCTCAAGAGCTAAGTCCACCTTGCGAACATTGACACCTTGAGGCACATTTAAAACTGTTGGTGCAAAGTTCATGATGGAACCAACGCCGGCACGCACCAGTGAATCGGCCGCTTCTTGTGCATGTTGTGCGGGTGTGGCGATGATGCCGATGCTGACGCCCTTCGATTGCACAATCTGTGACAACTCATCCGCGTGAGTGACACGGACGCCGCCCACCAGGCTTCCAATTTTGCTCGTGTCCTTATCGACAACTCCGACGATGTGGAATCCGCGCTCTGAGATGCCTGAGAAATTCGCGAGAGCTTGACCAAGGTTGCCGGCGCCGACGATGACGATTGGCCATGATTGGTTCAGACCAAGTTCACGCTGAATTTGGTATGTCAGAAACTGAACGTCGTATCCGACACCACGAGTGCCGTAGGTACCGAGGTAGGACAAGTCCTTGCGCACCTTTGCTGCGTTCACAGCAGCAAGTTCAGCCAACTGCTCACTCGAGACTTGCGTGACAGCATCAGATGCAAGGTCCACAAGGATGCGCAGATATACCGGGAGGCGGCCGAGGGCTGCCTCGGGGATTCTGCGGCGGGGGGAGTCCGACATCAAGTTCCACGCTATTGCCTCGTGCACACATTCACGAAGTCCGTTCCACTCCGCCTAGCCTTGACCAGCGTGACCTTGAACACGGCTTTGGCCGCCGCTTCCGCCATCATCGCTTTGGCATTTGGCCTCAGCACCCTTGATCGCTGGCTCCGTCGTCGCAGACCCCATGAATTGGCCTGGACCATCGCCATGGGGCTCTTTGTTGCCGCTGCGGCATCCCTGTGGTGGGCGGAGGGCCACGGTTGGACCAATGTCTCCTTCCGGTTGTTCTTCACCTTCGGCGCAATCATCAATGTGCCCTGGCTAGCCCTCGGAACCATCTTCCTTCTGGCGGGCCCCAAAGCGGGTCGAGTCGCAACTCGAGTTCTTTTGGTTTTCAGTGGGTTCGCTGCCGGAGTTGTCTTCACCACCCCCATCCGCGGTGTCATTGACCCCGAGACAATGCCAATGGGCAAAGAACACTTTGAGGCTCTGCCTCGCATTCTTGCGGCTGTGGGCTCATCCATTCCGGCGCTCATCATTTTTGTTGGAGCTGCGTGGTCTGCATGGCGAGTACTTCGTGGCGCCAACCCCGCTCTCACCTCAGCTGCAACGCGACAAGTCCGTTCAGCTCGTTTGCTCGCTCTGGGCAACATCTTGATTGCTGCAGGCGCAGCCATCTTGTCGGCAAGCGGAACCTTCTCAGGACGTTTGGGTGCTGATCGTGCATTTGCAGTCACACTACTCGTCGGCATCGCGGTGCTGTTCGCAGGTTTTCTCGTGGCAAGCAATGCCACACATGGTTCTAGCGCAATGCGAAGCGCTGAACTTTCCCGCTGATATTGCGCGGGAGTGTGTCAACAAAAATCACTTTTGAAGGGCACTTGTAGCGCGCCAACTTCGTGCGGCAGTAATCAATGATTGCGTCTTCATCAAGATGCACGCCATTACGAGACACCACATATGCGCGAACAGCTTCTCCAGTGTGCGGATGATCTGTTCCGACAACTGCAACCTCTGCAATGTCGGGGTGAGCTAACAAAACACCTTCGACTTCTGCAGGAAAGACATTGAATCCGGAAACGATGATGAGGTCCTTCGCGCGATCCACCATGTAGAGATGGCCTCGATCATCAACCACTGCGATGTCACCTGTGCGCAACCAACCATCACGTGTCAACACGCGAGCTGTTGCTTCTTCATCATCGAGATATCCAGCGAAGATGTTCTCTCCGCGAATCCAAATTTCTCCGCTGTCCCCCATCAAAACATCGTCTCCATTTTCATCAACGATGCGTAACTCGATGCCAGGCACAGGACGGCCGATCGACCCAGGAATCCATTCGAGACCAATGGCGGTTGTTACTACGGGAGCCGCTTCCGTCAGGCCGTAGCCCTCGAAGACCTGTAGCCCGAAACGAGCACTCAGCGAATGTGCAATCTGCTCGGGCAGTTTCGCAGCGCCGGACAACGCAATACGCACTGATGAGAATCCATCAGGCGTTGGGTGATCGAGCTGCGCCAACGCCATCCACATGCTGGGAGCACCGGGCACAATCGTGACACCACGTTCAGCGATTGTTTCCATCGTGGACACCGGATCGAATCGTTGAATCAGAACAACACATCCGCCACCAGCAATCGTTGTCCCCAACACAACGTTGAGACCGAAAATATGGAACAACGGCAACAAACCAAGCGTGACGTCATTAGGGCCAATGTGTTCAGCGATGTTTGCTTGACGAATGTTTGTGAGCAAATTGTTGTGCGTAAGAATCGCGGCCTTTGGCGAACCTGCTGTTCCGCTGGTGAACATGTACACCGCCGGATGTGATGGTTCAACGTCAACAATGGGGGCTGGCTCTCCGCCGAGGAACTCATCAATCGTGTGAGCACCTTCGATGGAATGGCCCTCTGTCGAAATCACAATTCGAACAGCTGATGTCGTGATGGACGGTATCTGCAACCACGCCGGCGCAGCAGATGGTTCAATGACAACAGCAGTGGGCTTCACTGCAATCAGTTCATTTTCAATTTCAGGTGCTGGGCTTGTCGGGTTCAAGGGTGAAACAATTGCGCCGATTCCGACTGCAGCCAAGTACGACACAATGAAGTAGCGACTGTTGCCGCATAAGAGAGCAACAACGTCACCTTTCGTGACTCCTAATCGAGTGAGTTCACCACGCATCGATGCGACTTGCGCACGCAGTGTTGCGTAGGTGGTTTCGCGACCGCGACTGATGAGTGCAATGGAGTCGTCAGCATGACCCTCGATGATGTGCGAAAGGTTCATGAGCATGGCGATGGTTACTTCAGCATCAAGAGGTTGACAATGCCTGCGGCAAAGATGGTGGCGATCAGTAACGCAATAGTGAGGGTGGTAGCGGGGCGCACGAGACGAACCTTACTTCCCTAAACGAAGGGTCACGGCAGAGGTCGTTGTTCCCCCATCGCCTGCAAACACAAGGACCGCGTCCCCAGCTTCAATCCGCAGGGTTTCGGCGGCAGAACCACGATCCACACTCAATGCCACCATGCCGTACGAGTCAATAACGGCGCCGATTGCGCCTCCATCAATGTCGGCATAGTGCGTCACCACGCGCGCACTACGGACATCCTCGCCAATGACTAACTTCAGAACTGGCCCATACGGAGCAACATCATCGGGCCCAACGTTTAACTGACAATTCCCGAATGCATCAACCCACGTGACTTCACAGCGCATGCCGCTTCCGTGTGCCGGGTGAGTCTCATCACTTGGCACCGGAACAAGTCCTGGCATCACGCTCGCTGTATCAATCTCTCGGCCTACTTCCTCGAGTGCGCCACCGTTAGCGAGGAACGCTGCGACAGGAGCAAAGATGTCTCTCCCCGCAAACGTTGTTCCTGGTGCTTCTAGATGAAGATCTGTATTCGACAACTCGAATGCACGATCTGCACCACCCGCCATCGCAACACCCGAACCCAACAACCCATTGTCGGGCCCAAGGAAGATTCCACGGCCACCAGCAACTTCAACGGCAATTGCACGACGTGATGACCCAACACCTGGATCGACAACAGCAATCACAATGCCGGGCGGAACGTATTGCACTGCACGCGCGAGAGCTAACGAACCTGCACGCACATCGAATGCGGGAACTCCATGAGTGAGATCTGTGATGCGCACATGAGGTGCCATGTCGATGAGAACACTTTTCATGACGCCGACGAACTCATCATTCAGTCCGTAATCAGTGAGGAGCGACACGTGGTTGTGCATTGGAGTCAGAGTAAACGAAAAGGGCTGGTGCCAACCCCCCGACGGCACCAGCCCTTTCGGCGCTGCCCTTGTGGGGCGCGACTCCCAGTGTTGGTTTCCCAAGACTGGTGACCTGTGTCACAGACGCTACACCTTCGAATTAGAGAAATGGAATTCCCTCACAAGATTTTTTTATTTGTTGGCGGCGCCCATTTCGGCACTGCGAGTTGCGGCCGCACGCACCACTTTGTTCACGGTTTCACGAAGTCCCGCTGCCTCAAATTGGGCAAGGCCAGCAGCTGTTGTTCCATTCGGAGACGTCACGCGTTCACGCAGGGTTGCGGGGCTTTCATCAGACTCAGCAAGGAGGACTCCTGCCCCACGAAACAGTTGCCGCACAAGGACATTTGCAACATCATCAGGTAATCCTTCAGCTCGTGCCGCATCCAACAATGCCTCGGCCATGAGGAAGATGTAGCCCGGACCCGAACCAGCAACTGCAGTAACGGCATCCATCTGAGACTCAGGAACTCGCACAACAACACCGACAGCGGACAGCACATTCTCAGCCCACACATAGTCGTCTTCCGAACAGTTGCTGCTTCCGCAAATGGCGGTGACGCCTTCACGCACTAAGGCTGGGGTGTTGGGCATTGCTCGCACAACAGCCACAGACGACCCTGCTGCAGATTCCAATGTGGCTAGAGAAACACCCGCAGCAATCGACAACACACGAGAGATGCCCAAAGAAGAAACCTCGCTGCACACGCTGGCAACGTCTCCCGGCTTCACAGCAATGAGGGCTCCAGCTGCGGACACGATCACATCGCTTGTTCGCACACCGAACTGTGACTCCAACGCAGCGCGCTTATCTGCATCAAGTTCAACGACAACGATGGATGTCGCATCCCAACCACTCGCAACAAGGCCGCCCACCAGGGCGGATCCCATGTTTCCGCCGCCAATGATGACGAGCTGCGCTGTTGTTGAAGACATGTCTTGAGACTAATGGTGTGCCACCACCGCACAAGAGTGTGTTTTGACAAAGAGACCCAAAAGCTGTGGGTTGCCGGGGCGGAGGTGGCTTCCCCGACCATCTCAACCCCGGCGCATGCATGTGCACGCCAGAAGATGAGATTCGGCAGAGTTATTCGGCGAAGCGGGAAGCGAAACCGATGCGAATAATCACGGGGAAGACTCGCTCGACTGTGGCGTACAAAGTGCCAATGACTCGGTCAAGCTCTTCTTCGTCCACCATGCGCAAAGGCATTTCACCGCGCAAGAACATTGCATCTTCGATACCGATAGAGAAATGTGCTCCGACCAGTGATTCGTTTCGACGCAGGAGGTGTTCATACAACTGCTCGGCATTTTCTTCCGGAGCAGGCATCACATACGTCTCGTACTTCAGCGTTCGTTGGCCCAAAGTAATCCACACAGTTGTGAACTCTTTTTCCTCGCCACGCATGCGGACATACCAACGGCGTTCACCAATTTCACCACGATCAACTGCTGCAATGGTTTCGTTGCGAGTTTTCATGTCAAGCAACCAGCCCGTGATCTGACCCTCAAGCGCATCGAGGTCGTGAATGCCGAAAAGTTCACTCATGGTTACTGACACTCCACGCGATCACGAGATGTGAGATCTGCATAGGCGCGACGCAACCGTGCTGCAGCAAAGCTCCACGTGTACCCACGCGCACGTTCTGCAGCAGCACTCGACATACGCGCAGCTAATGCAGGGTCATCAAGAATTTGTGCGATATGCCGTGCAAAAACATCTGGCTGGCGATCTGCAACCAAGAAACCCGTACGGCCATGTTCCACAATCGTGAGAAGTCCACCCACTGCATTCGCAACCACCGGTGTTCCACATGCAGCAGCTTCTAATGCAACAAGACCAAAGCTTTCGCTGCGGCTAGGGACTAACACCACATCAGCGGCGCGGTAGTACGTGGAGAGAATGTGGTGTTGCTGTGGTTCAACAAATCGCACCTGATTCTGTAACCCATGTTGCTGAATAACGGAATGAACATTGGCCAATTCAGCATCGCCTTCTGCACCGCTTGCGCCACCGACGATGAGCAACTTCGCATCTGGTCGGTTCAGCGCTGCAAGAGACTTCACTGCAACATCAGCACCCTTCAATGGCTGAATGCGTCCAACGAACAACAACACTGGCCCATCGCCAAGCTCTAATGCTTTTCGTGCGCCCCGTTGATCACCCGGCGCAAAGAATGCATGTTCAACACCTGGTGCAACAATCTCGATTGTTCCTGGTGGATTGCCATACAAGTCAATGAACTGACGTTCCTCTTCTGTGCAACTCACACAGATTGCATCAGAGCAACCAATGACTTCTGCTTCTGATCTCTCACGCAATTCAGATTCAGGGTCTCCGCCCAATGCCTTCACGCGTGCAAACGTGTGAAAGGTACTCACGAGCGGCACGTTCAACTCATGTTTCAGAACATGGCCACTGAGTCCGCTCAGCCAGTAGTTCG
Organism: Ilumatobacteraceae bacterium; assembly: GCA_021298435.1. Classification (GTDB taxonomy): domain Bacteria; phylum Actinomycetota; class Acidimicrobiia; order Acidimicrobiales; family Ilumatobacteraceae; genus UBA2093. The sequence continues at coordinate 45,294 of JAJTFJ010000004.1, forward strand.
CATGAATGACATCAGTGCCGCCGTTTTCTTTGATGTGTTGCAGAACACCAGCGGTGAACTCAGGAACAATGTCGAACATGTTGTCTTTTGGCATGTCAAGTGCACCGGCAGTGATGTGCACAACCTTGTGATTTGGTTCAACAACAATCTCGCGAGGGGCATCAGCGCTTTGAGCCCGCGTGTACGTGGTGCAATCAATGCCAGCATGCGCCAAAGCGGAAACAAGTTCACGCACATACACATTCATTCCGCCACCGTCGCCGACACCTGGCTGAGCCAGTGGCGAGGTGTGAAGCGAGAGAATGGCAACACGGAGCATGCTCAATGCAACCTATCTAGAGGCGTCTGGATTCCCCTCGTTGGAGGTATCGCTTTGGGAGGTGGGCTGAGAGTCCTGGCTACCGACAAACGACCGATACACCGACAACAAACTGAGTTTTTGTTCTGGCGTTAATTTGCCATCGGCGCTAATCGCTTCGGCAACAGAACTGATCTCAGGCACGGTGCCGTCGAGAATGCCTGCACGGACATACAAAGTCTCCGAAGAGATCTCCAGAGCCCGCGCGATCTGCTGCAGTATCTCTGCCGATGGTCGACGGATACCGCGTTCAATTTGTGACAAGTACGGATTCGATACACCGGCTGAACGTGCAAGATCTCGAATGCTTTTTTGTGCACTCTCTCGCTGCAGTCTGATGAACTCGCCAACATCGTGCAGAGCATCACTCGGCTTGATCGCCATCGGTCAGTTTTCTTTCACGATGGAGCCTGCTCCACCCTCGCGCACACGACGAACAAGTTCAGCCGTTAGCGCATCAATCTTTTCGAACAAATCGTGTCGCTGACCAGAGCAGGACTTTTCAAACATGCCCAATGCACCCGCAAGTTCATCAAGAGATTTGTCGTCAATATTTTCCATTGACTCGAACTGATAGTGCTCACACAACTGATCAAGCTCAAGAACTAACGGATGATCCGCCGGCACATTCGTTTCACGCGGTGGACGTGCGCTGCCGCCACCATGCTGTTGACCAAAGACATCTGCAAGACGATCAGTTAATGAACCCACTGGTTGTTGCGCACCACTGGCGCGACGACGCTGTTCGTCTTGCACCAGATCAAGGCGACCCTGAGCAAGACGACGGACGAACGAGATTGCGTCTTCTTCTCCTTGCAGAGCATTTCGCTGCGCACGAATATCAGCAAGAGTGAGTTGTTCGTCTGCCATCACATGCCTCCTGAGACCGGCGGAAGTACCGCTACTTCATCTTTATCGCTGATCGCATGGGAGAGTGGTACCTCTTCACCATTGACCCATACTTTGCTCATCTTGACGACTGCGGCGAAGGTGTCGCCATACTCGGCAATTGCAGCGTGAATCACTTCGTCAACGGTCGAACCATCAAAAGATGCAGATCCCGTGCCTGCTGCCTCACGAGCTTGAGCGAAGAGACGAAGAATGGCCACGCGGTGATGGTATCGGCGCGTGCCTGTGGGGCATCAGCAGCCATGTCAACACGGTGCGCATCACTGCAAAGTGATCCCGGGCCCGCCTGATTCAACAAGTCCAATGTCCGTCCAGAGACCAGAATCGACCAATTCAGTCGCAATCGTCTCGCTCACCGCAGCAAGTAAGCCACCAGATGTCTGAGGGTCCATACATAAAGCCACATGTGCTTCTGATGCCGAACTTGTGAGGTGTTCACCCACATATGCCCGATTACGTGGATCGCCACCGGTGCGATGCCCCGAGAGTGCGACATCGAGTGCACCTGGATACAACGGCAACGATTCAGTTGCGATGCGCAAAGTCACCCCTGAACGTTCAGCAATTTCCCAGCCGTGACCTGCAAGTCCGTACCCCGTGACATCAGTGACGGCATGCACGAATTGATGATGCGCCTGCAGGGACTCGGCTGCCGCTCTATTCAGTGTGCGCATTCCAGCAATCGCAGCCTTCTTGTCAGCATCTGTACCCGCAGCAGTCACCAGACCAGTACCCAATGGCTTTGACAACACAGCAACATCGCCAGGTTGTGCGCCACCCTTACGGAAAATGCGAGCTGGGTCGACAACTCCTTGCACCGCTAAACCAAAAATTGGTTCCGGATTACGGATGGTGTGACCACCCGCGATGGTTCCACCTGCAGCTGCAACTGTTTCTGATGCAGCAGCAAATATGGCCGCAATCACTTCTGGTGGAAGTTCTTCTGGGAATGCTGCGATGTTGACGGCCAACACCACTCGCCCACCCATTGCAAACACATCACTGCATGCATTGGCAGCAGCAATGGCACCAAAGTCCGAAGGATCATCAACCAAAGGTGGAAAGAAGTCTGTGGTGCTCACCAACGCAAGATCTGGGGTTAGTTGATACACCGCAGCATCATCGAATGGGGCAAGTCCGACCAATAAAGAGGTGTCAAAACCCATTGGCATGTCTTTGACCATGCCCGCCAACAAAGAGGCTCCCCACTTTGCGGCGCAACCACCGCACGATGTCCACTCGGTCAGTTTGATGGATGCGTTGTTAGGCATGGTTCGCAAACTACTAGGTTGACCTCGTGACGACTCCCGCGACACATCCACCTTCCGTTGACTCACTGGCTCGTCACCTGTCGCACACGAGTTCTCTTCCGCACTCTCTTTTGGTGGACTGTGCACGTCGCGCAGTTGCACAGTCACCTGCACAGGCCACGACGACTGCAGAACAATTCGCACACGAACTCTCTACTGCTCTTTTGACGGATGTTGTCAATGCAACAGGCGTGTTGTTGCACACCAACCTTGGCCGTGCTCCGCTCGCCCACACCACTACTGCTCGCCCAAGCAACATTGAATTCAATCTCGCCACGGGCGAACGTGGCTCTCGACAAACTGCCGTTTCAGCCCTCGTGTCATCTCTGATTGGCGCAGAGGCAGCCATCGTGGTGAATAACAATGCTGCAGCCGTCATGTTGGTTCTTGCATCTCTCGCACAGGGCCGAGACGTTGCGGTATCACGAGGCGAAAGTGTTGAGATCGGCGGCGGGTTCCGCATCCCCGACGTGATGGAGCAATCAGGCGCACGACTAGTTGATGTGGGCACCACGAATCGAACACGCCTGCGTGACTACGCAAAAGCGATTGACAACAAGCGCAATGACATTGCACTTGTCATGAAGATTCACCCATCGAACTTTTCCATCGAAGGCTTTACCGAAGACACTGCGGTGCAGGAACTTGCGACACTGTCTGTTCCGGTCGTTGCAGATATCGGGTCAGGACTTCTTGATAACACCGCACCATGGCTGCAAGGACACACTCCAACAGTCCCATCGTGGTTAGTGAATGAACCAGCAGCAAAACAAGCTCTTGCAGATGGCGCATCACTTGTCACGTTTAGCGGCGACAAACTTTTGGGTGGACCACAGTGCGGCATCATCGCAGGGCGCGCAGATCTCGTTGCTCAATGTGCAGCACACCCTCTCATGCGTGCACTTCGCCCCGGCAGCCACACAATGATCTTGCTGCAACAGGTGCTGCTGTCCTACGCCTCACGCACTGTGTGCACTGATGTTCCTTTCTGGCGAATGGTTGCAACACCGGAGCCTGAATTGCGCGCACGTGCCGAAAGCATCGTGGCTACTGCAGGCATGGGTTCCGTTGTTGACGTTGATTCTTTGGTCGGTGCTGGCTCAGCACCTGGCAGCACGATTGCATCAATCGGTGTCGCTCTGAATGGTGATCAACGTGTCGCATTACGAGCCCACACCACACCCGTGATTGCACGCACAGTCGGCAACACCACGTATCTCGACATGCGCAGCATTGCCCCCGCCGACGACCATGTCGTGGTTGAGGCGATGTCTCGTCTGCATTAACCATGACTGTCATTGCCACTGCTGGCCATGTTGATCACGGTAAGTCTTCTTTAGTTCTGGCTCTCACGGGCACTGACCCAGACCGTTTGGCAGAAGAGAAACGTCGCGGAATGACGATTGACCTCGGCTTTGCTCACACCGATTCTCTTAGTTTCGTTGACGTACCGGGCCACATTGACTTTCTCAACACCATGGTGGCTGGCGTACACGGCGTTGACATTGCACTTCTTGTTATCGACATAGGTGAGGGCTGGAAACCACAGACAGTGGAACACCTCGACATTCTCATGTTGATGCAGGTGCGACACATTGTGGTGGCTCTCACGAAAGCGGATGCAAGCACACATGATGAAACGACTGCACTGGTTGCTCGCACTGAATCAGAATTTGCATCCCGTGGGCTGGCGCCCAGCAACATCATCAGTACTTCTGCACACACTGGCTTAGGAATTGAAGAACTTCGTGATGCACTCACTTCGCTCACCCAGGTTGTCTCAGCTGCATCCACGACATCACCTGCACGATTGTTTGTTGATCGTGTCTTCACCATCGCTGGTTCAGGAACAGTTGTCACTGGAACACTCAGTGGTGCTGCACTTCATGAAGGTGATGAACTCATCGTTGCGCGCACACAGCAAGCCACCAGAATTCGCAGCATCCAACAACACGGTGCCGTCAGCAACAGTGCACTTCCACGCAATCGCTGTGCACTTAATCTGACCAATCTCAGTACTGATGACATTCATCGTGGTGATGTTCTTCTCTTCAATGACTCCTGCTACTCCACTGAAGTTTTTGATGGGTCGGTTGAATTGGCCTTCGGCACCCGCGCACTAGGAACTGCGATCTCGCCAGTTCGTAATGGTGGTGGCTACACCTTGCATATTGGAACTGCACGCCGGGCAGCATCGCTTCGATTTCTTGGCACAGATCACAGCAACGTTCGCATTCGATTCGCCGGTGCTTTGCCTCTCATCCCCGGCGACAGATTTCTATTGCGCCGCACTGGCGATGACATCACCGTTGCGGGCGGATCAATTCTTGATGTCAAACCAATTGCACGCACTTCACGGGCAACACCAACAGGCACGATGTCTTCCATCCTTAAACATCATGGATGGGTAACTGTTGCAGAAGCAACACAACTCGTCGGAGAACCTGTTGCTCCGGTTGTTGATGTTTGGGTAGCGACTCCAGGCACTGTTCGCGTCACAACCGATGCACTGGTTGATCTCCTCGCACATACTGGTGAGGTTGACACCACACAGTTGCAACCATGGGAACGCGCACTCATCGCCACTCTTCCCAACGTGACCATCACACAAGGCATAGCAACCGTCGGAGTCAGCAATCCATTGCTCTCGCACCCGTACGTTGAGTTGTTTCTTTCGTCTGGCGTCACAACACCCGACACCAAATCACTCGACCGAGATGTGATTCGCCGTCTCATTCATGCCGGTGTTCTCTTTGAACATGACAACATCGCGTTTCATGCCGATGCGCTACAGAGTCTCCGACCCACATTGCAGAATCTGTGGCATCAACACCCCAATGGCTTCTCTGTCGGTCACTTACGCGAAGAACTGGGCATCACCCGCAAACATGCAGTGCCGCTGGCAACGTGTCTCGACAAAGTTGCACTCACAAAGCGAGTCGGCGATTCCCGACTGCCCGGATCTTCCTGGTGATGGCGGAGGCGGACGGGAATCGAACCCGCCAGACGGGGATCGCCCGTCTCGTCTGTGTTGAAGACAGCGAAGCCCACCAGGTACTTATACGCCTCCGTCACCGAGGGTATAGCGTTCGGTCATGAGCACCACCGCTCCACTCTTGCCCAATGGTTTCGTCGTCATCGTGAAGCACGAATGCGCGACCTGCCAAATGGTTGAACCTGTCCTCGCAGCCATTGCCGCCTCAGGCGCACCGCTCACCGTGTACACCCAGGACAACCCAGATTTCCCAGAGTCTGTGCCGCACACCCTTGACAGCACGTTGGCCGTGTCATGGCATTACGACATCGAAACGGTGCCCACTCTTCTCGTCATTGAAAACGGCGTCGAGGTCGGCAGAACATTCGGATGGTCACAAGCGGAATGGCAACGCATCACAGGTATTGACTCATTGGGAGCAGACCTTCCAGTGACTCGTCCCGGTTGCGGATCAATGAGTGTTGACCCTGACCGCGTTGACGCATTGCGCGCCGCATTCACAGACTCGCCTGTCATTTCTCGCCACATCGAATTCTCGTCAGCTGAAGATGAATTTGAAGCGATGTACGCACGTGGATGGACCGATGGACTTCCTGTCATACCACCGACACGTGAACGCGTCTTGCGCATGCTCACTGGCACCACACGTCATCCACAAGACATCGTCGCCATTGCTCCACCGGACTTAGTGGAACTCACTGTTGAGAAAATTGCCATCAATGCAGTGATGGCTGGTTGCTTGCCCGAATACATGCCGTGGGTTATTGCCGCACTTGAAGCTGTGTGCAACGACCAATTCAATATGCATGGTGTTCTTGCAACAACAATGCCCGTGGGCCCCGTCATCATTTGTAACGGCCCTGGCACACGCGCCATTGGTATGAACTCAGGTATTAACGCCTTTGGACAAGGCAATCGCGCGAACAACACCATCGGACGCGCAGTACAACTCACTATTCGCAACGTTGGTGGCGGACGTCCTGGTGAAGTTGATCGCGCAACCCATGGCAACCCAGGCAAGATTTCATTTTGTTTTGCTGAAGACGAAGAGAACTCACCATTCACATCACTTGCAACAGAACGTGGTGTGCCACCCGGACAAAATGCCGTCACAGTTTTTGCTGGCGAAGGACCACGATGTGTTGTTGATCAACTGGCGCGCACTCCTGAAGAACTCACGGAGTCTCTTGCGGCATGTCTTCTCACCGTTCATCACCCCAAGTTGGTCATTGGTTTCGATGCGATTCTCACGCTGAGCCCCGACCATGGTCGCGTGTATGCCGAAGCCGGATGGTCTCGAGAAAAGTTGCTTGCAGAAATCACTGAGCGCACACTGCGACCAGGCGCAGACTTGGTCCGCGGAGCACAAGGCATGGCCGAAGGGGTTCCACCACATCTCCGTGACAGCACACTGCCCAAATTCCGCGCCGGAGGACTGTTACTGACATATGCCGGCGGCGGCGCGGGCTTGTTCTCCTCCATCGTTGCCGGCTGGGCAAATGGGGCAATCGGCAGTGACCCCGTCACTCGCATCGTTGGCTCGTGACATACTGAAGACATGGCAACTGGACTCACCATTCTTGATCCGACCAGTGAGTCGAATCCGTCCACGCGACAATTGCTTGCGCGCCCTGACGACATCAAGGGCCACACCATCGCACTGCTTGACATTTCGAAGCCACGCGGCAATGTTTTCCTCGACCGTCTTGAAGAATTACTGACCGAGCGCGGCGCAAAGGTCAAGCGCTTCGCGAAGCCAACTTTTACCAAGCCTGCACCTGTTGATCTTCGACACGAGATTGCTACTCAATGCACTCTTGTCATCGAAGCTCTTGCTGATTGAGGCAGTTGTACGTCGTGCAGTGTGCATGACATCGCAGACTTAGAACTTCGCGGCCTCCCCGGCATCTTTGTGGCATCAGCGGAATTCGTGACCGCTGCTACGGCACAATCAGAGGCACTTGGCTTTCCGGACATGAAGCGCGTCTTCACGTCGCACCCCATCCAAGATCGCACCGATCAAGAGATGCGTGACCTGGCAGATCAGTTTTTTCCCGAAATCCTCGCAGGCATTACCTCAGGTCAATAGGGGAAGCTCCTCCTACACTGTCGCAGTGAATTCCCCCACCCGCATCCTCATGCTCCGGCACGGCCAGAGCGAATGGAACGCAATGGGGCGCTGGCAAGGTCAAGCCGACATCGAGCTCACCGACCTTGGATACGAGCAAGCACGTCGAGCCACCGAGAAACTGGGCATGTTCGATGCTGTCATCTCTAGCGACCTTCGTCGCGCATATATGACAGCCACCATCATTTCGAACGGCTTGGGAATTGGTCTGATGCCACCCGATGTACGCCTGCGCGAAACACATGTGGGTGAATGGCAAGGCCTCACACATGATCAGATTGAGCGTGATTGGCCTGGGTATCTCAAAGAACACAAGCGACCGCCAGATTTTGAAACCGATGAGTCCATTGTTGAACGCGTGACCAATGCACTTGTTGATCTCGCCACAGAGTTTCCCGCATCAGAGGTGTTGTGCATTGCACACGCTGGCATCATTCGCGTGATGCGTCGCGCCCACGGAGTATCCGACCCGCGCATTGCAAATCTCGGTGGTTGCCATTTCATCGTGCGTCCTGGTCATCCTTCACCTATTGAAGTAGGCGACGTTGTTGACCTGTTCGAGCATGGTGAACTTGGCGAAGAGCTGTAAATGTTTTCTCGCTTCGTCGACACCTCGTACGCACCGGTTGTTCGCTCAAACATTGATCGACTCGTGTGGGCACGTTTGGTTTCAAACTCGTGCTATCGATTCGCACCGCCGTTCATCGCAGTCATCGCTCGTGGGCTTGACGTTTCTGTTGGTCAGATGGGTGTTGCGTTCATGGTCGGCGAATTCGCCGGACTTCTCTCGCCCATCATCGGCCGATTCATTGACAAGGGCAATCGACTGATCTCCATGATGATGGGTATTGCACTCATCACGATTTCGATTGTTGTAGCCGCAACCGCTCAGAATCTTGTTGTCTTTGCAGCCGCGATGTTTTTACTCAGTGCTGCAAAAGTTCTCTTTGATACCGCACTCATTGTCTGGGTGAATGATCATGTGCCCTACGACAGGCGTGGCCGCATTGTTGGAGTGATTGAAACGTCATGGGCATTATCGCTTTTCATTGGCGTCGCGATCATGGGCCTCGCAACAGCACTCATCTCGTGGCGCGCCGGATTCATCGTGGGCGCTATTGCAATGATGTTGACAGGTGCCTTGTTGGCTGCTGGCCTGCCCCGCCACGACGCGCATGCGCCTGTAACTGAACATGCGCGAGGGAAAGTCCCTGCAAACGCATGGTTTGTCTTCGCATGTTCCTTCATGCTTATGGGAGCCAGTCAATGCGTCAGTATCACTTTTGGCCCGTGGTTTGAGGACGAATTCAACTTCACAAGCGGTGGCTTGATTGCAATCGTGATTGTGCTCGGCGTCTTCGAACTTGCATCGAGTATCGGAAGCAGTCGAGTGACTGATGGATGGGGCAAAGAGATCAGCGTGCGACGTGGTGTCATCATGATGGTGATTGCTGGTGTCGCTATGAGTGCAGGCAGTCACATCAGTCTGATTGCAATTCCCATGCTGGTGTTGTTCATTGCAGGGTTTGAGTTTGCACTTGTCAGCATGTTGCCACTCGCGGCGAACCTCGTGCCCACTGCCGGCGGCATTGGTTTAGGTCTCACGGTTGGTGCAGGCACATGTGGTCGCGCTGTCTTCAGCACAGTGGCAACATCGCTGTATGACTCTGTTGGCCCTGTCGGTCCAACAATTGCGGGCACCGTTCTTGCAGCACTTACAGTGCTTGCGATTACTGCTTACGCGCGATCCGCGCGATAACCGTTTGTAATTGGCACGCGGCGATCTTTGCCGAATGCTTTTGTTGATACACGAACTCCTGGCGCACACTGACGACGCTTGTATTCGTTTACATCAACAAGTCGGGCAATGCGAGCGACCACTGCCTCATTGAATCCCAACTTCACGATTTCGCTGACTGACAGATCGTTGTCAACGTAGTGGCGAAGAATCGGGTCGAGTTCTTCGTATGGCGGAAGGCTTTGATCATCGCGTTGATCAGGACGAAGTTCGGCTGATGGTGGCTTGCTAATCACTGTCTCCGGAATGATTTCACGGCCAGCACGCTCGTTGATACGACGACACAGATCAAACACCTGCGTTTTGAAGACATCTTTGATCACTGCGTAGCCACCAGCAGAGTCGCCATAAATCGTGAAGTATCCGACAGCCATCTCGCTCTTGTTGCCATTGGTGAGAACCATCCAACCAAACTTGTTGCTCATTGCCATCAGAGTCATCCCACGACAACGGCTCTGCAAGTTTTCTTCGGTGAGATCAGGGTCACGACCTTCGAATGACGGTGACAACATCTCCAAATAAGCAGTAAACGCTGGCTCAATGGAGATCACTCGGTGGTCAATTCCTAACGCCTTCGCTAAACGATCCGCATCATCGAGAGAACCCTGGCTGGAGTAACGCGACGGCATCGCAATGCCATGCACGTTGTCTGCACCCAATGCATCAACTGCGACTGCAGCAACGATGGAAGAGTCGATGCCGCCCGACAAACCAATGACAACATTTGAGAAACCATTCTTACGAACGTAATCACGAGTGCCCACAACAAGTGCTGCGTACACACGATCAAGATCTGATTCAAATGGAACGATTCCGCCGTCTGCGACAGTTCCATTAGCAGCAATATCAATCACTGAGAAGTCACTGTCAAAGGACTTCAAGCGACTTGCGACAGAACCATTCGGTGTCACGACCACGCTCGAGCCTTCAAAGACCAATTCGTCTTGTCCACCCACTTGGTTGACATAGACAATTGCAGAACCTGTCTCCCGTGCACGTTGCGCCAACATTTCTTCGCGCTCTGTGTGCTTGCCCTGGTGAAACGGTGAACCATTGAGGTTCAACAAAACTCGAGCACCGGCTGCAGCTTGATCTTTGACTGGTCCATCCGCAAACCAAATGTCTTCGCAAATTGAAACGCCCACCGTGACACCGTTCAATGTTGTTACGCCCGCAACAGTGCCGTCAGAGTTCGTCGCAGCACCAGGTTCGAAGTAACGCTCTTCATCAAAGACTGAATAGTTCGGCAACAACTGCTTGCGATACACATCGCGCACCGCGCCATTGATACACACAGCAGCGGCGTTGAACAGTTGTGCATTTTCTTGGAGAACAAAACCAACGACTGCAGCACACTCACCCGTTGTTGCCGCAAAATCTTCAAGCGCTCGGCGATTGTCTGCGATGAACGAACCCTTCAACAACAAGTCCTCGGGCGGGTATCCCGTGACACTCAACTCGGGGAACACCACCACTTGAGCACCGGCCTGAACAGCGCGCTCGTAATCGGCTGTCATGAGTCCGATGTTGCCCCGCAAGTCCCCCACAACCGGGTTCAGCTGCGACAAAGCCACCCGAAGGCCCATTTCTGGGGCTGGCGCGGTCATTTTGCTCACGCCTTGAGGCTAACCACCCGACCCCTAGAACCCTGTCCCTATAAGGATTCCCGCCCCGGAGGGCCCTGGGCCGGCACCTCTTTACACAGCGTTCACAATTGGGAAAAGGGAAAGAAATCCCTAGGTGCCATCATTAAGGCACTCAGAAATCGGGAATTATCCCCCAGAGGCAAAGGAATCCTCAATGCCAATTCAGGCCGAATACATCTGGATCGACGGAACATCGCCGACACCATTGCTCCGTTCAAAGACCAAGGTCATTCCTGACTTCGCTGGTGCAATCGTTGACATGCCAATGGATGAGTGGGGCTTTGACGGTTCCTCCACCGAGCAGGCAAGCGGCGACGCATCTGACTGCGTGTTGAAGCCAGTCTTCCAATGCCCAGACCCGATCCGTGGTGGCAAGAACGTTCTCGTGTTGTGCGATGTGTACATCGCAAAGACCGGTGAACCACACCCAACCAACACTCGCGCTGCATGTGCAGCTGCTGCAGCAAAGTACGCATCAGAAGAGATGTGGTACGGCATTGAGCAGGAATACACCATGCTTCGCACAGACGGTTCACCATACGGTTTCCCCGTTGGCGGTTACCCAAAGCCACAGGGTCCGTACTACTGCGGCGTCGGCACAGGCCGCGTTGTTGGTCGTGACATCATCGAAGAGCACACACAGGCATGCATCGATGCAGGTCTCCTCATCTCTGGCACCAACGCTGAAGTGATGCCTGGCCAGTGGGAATTCCAAATCGGACCTGGCGATGCACTCACCGTGTCTGACCACATGCATGTTGCACGCTGGTTGCTCCACCGCATCTCTGAGGACTACGACGTAGTCATCTCCTTCGATGCAAAGCCAATGAAGGGCGACTGGAACGGCGCAGGCGCACACACCAACTTCTCAACAAAGGCAATGCGCGAGAGCTACCCAGCAATCATCGCAGCCTGCGAAAAGCTTGGTACTCGCGTTCTTGAGCACGTTGAGAACTACGGCGATGACATTCAGAGCCGTCTCACCGGTAAGCACGAAACAGCACCATGGAACAAGTACTCATACGGCGTGTCGAACCGCGGCGCATCAGTGCGTATCCCATGGCAGGTTGAGCGTGACCAGAAGGGGTATGCAGAGGACCGTCGTCCAAACGCAAACGTTGACCCCTACACAGTCACCCGTCTCATTCTTGAGACTGTCTGCGGCTAAGCCCAGAAAACACACACTTTGTGAGACGGGGGGCCGAAAGGTCCCCCGTTTTGCTTTCTCAGTAGCCCTTTGCCCCTCTCTCGGGGCAGACTGAAGGAATGAGCGACATGCTTGATCAACACCGCGACTATGTATTGCGCACCGTAGAAGAACGAGGAGTGCGTTTAGTACGCCTCTGGTTCACCGATGTGCTCGGCACACTCAAGAGCTTCGCCATCAGCCCAGCGGAGTTAGAGAACGCTCTCAATGACGGCATGACATTCGATGGCTCTTCTATCGACGGCTATTCACGCACAGAAGAATCGGACGTGCTGGCGATCCCCGATCCAAACACTTTTGAAGTATTGCCGTGGGTGGATCCGAAGTCGGCAGAGGCTCGAGTCTTTTGCGACATTCACAATCTCGACGGTTCCATTTTTGGTGGCGACCCTCGTCAGATTCTGCGTCGCACACTCGATGCTGCTCGCGCACAGGGTTATGAATTCCTCATTGCTCCCGACATGGAGTACTTCTATTTTGAGACTCCAAAACGTGGGGAGTTGCCTGTTCCACTTGATGAAGGTGGTTTCTTTGATCTCACAACGACCGACGTTGCATCGTCACTTCGTAAAGAAACAATTCGCACTCTTGAAGTAATGGGCATTCCTGTGGAGTATTCATTCCACGAAGATGCACCAAGCCAGCAAGAGATCGACTTGCGTCATACCGACGCATTGTCGATGGCTGACTCTGTCATGACATTCCGCATGATCGTGAAAGAGATTGCGGCGATGCACAATGTGCATGCAACGTTTATGCCAAAGCCGCTTGAAGGTGTGCAGGGTTCGGGCATGCACCTTCACGTCTCACTCTTCAAGGGTGATGAGAACGCGTTCTACTCCGCTGATGATCAGAACAATTTGTCTGCCGATGCAAAAGCTTTCATGGCCGGCTTGTTGCGACATGCTGCTGAAATCACAGCGATTACGAACCAAACAGTGAACAGCTACAAGCGTTTGGTGCCTGGTTTCGAAGCACCAGTGCACATCAGCTGGGCACGCAACAACCGCAGTGGACTCATTCGAGTTCCTATTCCGAAGCGCGGAAACCCCAGTGCCACGCGCCTTGAATACCGTTCGCCAGACCCTGCATGTAACCCATATCTTGCGTTTTCCGTCATCCTCGCTGCAGGCATGAAGGGCATCCGCGAAGGCTACGAACTGCCAGCAGAAGCCGATGCGAATCTCTTCCAGATGGACGATGCGGACCTCGCAAAGTTGGGTATTCATCAACTTCCACAGTCACTCAATGATGCGTTGAAGGTCATGGAACAATCAGAGCTTGTGCGCGAAACACTTGGTGAGCACATGTTTGATTGGTTCCTGCGCAACAAGCGTCGTGAGTGGATGGAATACAAAACCCAAGTCACTCCGTTCGAACTCAACCGCTACTTAAAGTCGTTGTAATCACACCATGGCTTCATCCGACATGATCGTTGTCTTCCCAGGCACACCTTCACCTGATTTGGCGCGCACCCTTGACATGGGTGGGTACCGATGGAAGGCCGTGTCTGGCGCAGATGAAGCGATCAAAACAGAGCCAAAGAACGGCTGGATGGGCGCCATCATTACGTGTGACGAAGAATCGGAAGCCGCGTGGGCATTTGCTCGTGCACTGCGCAAGCGCGATAACCCCGTCAACTCAGTGTTGCTGTTGATATCAGGTGCGCAGTTGTCTGATCTTGAATTACGCGATGACCTGTTCGACGACTTCTGTCTGACACCATTTCATCCGCGCGAATTAGAAGCTCGCTTGCGTCATTTGTTCTCAGGCAATAGTGAAGGTGCTGCAGCGCGACCAGAACTTGTTGAGAACTCAGGCCTTGTTCTCAACCTCGAGACATATCAGGCAAGTTTCAATGGAGCATCGCTTGATCTCACGTTCATGGAATATGAGTTGTTGAAGTTCCTTGCGCAGAACCCCGGCAAGGTGTTTACGCGAGAGATGCTGTTGTCACGTGTGTGGGGCTATGAGTACTATGGCGGTGCACGAACAGTGGACGTTCACGTGCGTCGTTTGCGCGCCAAGTTGGGCGAAGAACACGCCAACCTGATTCAGACTGTGCGCTCGGTGGGTTATCGCTTCGGCCAAGGCCGCTGGGGCAGCTAAGTCTCACCTCTCAGCAAAAGTTCGATGATGATTCATCTGCAGAGATGTACGAATCTTCTCTGGAGTGCTTCGGATACTTAGTTCGACTGTCATAGGCAGCAATTCCATAGCCATCTTTTATCAATTCCAAACCAAGGTCCCGACCTTCAACATCTACGTACCTAAGAAGTCGCCCGTAACGATCTTTGTCTTCTGTACCTGCAAGTGAGAGGTTGATTTTGTTCGTGCCAATCAACTGAGCCAAAGCTTCACTCGCTTCACGAAAACCACATTCACCAGGCTCCGCAGTATCCAGGCCAACGAGGCGCACACGCTGCACAACTTCGGTGCTGTCTTTGACATCGATGGTGTCTCCATCAACTACCTTCACAAGACTCCACGTTGCCTTATTCGATTCATCTTCACCAGATTGTGAACTGACAACATAAAGGCCCATCAAGGCAAAGAGCGCTAAACCAAGAGCAACAATCTTTTTTTGGTTTGATGTTCTCATTGTTACTGATTGCAAGATGCGCTACTTGCAAACTCCACGCGTCGATTCCCCAATTTTGACTGCGCTCAACATCGGAGACCCTTCGGAGATTGTCCTTCCCGGTGCTGGACTTTGCTTAATCACAATCCAATTGCTGTCATTCCACTGTCCTCGACCTCTTCCGGAAGCATCTTGAGAGCGAGAGTAGAACACCCCGTGGTCTTGGATTTCATCTTGTGCTTCTTGAAGAGTCATGCACAAGACGTTGGGCATTTTGAAATCTTCTTGGGCATTACCCCCCAGAGGGTTATCAACATCTTTCTTGTCGCAAGCAATGCCATTCTTATTTGTATCCAGTGCGATATTGGCTTTGTACAACGAAAGACTAAATCGTGCTTTATTTTTCTTGGCCAAAGCGGATGTCTTAGCTATTCCATTCACGAACTTGGATCGAAGTTCGACACATGTTCCATAAGCCTTTGCGGGCATCACAGTGGCTCTAGTCAAAGTTGCAGGCATCAGAAGCGTTGCCACTGCGAGTGCTGCAACCAATTGATTAGCTTTTTTTCTAACCTTCATCAGGGACTACCTCAATCTGAATTTCTCTTTCCAAACAATAAGTTCGGGAGCATCAGACCAAACAGGTCTCAAGATGAAACTCGTAAAGACAGTGCGTTCGATGGGTTATCGCTTCGGCCAGGGCCGCTGGGGCAGCTAGCCACTACTGGCAGTTGCCGCCTGCACCAAAGTTCTGCGTCCAGTAGATGGACTGCTGACCCTTAAAGTCTCCTGTCGCGACACCTGATCCGAGGTGTGTGTAATCAGGCTTCATGATGTTTTCTCGATGCCCAGGGGAATCCATCCACCCTTGCATCACTTCAGCAACATCTCGTTGGCCAACAGCGATGTTCTCACCAACCGTCTGGAAGTCATACCCCTGAGATTTTGCACGATCCGCAACCTCGCGCCCATCAAGACTCTCGTGCTCGAAGTAGTTCTCTGCTGCCATATCTTGCGAGTGAGCAGTGGCCGAGCGCGCCAACGCAGGACACCACGTCACAGGTGCCAATGATTCCCGCATACGTTCCTCATTGACTAAGTCCAACATCTCTTGCTCCTCTGGAGTGAGAGACACCGTTCCAGTCGTTTCGCCAATAGGAACCGTACTTGAGCTTCCCAACCGAGGCACTATTCGGATGTCGTCGACGGGCCTCATCGACATTAAACCAGTAAATACACCAACCAAGAAAGACACCAAGACCGCAGTTATCAATACTCCACGGCCATAGGATCGTTTTCTTCCCTTCTGTATTTCATTATGTAGACAAAATCTTTGTCCGCATACATCACAACCTGCTTGGAAGAGTTCTTCAAACTCAAATGGATCAGACATCATTAACCTGCCTGCACGAATGCGGTAACGGAATTAGCAATCATCTGCACAGCGATCGCAGCAAGTAACATGCCAGCAACGCGAGCCAGCAAAACAACTCCTGCGGGACGCACAATCTTCACAACCAACCCGCTAAACCGCAGAGCGAATAGCGAGATGGACAGAGCGACTCCCATGCCGCCAAGAACGCTGAACCACTCGGCGGCATTGTCTGTTCGCTTGAAAAACACAATGGTTGCAACAATTGCCCCTGGGCCAGCTAAAAGCGGCGTTCCCAATGGAACCATCGCGATAGATGTCCGTTGCTCTGGCGTTGCAACTTCGAAAGCATCTTCCTGGCCTTTGCCGTAGAGCAATTGAAGAGCGACAAGGAGGAGGAGCAAACCGCCAGCCCCTTCCATGGCCGGCACAGAAACATTCAGATAATTCAGAATGCTCTGTCCACCGATTGCGAAAAGAGAGATCACGAAGAAGGCAGTTCCCACGGCAAGATACGCAGCCCGATGCCGTTCCTTTTCAGTGAGATTCTTCGTGACGGAGAGGAAAATGGGGGTGTTTCCCGGCGGGTCCATAATGACCAACATGGTGACAACCACTTCTCCGAACAAGTTCATATGCTGAGGCTACTCGCGACCATCATCACTTTGTATTGCAGCAATGTTCAGTCGTGTCAGAGCCGTGACAACAAATCGCCATTCAACTGCTGTAGCCACTCCCATCGGCCTTGCCATCAGGCATTTGACTAGGGTTGAGGAAAGCATTTGCTCAAATAGGAGTTCTTGATTTCATGCCTCGTCACAATCTTCAATTGCGCAGAAAAAGATTCTCGTTTCTTGGCACATCGTGCCTCACAGTTGTCACTCTGATTTCTCTTTCCGCATGCCTAGAAGCGTCTCCCACCGATCCCTCACTGGACAACTCTCCCGCCATCGAAGCACCTGAGAGCACAATCGCCATGAGAGATCCATCGGTTCCCATCGTGAATCCAGGAAGTGGTCTCCCGAGTTCGGGCAATGACTTCGGCGGTACTGAGGAAGAAGTTGACTGCGATAACGCTGAAGACCTCTGTGACTCTGGCGCTTGGGCATGTGATGACATCGCCGACTATTGCGATATCGGCCCGGATGACGGTTCAGAGTTACCCGAAGATTGGGACTGGGACAGATGATTACGCCCGACGGGAACTCGAGTTCAACGACTATCCGAGATTGGTTTAACAACCTCTCTCGCCCCCAAGCAGGAATACTTGGTGGTGTTGCTGGCTATGTCATCGGACTTATTTCCGGACCAATCCTTCGTCTGCTTTTGTCGGTTGGAGTGATAGTTCTTTTTGGATTCCTCGGACGTCATCTAGAGAAGAAGTTTGAATCCCGCCTCGGATTTATTGGAGTAATTGCCGCGATTCTCGCGTGTACCTCTATGGGACCCTTCCAGAAGGTGCTTGGGAACATCATTGGTCCGATTATTTCAAACTCGTCAAGGTTCGCGTTTGCAATTCTGGGTGTCCATCTCATCTTTCAAGTACACGATTCCCTTAATGAATCAACTTCGAGTGCAGAGCAAGAGGAGGACAATTCATGAGTGCTATTGAAGCAATGCGTAATCGAGTACACGTGATATTGGCCAAGCACTTTGGCGTACTGGGTGCCGACAAACATGGCGAGTTCAGAATTCAGAATGAATCAGCCCATGTTTTCGTTTCAATTGATCATGGATTTGGATCACAAGGGTTAGTCATCAAAGTGAATTGCCCGATGGTGAGTCGTGTTCCACTATCACCAGAGCTATTTCGATGGATTTCTGTGGAAGGACGCGACTTTCCACTAGGTGGCGTTTATCTCGTTCCACATGCCAATGGCACCCACGGAGAAATTTGGTTTGGTCACAACTTTGTAGCCGACGACCTTGATGAGAAGGAATTGCTCGGGAGCCTCTACCCGATTCTCGTATTTGCAAATGACTTAGATGATCAACTTGTTCATCGCTTCGGCGGCGAACTATTCACCAACTAGAAGAAGAAAAGACACTCAGGACAGAGAGACACATATGGGAATCATTTTTCGTCGCACAATAAACCTTGGATTCTTTCGAATCAACTTCAGCAAGAGCGGCATTGGTTGGGGGGTTTCACCCATTCCCGGCTTCATCTCTTGGACGCGCACTGTGCACAGAAAGAGATATTGGACGTTCCGCATTCCGGGTACGGGAATTTCCTATCGAACAAAAATGAAAGGCCGTAGCAAATAGGCCACCCCTATTTCACAGCGGAAAAAACCATCCACAACAAAGCGAAGAAAATCAGAACATAGGCAAAAAGGTCTGATGTTGGAACTTTCAACGAAGAGATGCTCATCTCTTTATTGAGCTTCACAACCCGCTCACGAGATGCCGTCACAATTCCCACTATTCCCAGCACTCCAACTGCAATTGCGGAGAGAGCTGTCGCATAAAGGCTCGCTTCTATTTTCACAGATGCCCATCCTTCAACAGATGAAGGCAAGAGCCACGCCAATGCACGGCCACCAATCCACACCAACAATGTGTATCCGGCCACAACTACTGCTAAAAGAATTGCTAGAGCACCAGCAATTCTCATCACAAATGGGCGACGTAGTACTGCACTCGTCAGCCACAAACCAATGGCAAGCCACAACACCATGACAACTAATCCGCTGCCATATAGAGAGTCTCCTGGCACTTCAGCATGCCATTGGGCATCCGGATTCCCGAGAACAAGCCACCCTTGATGAATTGTTCCCGTAATCACCAACATTGGAATTAATGACGCCAGTTGAATCACCGGAA
This sequence comes from Ilumatobacteraceae bacterium, assembly GCA_021298435.1. Taxonomy (GTDB): domain Bacteria; phylum Actinomycetota; class Acidimicrobiia; order Acidimicrobiales; family Ilumatobacteraceae; genus UBA2093. Next base: position 64,424 of record JAJTFJ010000004.1, read on the forward strand.
ACTCAAAAGATGGAGAGTACTGAGCGATTGGTTCCAATTGTCGAACACACAGAAACGCAAGAATCAAGCTGAAAACAACAGAGACCACAACGCCATAACCCTGTCCGACTTGCGCTTTGCTTAGGTCAATTCCTGCGACTTCAATTGCTGGAATAAACGAGCTCACTATTCCGAGCAACATCCCTGAAATTGCAGCCATCCAGCCGAGTGCGGCAACAGCAAGACTCATCACAATCATCCCCGTGACACGTCTCCAGATCATGATGACGGCACCAATACCGACAAGGAAAAAGACAGTTACAAGAATCCCGATACCGCCAGGAACATTTGTCAAGTTGTATGAGTTACGACTGTCGCCAAGTGGACGAATCACAATCCACGGCATAGTTGCACCGATGAATACCATCAAGGCCAATGTGATCGGCAACAGCATGCGAGGTTGCCCATCAGATTTCTGAACAATAGAAGTTGAGACCGTACCTTCTGAAGCCCAGTCGTTAAATAGATCACTCATGCGAATGGATCTCCTCCATTCACCTCCGCACTTATCTGTCTCTTCTCTCGAGGCATCGATAAACCACCTCTCTGATTCAAAGCTCCGAGTATCAACACTGCAACAAGACCGAGCGGGCCGAGTGTCGCACCAACAATGGCGGTCGTTCCCATGGGTAAATCAAAAAAAGCACCTACCAACCAACAAATACAAAGCCAACCGAGCACCCAGATGAGAGTGAATCCCAATATTGCTATGTAGGAAAAAACTCCTTTCAGCATTTATGCAACAACCGGTCCACCACTTGGCATCGGTGGTTCATCGTCTGAGTCTGGCTCATCATCAAAGCCACGAAGCACATCAAAGGGATGTAGAGGCCCAGAGAATTCCACCCGCCACGCAGCAGCAGTTAGTTCCACCCCGGGTTGAACCTGAATTTGCCCAATATCGGCATTCATTGATCCGTACGGCGGAAGGGTTTCCTCTGGGAAGAAGGACCGGCGGGCCGCATAACTATTACTGATTAAGTCCGGAGGGAATGGAACTTTCTCTTCCGACTCAATTGATAGCCCAGACAAGAAGTTGTTAACAGTTTGTCCACTTAGCGCAGAGCCTAGCCCAGTCACTTCAACCTCTGCTAGAAGTTCTCTTAGTGACGTTCGCCTTAAATCCTCGGCGACTTGTTCTGCTTTCCGTGCAACCAGTTTCTTTTGAAGTACCCCACTCATTAGACGTATACGAAGGTCTGTTCGCGGATAGTAAACATCTTCATCAGTTAATGGTTTTTTGCCAACAATGCTTCTCGACGACGCATTATCCGCTTCTGGGAGAATATTGTCAGCGGGAGTTGTGATTCGGGCATTTTCATAATCTGCCTTCCACTCTTCACGCATAATGTCAAAAATCTCCGTTAGCCACCCAGCGTGGACGGTCTGCCTGCGCGCATTCAGGAACAACTGCATCTTTTGCTTGTCATCAGGTCGCGACGTCCCCAAAACCATTGCTGGAGGTCGTTGAACTTCACTAATGCCGATTTGTGAGGTTTGAAATCCAATTTCACGACCAAATGGAACATGCACCAATTGACGAATAATCAACTGCCAATCGTCGAACTGATCTTGGATTGAACCAAGTCGAACAATTTCTGCAATTTCGTGACGAGCCTTCAAATAAGCCATCTCTACATCGCTCAACATGTCCATTCTGCGGAATTGAGCTCGCACGAGTTCTCGAGCAAGAACAAATATCTTTACTATCAGCCCAGCGAAGTAGGTAGCGCTCAATCCAACAAAAAGGAGTAATGGAAGCGGCGTCAAAATGACACTGGCAACGCTCGCTGCAATTAGAAGGACAAAGAACAAAAGTCCACGTCTTGTCCATCTACCAAACTTGATTTGAGCTTCGCTTGCCTTTTGCTCTATCTCGGGTTGACTATTGAGAAATTGAACTAGACGAGCAAGTGATGCTCTCGAGTTGACAAGTCCAGAAATAATTGAATTTCCAACTCTCCACAGAAGAGATCCACTACGACGGCCCAACCATTCGGCCCACCTAGTTTCAAGTTCCAAGAGTTTTTTCTTTATCAAGTCTGCTTCATTAGGAACAGCCAGAACTTTGCGGGCACAAATATGTCCCACATGAACTAGTTTCTGCGTTGGCTCATGCAGATAGAGAACACCATGGTCAAATGCCGTGCCGCAGTGATCACAAGTCTTGTTCAATTTCCAATAACCATCAGCAGCTCCATACGAAGAGAATGCTGAGTCATAAATATTCTGAACACTCAGATATTCAGAAATAGCATCTGCTCGGTCACCTTGATAAAACGAGCAAAGTGCTACGTACTCTTCCGGGCGGAAATCAGGATGACTTGGCTTATGTCGACCTTGAGTTGAGACCGGTGCGGCGTCCTGTTCAACACTCCCTAAATCTGGAGTCTTCTCTGCATCAGAGCTATCCAACGAAGTAGAAATATCTTCATCAGATTTGTCATTCTCTGCGGTAGGCGTTTCCGGCAGCTTCTCAACAGTGGAATTAATGGGTGGAACTAGCCCATTCTTTTTTGCATTCTTTACTGCCTTTTTAGCAGCCTTTTTTTCAAGTCGGCGCTGCTTTCGACTTTTCTTCACTGCAACTTTTGGTACATCTGTGGTTGCATCAGCCTTGGCTTTACTCGTTGAAGCTTTCTTCTCGTCTTTCGCTTCAATATCACGCCTTAGTGCAGTTAATCGAGTTTGAAGTGCATGTGCGCTCTCCACATCCATTGGTGAGATAACAGTGTTTGCATCCTTCAGACCCAATAAGTTTTTCTCAAATTCTGTCACCACAAAATCAGAGTCATCCGGACTCGGCCCAATCGCGGCAGGATCGGTGAAAACAAGTCTGTTTGGACCAGATGTAGGTACTTGGACTGAAGATGGAAAACGGCCTCCGTCAACAGAGCTGAGCGCCACTTGCTGTAAGACTTGCCAAGGGGCAGGGTCGCCAATTGGATCAACATCTACGCCAATATCCAAAAACTTGATGGCACCGAGGACTTCATCCAATTCAAGAACATCTGAATGAGGATCGAATTTGAGAAGAATTGAGGAATCTCGTCCGAATGTTACTTTCGTGACCCAGTCTTCCATTTCACTCTTTATCTTGCTGACAAGTGCATAAGGAATACCTTTTAATGCACCCACAAATTCTTTGAAGAAGAGCTTGATTCCCTCAATAATTCCATGAGGTTTTCGTCCTGTCCCCTTTGGAGCAGACCAATTTCTATTTCTAAAGCCACCAGTCTCGGTAAGTGAATTCAAAACCGAATCAGGAACAATCGTCCCTGGTGGAACTGCCCTTGCATTAGCCACATCAGGGGGAATTGACCATGGCCCTGATGCAGGAAAAGCACCGGCAAGAATTTCATCAGTTAGGCGCCCCGCACTCACTACGCGAATGTATGCGCGACCTACTCGAAGTGGGCGACCACTACCTAGAGACGGATCGACCAATTCGCTAATCAAAGGACGGTTCTGCCATATAAAACCACCTGCCGAAGCCAAACCCAGCAATAGGACTAGCAGAGGTTTTTGCTCATCCCAGATTGGTTGAGCGGCTACCTTGTCATCGATTCGAACAACTGGTTCCTGAAGAACATGCAATCGCCAAGTTGGGTCAAAAGCTGCTTTTCTTAATCCTTGAGTGGCAGCCACCGAAACAGTCATGCAATTGAAATCAAGAGCGCGATGCTCGTCAAATGCTTCTTCAATCAGACGGAGAAGTTTTGTCTCATTCTCAAAACGATCAGGTGACTGACCATCCAATTCGCTCTGTCTTACTGCAACAACTGATACATGATCCCAGATTCGAGATACAAGAAGCTCGAATAAATCAATATCGTTAATGCGCCCTTCATCATGGACACGAACCATTGGTCTTGACTGATTTTTATGTGCGACGTCACACCAAGCAACAGAATCCAGAAGACCAGCGCCAGACCACTCCTCAAGAATGTTGCGACATTCCAGTTCTTTTGAATCAAATTCTCCAAGGAGAATGACCAATCGCTTGCTCATGCAACAGTCTTCTTCTGCTGCGTTGCTTTGCGGACGGCTTCACGGACTTCAATGTACGCAGTCTTCATATCCCGAAGTAATTCTCTAGTCAAGGTATCGACAGGCTCCACTGTTCCAGTCTGATTCCTCCAACTTTGAGCATCAGGCTTAGTTCTCTCAAGATCTTCGAATCGATCAATATTCCCTTGCAAGTATTCAATGACGGCGGCAGCTCGTGTTGCAATATCAAATCCACTTACAGCTTCAGCGCGATTGCTATCTACAACTCGAACTCCGTCATAATCACCGTTTTCAAGGAAATGCTTTAGAACCCCACCGACACTGAACTCGCCCACAACTGATGCACCTGTTCCATATTCAATAAGTGAACCGTAAGCTTCAAATGCTTTGTCGCCCTTAGTCGAGGCTTCTGCAAAAGTTAGAACCATTGCCTCAAGAAGAGCTGGAAGCAAGTTGTTGCCATCTGCAGGAGTGAGCAACCACTTTGGGAACAATTTGTCTCCATCGCGGTCAGCAATTACATTCTGGCTTCTCGTCTCAAGAGACATAACTCCTAATGCGCGTGCAACGGCGAATCCACGAATTGCAGCTACTCGCAAGGTGTCTGGCAATGGAACAAAATTCTCCAAGATTCGTGCACGACGCCACTGCCAGAATGCACCTTGCAGTAAACCTTCATTAAAGTTGTTAAGGGCACTCGCAAAAGGTTGGGTGAACGACATAAGGACACTAGGGCTCACTGGATACTCAAGGAAATTCGAGATCAAAACCGATTCTGCTTCAGCCGCTGTGAATGCCCAATCAACAGACTCAGCGGTACTCAGGAAACCTTGGATGATTTCTTCAGTGACTTCTCGTGCAGGATGGCCTACTCCGAATGGGAAGCCCTGAATATTCAATGAATATGAGAGCTTGTTCGGATGCACAATTGCATTCATTGCTTGGTTAATCTCCACAAGGGGTCGAGATTGCTTCAGCGCTAGCTGCAATTGAGTCCTGAACGCTGTCAGGCGCTGGTGGTGGTCCGCAACTGGAGCTTTCGTTAGAGGATCCGTTGTGTCCAAATAGGTTCCAAGGCCTTCGGCGAGCACCCTGCTCAAATCGGTCGCAGGCCGTGTTAGCCAAGCATCAATTCTTTCACCAAGGCCTTCAATCGAATCATCAACCTTGATCGAGACAACATGACCGGCTTCCCATTCAGGTTCAGAACCATGACCTTCGCCCCAAATCAATGGGTTAACAGCCTGGCCAGTTCCTGTTCCTCCAAAACCGCCACGAATAATCAAGGTACGTGCTGCTTCAACTGGATCAATCGGAAGACCTTGGCGATTACCAAGTGAGCGGTTAATCAGTTCCTTCGCACGTTGTGGCCAGGTGGAATAGTCCTCAAGATAAAACTCAACTGGGCTAGGGGCAAATGAAGCAGGAACTTCATTTGTGTTTCTTGGCCAAGTCGCGATAATCGGAGCCTTACCATCCTGCGGTGTCATCATCGCATTTATGCGACCGTTGGCCTGACGAAGTCCACCTTCAATGCTCGCAAGCATTGAAGAGGCAGCTGACTCAAGTGTTGCTGCCAATTTCTCACGGACTCCAGCCGACCATTCCCAGACAATCGACTTTGAAATGTCGTTTACCGTCTCTTGAACCGGACCGGAAGAGAGGCTAATTGATCCTTTCTGATTAGCCAGGTGCGTTCTAGCCTTGGCTTCAGCATTTGCCGCGTCAGTCCGGTCGTTCTTGGCCTTCTCTCGCAATTCAGATGCAGTTTTCATGGCTTCTGCGCGAGCAATCTCAATCAGGGACAGGACGACTGGAATACTCAGACTTGCTGAAAACTCAGTAGTTGTGCGGAGCACACTTCGATAAACCTCAGATGACCATTTTTGCAGACGATCATTTACTTCGGCATCAGCTTTCTGCTTGCTTGAGACCTTGCTTTGTTGAGCCTGGGCGATAATCGTATTGAGCCAAATCTGTCCCGTTTGTTGTTGGGCCGCCTGGAAAGGAGCCTTAATCAAGTTCGAAACCTCGCCAAGCTGGGCCTTCATCACATTGTTCGACACAAAAGCATCACCAATTTGCTGAAGTGTTAAGCCGCAGTCAACCATGAACTTGTCTGAATTTCTTCTAGCCAATTCAGCAACTTTTGCAGGCATCGCCATGGACTTGGCCTCGGTCTCTCCGAAATTGGCAACAGCAGCTGCCTCAAATCCAACGACAAGATGTTCAATAACTGAGCGATGCAGAAGCTTCTGCATATAGTCACGAAAGCGATCACGACCAATCGAAATTGTTGAACTTCCAAACGATGATGCAACACCCTTCATTGAAGAGTCGTGGTTTTTAAATCCATATCCTCCTGCATTTGCAGGAGCAGCCATTGCCCAGTTGACCGTAATGAAGTTATGAAAACTTTGTTGTACTTGTGACGACGTCGTCACTGCCGCCAATGCTTCACCTACGGCACGGTACACGTTCTTAGAATCTGCAAGATCGAGACCATCAATATTTCTTCGTCCAATAACGAAAACGCTGTGAGGTCCACGAGTATTCACTGCAACATTCGCTGGGATGAGAGCACTATCTGTTGCTTCATCGTCCCAGTAGGCCGAAAGCATCTCAGACATAAATGCTGCTGAGTTTGCAGTCATCATGTCGGTTTGTACAGAGCCAAAGATGTCAGGTGTGAATGCGACCATCACAGGGAACGCGCCATCAACATGGCTGCGGCGAACAAGGTCAACTACATCCAACATTATTCCAGCACCCGTACCACCTGCCATAGAGCCGACAACGAGCACCATCGGAGCAGGCGTCGGCGTTCCCGGCGGAACATCCACACCCAATCGTTTTGAGATCTCCACGAGTTCTGGACCACCTGCAGCGCACTGTCCAAAGGCGTGAACAATTCGATCACGAACATTGTCTTGGAGCGCGAGAACACCAGCTGAACGACCTACTGCCCTCAACTGAGCTGCGCCATCCTTCAGCGGCACATTGACTTGTCTAGGATTTGGACGCCATCCAATGAGATCATTGAATGCTTCAGGCTGTTGTCCCCTGAGACCGAATTTTGCTTCCAAGGCTGCATTGAGGTCTTGGTAGTTGTTGAATTGCAATGAAACACTGACATAGTCATTGTTAGGAAGAAATGGGATTGACGCATCTTCCTGATCAGTCAACGTATCAATACCGATAAATTGCCAAGCACGAGGGACCCCATCTTCCCATCCCGCGTGAATTAAACGACGGCGTACTGCATCACGGACATAACGGACAGCTTTCTGTCCTGATCCGCCACATCCGATCATAATGATTGGCCTAAGCATGTCTATCTCCCTTTATTTCTATTTGAACTTATGCGAATGGATCGTCTGAAGGAACAGCAAATGGTGGGACATCGCCACCATCGTCTGAGTCCTTTCTCTTTTTCTTTCGACTACGAGAACTCTTCGTAGATTCTTTCTCGGCCAAAGTTGGTGAATTGAAAACTGAGACCCCAGACCCAAAGACGTCATCATCATTAGACGCAACAAAAACATCGCCACCATCAATGAGGACTTCCGGTTCCACTTCTACCTTGGAGTTCAAGTTGTCAATTAGCAAGGCCAGATATTGACCAAGATTGCTTGATGCGATGGTGAATTCAAGTTCTCCCATCTGATCATCACGTGATTTCTTTTCGTAAGGCTCCAAAAATGCAATCAACTCAGCCGTTATTGCAGTGGACCCTCCTACCAGGGATTGTGCCTCGGACAAATCAACACCAAGAATCCATTGCCCTCTCAATGCGAGGTCAACAAGGCCCACTGCAGTTGTCTCATTCTTTGAAGTAATCAATCCACCACTGCCAATTACGTGTCGACCATCCCGAGAAACCTGTCCATTCGGCGAGGACGTTGAATGAAGAAAAGTACGCGTTGGGGAGCACTTGAAGGAGTACCCAAAAGCATCAAAACCGAGGGTGGATTCAACATTGTCGAAAGTGAAACTTTCGTCACTGACCGGTATCTCTAAACGATTCACTATCGAAATCTGACCACTTGTATCCACCGTTACATCAAGCCGGACTCGGCGTGCCGTCGGGCTCAAGGGGGCATACCTTGAAATCAACCATGCAAAGAAGAACCTTTGTGCACCTTGGATCACAAGGAACGCCAATATTAATAGCAATGCTGTTTTGATTCCACGCGATGTGTCATTAGGCAACAGAGTCTCTAAATCAAGTGGAATTTCACCAATTTGAGTTTCAGAGGAGTCCTTGACGGAACTCGTAATCTTTGCCACAGCAGGATGTGATCCATTTGACTCTCTAGACGGCTTCAGCTCAAGAGTGCACGTAGTCTCAACAACTTTCTTAACCTCACACTTTTGTCCAGAGACGAACTTCAGTCCGATATCGCTCTTCAGCTCGGTATCAAACGTAACGACAGAGTCACTTGCGCTGGCACCTTTGAATTTGAACCCAACAGTTTTCTTGTTGGTTCCCTTAAAGATTGGATGCCCCGTTGCATCAACTCCCTCGATGCTTCGATCAAGTCCAAGATATTCAGGGAACCCAGATCCATTCGTGATTCGCAACTTAGATGGAAATTCACCAAAATCAATTGGCATGTTTCTTCCTGTTTTAGGGTCTGTGATTCCTTCAACTGAACCTAATGGGGTCACAATGAGCTCAACCTCTAAGGCATCTTTGAGTTGAGGGTTGTTCCTCAATACCCTTTGAAGTTCGTCAGCCGGGATCACAAGTGCTCCCGCTTCAGAATAACTCTGCAACTCAACGAGACCGTCTCGTGTTTTGAATTCAAGTCGCGCGCCCTCAAGCACTGCGCCACCAGTCTTAGCAGTTACGCCCACTCGAAGTAACTCTGTTTCAAAGCGATCGATCGATTTTGCAGTACCGCGGGTTCCGTCTGGTTTCACCGATGTGAGGTTGACGGTTGCTTCACCAACAAATCGGACGAGCGCCCGTGCTTGAGCATGGTTCTCTCCCCTGAACTTCAGCGTCCATCGCCCATTAATCAAGCCGTCCTGTTTCCTGCTGACGCGGACATAGGCACCATTATCAGACAAAAGAGTTTGTTCAATATTGGGATCACTAACTTTTGCAAAAAGCTTTGTCTCTCCGAGTTGATCAGAATAAAGAGTCGCAACTACGTCTTGATCATTTCGATCCACGAATAACGTGAATCGTGAGACTTCACTGCCCACAACGAAACTAATCTGCGAGCACTCTTCCTCAACTTCGTTCTCATCTGTACAAGGCTGTGTGTTAGGAGTTCCTACATCTGGCTCAACTAAAGACACCAAAGTTTCAACAAGATCGCCAGCACCGGATGCCACCGCGAATCGACCCTCTGGCTTCACAACTCCACAGGAATTCAAGGTTTCGTTCTTTAACTTGATATCGCCATTGCCTTGTGAGACCAATTTCATTAAGCCAAGAGCTCTCTCGTTTTCGTTGAGCCCAGCAGCGACCGTATACACACCTTGAAGACGCAGCCTGTCGGCAAAACCATTTTCGCCACAAATGGCTTTTTTGACTTGAGATTCTTCTGCAGAGCTCATCACCTTGCCAGAATCATTGTCATCATGCTGTCCGTCGCTGAACCAAATCAATAAGCGACAGGTGACCCCATTTTCGGATTCCTTCTCGGAGAAGGTTTTCAAGGCACCTTCTAACGCAAGGTGATATCGCGTGTACTGAGAAGTTTCTCTCTTCGATTGCTTATCAATCTCTTCTAGAAAATCAGTTGAAGACGAAGACGTTAAGTCCATCCATTTTTGGTGTGGCACATATCCATTTCCAAAGCCTGATAATGCAACAGATACTTCCGTGCGACGCTTCGGATCAATGTCGTTTACTTTGTCGAGCAACACCTGAGTGACGGCCTTGAGCGCTGTCACTCTGTCATCATTCATGTCGGTGCCAGGCAAAATTTTGCCATTCTGACCTTTGGCTCGAATCAAACTGACCGACTCATCGACAACCATGAGTGCTTCAAGTCTGTGATGCTTCGCAATGCAACTGGTGATCGAAGGCTGTGGCTCTGACTCAGGAACCAAGGAGAGCGCATTGGCTGAGAAAACTCCAGTTGTCGCAACTAGGAAAAAGGCGATTCCAAGTGAGAATAATTTTGTCCTCATCAGATAATTCCCTTGCCCTGCCAAGCATCGATGGCTAGATACGCAATGTTTCCTGCAGCAGCTGCGAGTGCAAAATAACGTATTGCCTTGAGGCTCATTGAAAACCAATTGAAGTTGATGTAGTTCGAATTCGCGCGTCTCTTTTGATCGATGACGGCGACAACTCCCCCAAGAGAAGCACCTACTAATGCGGTGATGTATCCGAAGAGATGGTCAAACGACGGCACCAGCTGAACAATCGAGGCAACAACGACAACTGCAGCAATTCCAAACAACACCCGCGGTGGGTACACCATCTCATCGGGACTATCGGCCTGAATAGCAAAGCCGTCGTTCATCCAATCAGCCACTGCTCTACCCCCGGTAAACAACTTGCCCCTTGCAAATCTCTTCCGACAGTAGTTCGGTATTTATGTCACAGCCACATTTGTCCAAATAGTTTCCTATAGCTTCACAAAGTTGCCTAAAGCCATCTCTTTGCCAGACATGCCCCTTTTCTGCCCATCTGAAGCCTTATTTGGGGAAATCCGAATGCAGACTGCTTTGGTTCGTCGATACCTATTTATAAGAGGTTTGTGGCCCAATTCTGAATCTCGGACCAGTACGGCTGAATGGCGAAGTAACCCGCCGCACCGCTAATTCCCATACACGCCAATAAGTGCCCTAATGCAACTAGCCGTGGAGACAGGCCGGTCACATGTGAAATGGCCTCGGCATCCACCCCACTACCAGGGGCTTGACGCACTAACTGTCGCTGAATCTGGGCAAATTCAATGCCATTCATGGCCAGAAAGCCGGCGATTCCAGCCACTGCGACCCCTACCCATTCCGCAGACACCATCTTCAAGACGAAATATGAGCCCACAACAACTCCGGTCGTCCAGATGAAACCCCAGAAGTTACGTATTAATAGGACAATCGCGATAGCCAGTACCGCCATGGAAAAGACTGCCCATGCCTGGGAATGTCCCAACTGGACGGCTTGAATCGCAGCCAAGGCCGCAATGCTCGGGGCCGGATAGCCAGCAGCCGACACCAAGAAACTGCGGAATCGACCCCAATTGGGGGACAACTCGAAAGTCGCTAAGCCTGATGAGCTTGGGTGAATGAGGATTGTCTTTGGTCTTGCGAACAAGGCACCAGCCATGAAGGCATGCCCCAACTCGTGCACAGCTGTTGAGAAATAGCGAAACAGCAACTTTGCAGGCGAGGCCTCAAGGACAACTCCGGCCGCAAAACCTGCAGCAACGAGCGATGCCGAAGGCGATCCATCAGTGGGCGCTAGCCAATATAAAAAATCCACGACCTCTGGCGGCAACGACTGATGTGTGCCAAACAATAAGGAAATAGCAAGGACAACAACCGAAAGAACCCACATATCAAATGACCCTAGACCAACCAATTGAGGTCAAATTCACTCAATGACTCTCTATTTGAATAACTCATGTTGCTCTATTCCCTAATATCGAGACGGAACAGTTCATTGGAGAAGAAAAATGACACCAGCAACATACGGAAGGCGCGTTGGCGCACTACTCATCGATCTACTCATGTCATATGGGATTGGCGCAGCGGTCTTTACCATTGGTTTTGCAGTAGCAGTGAGTGAAGCCAGTGTGGGGCTCGGAGTTTTACTCATGATTCTGGGCCCTCTCGCCGGTCTCATCATCGGTATCTGGAACAAGGTCTTCAAAGAAGGCAAGACAGGCCAATCAATTGGGAAGGCCCAGATGGGAATCTCTCTTGTCGATTCAACAACAGGACTGCCGCTTGGCGCAGGTCGTTGCTTCCTTCGCGAATTCGTTTTCTCATTGCTCAACGCCATTACTGGGAGCCTTTTCGGAATTCTCGATTACCTGTGGCCACTCTGGGACCAAAAAAACGAGCGCCTGATGGACAAGATCATCACATCACGTGTCATCAAATCAGGGATGACGATCTAACATCAATTTAGGTAAATCGAATCCAAATGCTTTACATTTGTTTTCTTAGTTCTTAGAGCTTGAACGAAACACCATCAGGGGGAAATATGAACTACCAACCACCAGCAGCTCCACAGCCATCAAATGCAAAACCAGCTCAAGGATTAGCTATTGCTGGACTTGTTTGCGGAATCATTGCTTTCTTGATCGTCCCGCCGTTGTTTGGAATTTTGGGAATCGTTTTCGGCGCAGTCTCCTGGTCTAAAGGGAACAAGCTTGGCCGTGTCGCCACATTTGTAGCAATCGCTGGATTGATCATCGGAATGATTATTGGTGCGGCCATCGGAGCTAGCAACGCCTAAATCTGCTTAAGACTGTTCTACGTCCCTGGTGTGTTCTGCACACACCAGGGACAAAACAGATCTTTCAGAATTACTTATTGAGCTGTTGCATTTCAGCAGCAAGCTTGGTGTGGGACTTCATCATCTCTTCCACCTTGGTGCTCACTAGTTGTCCGTTACGCACAACAGCCTTGCCATGCACGATGGTGTCGCGCGCGCCAGTGGGTCCACAGCGCAACCACCCTTCAACAGGGTCTGCAATTGCGCCGGCGAATTGAATGCCAGTCAAGTCCCAGATCGCAAGGTCACCTACTTGGCCAACTACTACTTGACCAATCTCACCAAGTCGGCCTAAACATCCAGCTCCACCAATCGTTGCGACTTCCAATGCCATGCGCGCGTCTGCTGCATCGGCACCGCTCTTCAACTTGCCCAACAACATTGCAGTGCGTGCTTCCAACCACAGCGATGCAGAGTCGGCACTTGAAGAACCATCAACACCAAGCCCCACGTGCACACCCGCCTTGCGAAGATCAACAACCGGCGAAATACCTGACGCGAGAATCATGTTCGATGACGGGCAATGCGCAGCGCCAATACCAGCGGCACCCAACTGCACAATCTCTTCATCATTAGGCATCACACAATGCGCAACCCATGTGCGGTTGCTCAACCAACCGACTTCTTTCAAGTACTCAAAGGGACGACAACCAAAAGTCGCAATTGAGAAATCATCGTCTTCTGCGTTCTCCGCAAAGTGAGTGTGTAAACGAACATCAAGCTTCTCTGCAAGTTCTGCAGAACGAATCATCAAGTCTTTGGTGACGCTGAAAGGTGAACACGGCGCAAGCGCAATACGTGTCATTGCACCAAACGAGCGATCATGATGACGTTCCACTGCAACTTGTGACAGCGCAAGAATTTCATCATCTTCTTGCACTACATCATCAGGCGGCAGGCCACCATCTTTTTGTGACAACGACATCGAACCACGCGTCGGATGGAAACGAATTCCTAAATCTTGTGCAGCAGCAATCTCTGCGGTCAGCAAGTCTCCGCCGTTGCGTGGATGCAGATACAAGTGATCAGTCGAAGTGGTGCAACCGGAGAGCGCCAGTTCTGCCAAACCAATCCATGCAGAAACATGCGCACTTTCTTCATTCAACGCACGCCACAACGGATACAACGTCTGCAACCAACCAAACAGCGGCGACGAAGTCATCGGCGGATACGCACGAGTGAGGTTTTGGTACAAGTGGTGATGCGTATTGATGAGACCTGGCGTTACTAAACAACCAGAGGCATCAATACGTTGCGTCGCATCAGGCATTGGATCAACTGAAGAACCAACGCCAGAAATCAGACCATTGGTGATTGCAATCCAACCACCAGGAATTTCGCGACGCGTTGCATCAACTGTTGCAACTAATTGCGCGTTGTAGACAAGAAGGTCAGCAGACATAGAGGTGACCTAACGACTGAGCGAACTCAGATGTTCGTATCGAGAAGCTCGCTGCCTTCGTAA
>JAJTFJ010000016.1 GCA_021298435.1 Ilumatobacteraceae bacterium
TGGTGGGCGCAAGCGTTGGGGGCACAGTGGTTGCTGGAACCGCGGTGGTGCTGGCGGGGGAGAGACCTTGCTTAGGGGTGGTGATCACGGTGACCCCATCGGCGATGACGAACTGAGACGTGAGTGTCTTGAGTTCACCGATGGTGGTGACTCCGTTGATTTCCATCTTCCAGTTACCCGGGGCTCGTAGCAACATGCCGGAGTCTTCGGCAACCAACGCAGCACCCGGCCGAGTGATCGGCACGTTGATGGTGAAACCGGAGTAGTTCGGATTCTCGGGTGTGAACTTCACAGTGAATTTTTGAATACGTGACGGTCCGAAGAGTTCGATCAGAACTCTGTTGGCACCGATGTTGCCAGGTGTGATGGAGACACGCACATGGAAATTGTCGGCTCCTTCGAGATCTTGCACGATGGCGTAGTCAACACGCGGACCTTTATCAACTTGCAAAACATATGGCGGGCGCATTGAAAGGAGCCACGATGAAAGCGCAAGAATCACAATGGTGATTGATAACTGGAAACCAACGGGACGCTTGAGTCGGTAGACAACTTTTTCGTTCAGCGACTTTGCACGTTGTAAACCACGCAACACAAATTGACGCACTGTGTTGTCAACAAAAATAAGTGCAGCAACAATTAACGACTTCAAGAGAATGACACGACCATGTCCGCTATTGATGAGGCTGAAATTGTCAATGCGGTACACCTGAATAGCGCCAGTGACGATGATGCCCACCATCACAAGGTTTGCAATGCGGCTCCAACCACGAAGTGCGTGAACAAGGTCGTTACTACCAGGTCCGTATAAAACAACACGCCAGATAATTGCGATAGCACCGACCCAAGTTGCGACCAATGCCATGTGCGATACAGAGAGCAAGACGCCAAGCGCGGCATACCGACCGCCTGTGCGATCAAAACCAAAAGAAAGTGCAAAGAACAGCAATGCGATGGTGCTCGGCATCACCAAGTTTTCAAAGTTGATGCGTTCTGTGATCCACGCAAAATATGCAAGGCCACACACTGCAATAAAGCGAAGCACCAACGCACGGCCATCGTTCGTTTCAAATAGTGGACCCCATGATGTTGGCGAGATGGTCGAACCGATTCCTGTTCCCGCTTGACGTGCTGACATGAGCATCATCAACAGAACAAGTGATGCAATCGCAAGAATGCTGATCTGCCGGAAATACTTTTCGCACACTGGGTACTCAACACCTTCAGGCCAGGCGATCTTGATGAAGATCAATCCGCCAAAGAGTGCTGATGTGAAGAAGAAAGAAATCCACCGCACGAGCCCAATGGGACCGCCGAGGCGTGGCTCTGACACCGCTGCTTCTTCACCAGGAACACCAGGGATTGTTGGTGTCGTGTTTCCGGGATTAGCGGCAGGCACGGTGGTGGTGACATCAACTGCCGATGTGAAGCTGTAAGTACCGGCGCTGGTGTCAGGCAATGTCCACGTGACAGTGCAATTGCCATTTGAGAGGCGTTGCGTGAGTGCCGCTGAGACAGTGAGCCCATCGGCTGCGAGTTGAGGTGCACTGAGGTTGATGATGCGGCTATCACATGTGAGAACCAGACCCATTTGCGCGACGGCCTCTGCGCCACCGACCGGGGCGGTGAAACGCAATTGAATCTGGGTGGGCGCGAGGGTGATGGTCTCGCCATTTCCAGGGGTGGAGGTATCGATGGAATTGTCCCCTGCGGCATGAGCGGTTCCGGTGCCGAGGACAATGGCACCAAAGAAGGCGAGGAGGAAGGGGAGGAAGCGACGCATGGGTTGAGAAAACGGTAGCCAGTCGGCACGCCGTTGAAGTGTTCAACGATGGCACACACAGCCCCCCGATGCACCTCATTGGTAGGGTCACACCAATGGCAACACAGTCCCTCTACCGTCGCTTCCGTCCACGGAAGTTCTCCGAGCTGTATGGCCAGGAGCACATTGTGCGGGCTTTGCGTAATGCCGTCATTAATGGGCGCGAAGGCCAGGCCTATTTGTTTTCAGGGCCTCGTGGTACCGGTAAAACCACCACCGCCCGAATTCTGGCCAAGGTTCTGAACTGTGAGAACCCCGTCGAAGGCGAACCCTGCTGTGAATGTGATTCCTGCAAGGCAGTGGAGTTGGGCACCAGTTACGACGTTCTGGAATTGGACGCTGCCAGCAATAACGGTGTTCAGGAAATTCGCGACATCATCGAGGCAGCCGCGCTGACCAGCCCTGGTCGTCATCGTGTTTTCATTCTTGACGAAGTCCACATGCTCACCCGTGCTGCCGAAGCCGCATTGTTGAAGACACTGGAAGAGCCACCAGCACAGGTTGTGTTTGTGTTGGCAACAACCGATCCGCAAAAAGTGTCAGAAACGATTCGCAGTCGCGTACAGCATCTGCAGTTCCACTTGCTGCCTATTGACCAGCTTGAGAAGTACGTCCGGTTCGTTATTGAAAAAGCTGAACTTGATGTTGATGATGAAGGCATTGCCCATGTTCTTCGCCAAGGCGGCGGAAGTGCTCGCGACACATTGTCGGCACTTGAACTTGTTGCTGCTGGTGGTGGCGAGCCAGAGGATGCTCAGCACACCGAAGAGATTGTGAAAGCAATTGTTGATCGCAATCACGGTGAAGCGTTGGCTGCAGTTGCTCGCGCGATGCAGCAAGGCCGCGATGCACACACATATGCCGAAGACATTGTGCGACTCATGCGTAACTGCTTCTTGTCCATCATGTCGCCAGAACTAGTGCAACTGCCTCAGGCTCGACTTGCCGAACTCAACGGATATGCACGTGAGCTCGGCGTGCAACGCATTGTTCGCATCATGGAAGTACTCGGCAGCACGATGGTGGAGATGCGTCATGCGCCCGACTCTCGTTTGTTGTTAGAGGTTGCAGTCGTACAACTTGCAGCACCATCGTTTGACGACAGCACAGAAAACTTGCTCGCACGTATCTCGCAACTTGAAGAAGCTGTGAAGCAGTTGAAGGAACAAGGTGTCGCAGCTGCATTGCCGCCAGCGCCGCTGAACCCTGCGACAGGTCGTGCAAAAATTGGTGGCCGCGCTGCTGTCGGCGCAGCCACTGGTAGTGCGGCTGTAGAGCAGATGCCCGCCACTTCACCTGGCACAAGTGCAAACGGTGAAGCAGCAGACACTGCTCACGCCGCACCCAAAGACCCAACTGCGCCAACACCAGCGCCGGCTTCTTCAAAGAACACTGCGCCAACACCAGCGCCGGCTTCTTCAAAGAACACCCAGGCCACAGCGGCGCCAGCCGAAGTTACAAAAGATGTGGATGAGGCGCGCGACGACAGTGGCGCCGTGGAAGTACCTGCGGTTGCTGTAGCAACAGGAGACCCGGCGCAGATGTGGCCGCAGGTGACCGACGCTATGAAGGGCCTCCCGAAAGCAATCTTTAAGCCAGCAATCGTTGAGTCTTTTGACGGCAAGAAACTCACCATCAAGTTGCCC
The DNA here is from genome assembly GCA_021298435.1 of Ilumatobacteraceae bacterium. Lineage (GTDB taxonomy): Bacteria > Actinomycetota > Acidimicrobiia > Acidimicrobiales > Ilumatobacteraceae > UBA2093. Next base: position 3,469 of record JAJTFJ010000016.1, read on the forward strand.
GCCAATACTCCTTTGAAGCGTGCACAAGATCAGTCGGCAGCTGTTGTTGATGCGGTGAAGAAAGTATGTGGCCTGAGTTGCACCGTGGTATTCACGCAAGCTGATCCCACATCCGGAATCGAACGACCATCTGCTCCAGTAGTAGAAGAGAAGACGAAGACAATCGACAAGGTTGTCGAAGATGATCCATACGCAGAGATTGATATGAAGGAAACAACCGCTGTCGATGACGCGATTGATCCTGTGCTCGCTGCGTTGCAAGACTCTTTCCCCGATGGTGTTGTCATCGACGACACCTCAGCGCAGTAAGAACTATGGCTTCTCCGTATACACCGCCAGTGCAGATGCTCATTGACGAGTTAGGTCGCTTGCCAGGCATTGGGCCACGTAGTGCACAACGTTTAGCGCTTCACCTCATCAAATCTGAAAATGAAGATGTTGCTCGTCTTGCTCGCGCAATCATCGAAGCGAAGCAACGTGTGCGATTCTGTGATCGTTGTTTCAACTTGGCAGATGCTGAGTTGTGCAGTATCTGTACTGATGCAAAGCGTGAAACATCCATCGTGTGTGTTGTCGAAGACTCGCGCGATATCGCAGCGTTAGAACGTACTGGCGAGTTCCGCGGTCGCTATCACGTACTACTGGGTCTCATTGATCCGCTACAAGGCGTCAGCCCAGAGAACTTAAAAGTACGAGAGCTCATTGCGCGGATCAAGCCCGAAGGCATTACAGAAGTTGTTGTGTGCACGAGCAACAACACCGAAGGTGATGTCACTGCGATGTATCTCGTCCGTTTGCTTGATCCACTGGGCGTCACCGTCAGTCGATTAGCAAGTGGTTTGCCCGTGGGCGGAGACATTGAATTCGCCGATGAAGTCACACTTGGTCGTGCGTTCGGCAATCGTCGCCGGCTTGACCCGTAGAGCTAACTAGTAACACCCGACTTGTGAGCACTCACAGGTTGCGCGTGATAGATGCCGGTATGACCACTTGTTGCATACGCAGCAGCACACGCAAGCGCGAAAAATGTGAGGCCCTGCCCGCCGAACAGCTCGATGCCGATGATGGTGCACGCAAGTGGGGTATTCGTTGCCCCGGCTAGCACCGTGATGGAACCGATGATTGCGAACACCACAACATTGGCTCCCATGATGTGTGCATAACTTGCGCCGGCCAATGCGCCAATCACAAACAGCGGAATGAACTCACCACCGACGAATCCTGAACCAATCGTGATGGAGGTCAACAGCAACTTGCTGCCCCATTGTCCTGCAACTGATCCATTCATCGCTTCAAGAGCGAGTGGAATAGAAAGTCCGGAGTAGTCGCGCCATCCGAAAGAAAGAATGAGGATGGTGAGAAGAACACCGCCGATGACAGGACGTGCTGGGTACCACGCGACGTATTTCTTGAGAGTGTCCTTGATGAAATGTGTGAGATGCACAAAGAGCATTGCGATGAGGCCACCAATCACTCCGAACAAGATGACCTTCCATGCCATGGAAACTGACCATGCAACCTTTGGCATGACGGGATAGTGCGTGTGCGACACACCGAGTCCGCGCACCACTGCGTCTCCCACGAAACTTGCAACGAATGCTGGCACCAGCGCTTCGTAACGAACCCGGCCCACACGTTGCACTTCTAAGGCGAAGACAGCACCAGCAACAGGTACTCCAAAGACAGATCCGAATCCGCCAGCAATTGCGGCGATCAACATGAGGGAGCGGTCTGCTGGGTTCAGACCCAACCTTTTGCTGATGGGGTCAGTCACACCCGCGGCTAATTGCAGAGCTGCGCCTTCACGACCAGTCGAACCACCAGCCACATGAGAGACGACGCTTGCACCAAAGATGAGCGGCGTGAGTCGGAGAGGAATCCATTCAGAGCGGGAATGGATTTGATCGATGATGAGATTGCTGCCGCGTTCGAGTCCGCGACCGAGGTAGTGATACGAACAACCAACAAGAAGTCCTGCAAGTGGCAATGTAAACACCAGCCAGTTGTTGCCCTCCCGCGTGTCGGTTGCCCAGTTCAGAGCCTCAATGAATGCAGCTGAAAGAAGCCCGGATAAAACTCCAATGAGAAATGCAAGAGCCACCCAGCGGGCGACATGCATCGCTCGACTGAGTGGCTCTTTGAACATCTACAGATTTAGAGTGCGCGCAAGATGATGGCGTCACCTTGTCCGCCACCGCCGCACAGTGCAGCTGCACCAACACCGCCGCCACGACGACGAAGTTCGTGAAGGATGGTGAGTGCAAGACGGTTGCCGCTCATGCCGATGGGGTGACCCAAGGCAATTGCGCCACCGTTGACGTTCACGATTTCGTCAGTGATGCCGAGTTCCTTCATCGATGCAATGCCGACTGCAGCGAATGCCTCGTTCAATTCGAACAAGTCAACGTCGGATGTCTTCATGCCGGCACGGTCAAGTGCGCGCAAGATGGAACGGCTTGGCTGGTGCAACAACGAAGCGTTGTCTGGACCAGCAACCATGCCATACGAAAGAACTTCGCCCAATGGCTTCACGCCGCGAGCTTCTGCTGCCTTCTTTGACATCATGACGACTGCTGAACCACCATCGGAAATCTGTGACGCGTTTGCTGCAGTGATGCTGCCGTTCTTGTCGAATGCTGGCTTCAAACCACCAAGTGATTCCATCGTGGTGTCTGCGCGAACGCCTTCGTCCACTGTGACCATCTTTGGATCACCCTTGCGTTGTGGAACAGCGACAGGAATGATTTCATCATTGAAGCGGCCAGCTTCGATAGCTGCTGCTGCACGAACGTTTGACTTCATCGCAGCTTCGTCTTGCTGATCACGTGTGATACTGCCAGCGACGTAGTTGTCGGTGCCGAGTCCCATGAGGACATTGTCGAATGAACACCAGAGACCGTCATGAACGATTGCGTCCTTCAACTCAGTGTTGCCGTAGCGGAAACCGCCACGTGCACCTTGTGCGAGGTACGGAGCATTCGTCATTGACTCCATGCCGCCAGCAATCACGATGTCGGCTTCGCCGGAAGCGATCATCTGGTCAGCGAGATAGATCGAGTTCAAGCCGGACAAGCACACCTTGTTGACGTTGATGGAAGGAATGTTCATGGGGATGCCACCCTTGAACGCAGCTTGACGTGCAGGTACCTGTCCCTGGCCAGCCATGAGAACCTGGCCCATGATGACGTGCTCAACTTCTTCGGGCTTCACGCCGGCACGCTCAAGAGCTGCCTTGATTGCAAAACCACCGAGGTCTGCAGCACTAAATGAGGAAAGCGCACCACTCATCTTGCCGATGGGTGTACGTGCTCCTGCGACGATGTATGAACCGGCCATATATGCCTCCGAAATGTGGGGCACCCGAACTAGGTGCGAGGCTTTTTAGGTTAGGAGATGATTCCCCCAAACTCGTTATCGCTAATTCCCCCACACCCGATATCTCCAGTTCCCCCAAACTCGCTATCGTCACTCGGATGGAAAAGATCCTCCAAGCCATCCTGAATGGTGCATCGGGTGAAGAACTCGCCGCCATTCCACTGCCCACCACCTACCGCGCGGCGATTGTCCGCAAGGAAGACGAGAAGATGTGGGAGGGAATTGCCAGTGCGGACAAGGATCCTCGCAAGAGCATCCATATCGCTGAAGTCCCCTTGCCAGAGTTGGCTCCTGACGAAGTCGTGGTTGCTGTGATGGCCTCCAGCATCAACTTCAACACAGTGTGGAGCAGCATTTTCGAGCCCATCAGTACTTTTGGTGCACTTGCCCGTCTCGGTCGTGAGAGCAAGTGGGCAAAGCGCCACGACCTCGACTACCACGTTCTTGGTTCAGACGCATCTGGTGTTGTGCTTCGTACAGGTAGTGCTGTGCGCAACTGGAAGCCCGGCGACAAGATCACAGTTCATTGCAACCACGTTGATGATCAAGACCCTTCTTCACACAGCGACTCGATGATGGGCTCTAACCAGCGCATCTGGGGTTACGAGACAAACTTCGGTGGTCTCGCAGATCTTGCTGTTGTGAAGGCAAACCAGCTCATGCCAAAGCCTGCTCACCTCACATGGGAAGAAGCAGCTGTCAGCGCACTCTGTAACTCAACGAGTTACCGCATGCTCGTGTCAAAGAACGGCGCGAACATGAAGCAAGGCGATGTCGTTCTCATCTGGGGCGCATCGGGTGGCATTGGCTCCTATGCATTGCAGTACGTCCTCAACGGTGGTGGAATCCCCGTCGCTGTTGTTTCTTCTGATGAAAAGGCTGCAATCCTTCGCGAGATGGGTTGCGAGCACATCATCAACCGCAAGACTGCGAACTATAAGTTCTGGAACGATGACAACACGCACAACGAAAGTGAATGGCGTCGTCTTGGTGGTGACATTCGCGCACTTGTTGGCGAAGATCCGGACATCGTGTTCGAACACCCAGGCCGCAGCACCTTTGCTGCATCAATGTTCGTGACGAAGAAGGGCGGCACCATCGTTACGTGTGCTGCAACCAGTGGCTTCATGATGGAGTTTGACAACCGTTACTTCTGGATGCGTTTGAAGAAACTCGTTGGTTCACACTTTGCGAACTACAAAGAGTCATACGAAGCAAATCGTCTCATTGAAAAGGGAATGATTCATCCTGTGATGTCACAGGTGTTCAGCCTCGAACAGACTGGTGAAGCTTCGTACCAAGTGCATAACAACATGCACGAAGGAAAGCTTGGCGTTTTGTGTTTGGCACCTGAAGAAGGTCTTGGTGTTGACAACCATGAGCTTCGTGCCAAGGTTGCTGACAAGCTCACTTGGTTCCGTCGTTAATCCATCATCTCGCTAATTCATCTCACAGAAAAGAGCCATCATGCTTTTGACAGAAATTGATCACATTGCAATTGCCGTTCGCGATCTCGAAGCTGCAGTTGAGTACTACCAAAAGGCTTTCGGCGCCACCATTGATCACCGCGAAGTCGTGGAGTCCGATGGTGTTGAAGAAGTGCTGATGAAGGTTGCTGAGAGCTACATCCAGTTGCTTACACCGACGAACCCTGATTCTCCTGTGGCGAAGGCCATTGAGAAGCGCGGTGAAGGTCTGCATCACATTGGGTACCGCGTGAACAATTGTGCTGAAGCGCTTGCATCAATGATTGCTGCCGGAGCAACACCGATTGACAAAGCTCCTCGCCCAGGTTCTCGTGGAACAACGGTTGCATTCATGCACCCCAAGGGCAGCTTCGGCACCCTCATCGAACTCGTTCAGGAATAAACGTCCTCAAGCACTGAGGTGCTTGGACAATTCCAGAAAATGTCGTTAGACACTGTTCATGCGTGAACTTGTCTGGGCTGTCATCGGTGTCTTGTTTGGACTGCGAGCAGTTCTGCAAGCCCAACGAGATGTCATTCGTTTACGAGCAACAGGGGAAACCTTTGGCTCAGGTCGTGTCGCTGAGTTTTCTCTCGTCATCCCGCTAGTTGTCTCTGCATCCTCTGCCTTGTGGTGGATAGCTGCGAATCAATTTGCAGAAGATCTCACTGTTCTTAGTTTCGGTGTTCTCATCTTGGTGGGAATTCGATTGATGTTGATTGACATTGATACGCATCTTCTTCCCAGCGGCATTGTGTATCGGGCGATTGCTATTGCAATCCCATTGCTGACTCTTGCAGCTGTCTCGGATGACTCAGGCTCTATCGGGACCATGTTTTTGGGTGCAGTCATCATGTGGGTTCTCATGAAAACTCTCGAGGTGTTGTCCCGCGGTGATCTAGGCGGTGGAGACGTGCGCTTAGGTCTTTTGCTGGGTCTCTATACGGGGTGGCTGTCTCTCGAGCATGTGGCGGTGGCCGTAGTGACGGCATGTGCAGTAGCCGGCCTCTTTGCTCTGGGACTTGTGGTTCTTCGTCGTGCGGGGCGTCGCACGCACATTGCCTTTGGTCCTTTCCTCATCGCAGGAGCACTCTTCGCCGTTCTACGATGAGGGCACACCAAACAGGGGGTCCGAAATGTCCGAACTAACAGGCATGGTTGCCATCGTCACCGGTTCATCAAGCGGTATCGGAGAACGCGTTGCGCAACGCCTTTCCGAACTTGGTGCGAAAGTTGTTGTGAACTCGGCTAGCAGCGTGGAAGCAGGTCAGAAAGTGGCCGATGCACTTCCCGGTGAATCGATGTATGTGCAAGCCGACATCAGTGACAAAGCACAGTGCGAAAACTTGGTTGCACAAACGGTGAAGAAGTTCGGTGGAGTTGACTTGCTTGTGAACAACGCTGGTTGGACAACACTTGTGCCGCACGGTGATCTTGATTCATTGACGGAAGAGATCTTTCGTAAGACATTTGATGTCAATGTGTTCGGAACATGGAATCTCACGATGGCTGCAATGCCGTACTTGCGTGAATCAACTGACGGACAAGTCGTCACCATCACATCAGTTGCTGGTGTGCGCCCGATGGGTTCTTCGATTGCGTACTCAATGTCAAAGGCTGCACTGAATCAGATGACGCACTTGTTGGCGAAGAGCCACGGCCCAGTGCGATTCAATGCAGTGGCACCTGGCCTCGTTGAAACACCATGGACAAAGGATTGGGCAAATCAGCACGCAGGTGTTGCAGCGATAAATCCGATTAAGCGTTCAGCAACACCTGATGATTGTGCAGAAGCAACTCTCGCTCTTGTGCGCGGCAAGTACATCACCGGACAAGTTCTTGTTGTCGATGGTGGCCTGACGCAAGTCAGCTAATTGCTGAACTGGTCTACCGACCACGAAATGGTGTGATGCCATTCGCTGGCACAACACCTAAACGTCCACGTTGGTAATCGTCGAATGCTTGTTGCAATTCGGCACGTGTGTTCATGACGAACGGTCCGTACTGTTCGACGGGTTCACCAATGGCTTCACCGCCCAAGAGAATCACATCGAGTGCTTCATGTGCGGATGCTTCAAGCGTGATGGTGTCACCGGCGCCATAGACAACTGTTTGACCAACGCCCATTGCGATGTGTTCTGAGCCAGCAAAACCTGAACCCTTGAGGCCGTGTGCAAGTGCGTTGAAGTGCGGATTCCATGGCAACACCATGCGCGCACCGGGGGAGATAGTTGCATGTGCAATCACAATCGGCGTGTGTGTAGAACCAGGTCCGGTGACGCCACCAAGATCACCAGCGATGAGACGAACAAGAGTGCCTGCATCGGGTGTGGTGAAGAGTTTCACCAAATGTGAGTCAAGGTTCTGATACGCGGGTGGAATCATCTTGTCTTTTGCAGGAAGATTCACCCAGATCTGCAGACCATGGAACATGCCGCCCTGAATCACCATGCTCTCGGGTGGTGTTTCAATGTGCAGAACTCCACCACCTGCAGTCATCCATTGCGTGTCGCCATCAGTGATGACGCCGCCTCCACCGTGAGAGTCCTGGTGGATGAATGTGCCGTCCATGATGTACGTGACAGTTTCGAAACCGCGGTGTGGGTGCCAGTCGGTACCACGAGGTTCATACGGGGCGTAATCAACGGCGCCCATCTGGTCCATCATGATGAACGGATCAATGACGTTTTTAGGCAAACCAGCAAATGCACGACGCACGGGGAAGCCTTCACCCTCAAGACCTTGCGGGGCAGTGGTGAGTGAGCGAATCGGCCGGTCGACAGCTTCGAGGCCAGGGGCGTCGTAACGAGGAAGGGTCAATGTGTCGGCGGTGACTGCAGGCATTGTGTGGCTCCTAAAAGTAGTTGCGAGGTCAACTATATCTACACAGATGTCGATCCCCACGGGTCTGCGAGACTGAAACACCATGATTATTCACCTCATCGATGGCACCTATGAGCTGTACCGCCAGCACTTTGGCCAAGCAGTGCGCCACTCAACACCACCACCGTTAGCTGCCACGCGTGGTGTTGTTACTTCTACGTTGCAACTGCTTGCGGGAGGCGCCACTCACGTCACGGTGGCAGTTGATCATGTGATTGAAAGTTTTCGTAACGATCTCTACGACGGATACAAGACATCCGATGGCATGGAAGAGGAAATCCTTCATCAGTTACCGGTGATGGAAGATGCCTTGCGCGCACTCGGAATTCCGGTGTGGCCGATGGTGAAGTACGAAGCCGATGACGGTTTAGCTGCGGGTGCATTTCGCGCTGCAGCAGACTCGCGTGTTGATCAAGTGCAGATGCTGACGCCCGATAAAGATCTTGGTCAGATGGTGAGTGGCAATCGTGTTGTGCAATACGACCGACGAAATGACCTCATCATTAATGAAGCAAAGATCATTGAGAAGTTTGGAGTGGGTCCGGCGAGCATTGCGGACTGGTTGGGTCTCGTTGGTGACACTGCCGATGGTTTCCCCGGACTTCCTGGTTGGGGTGCAAAGAGTGCAGCCACTGTTCTCGCGCAGTACAAACACATTGCAGACATCCCGAATGATGAAGCGCAGTGGGCGGCTGATGGTGTTGCAGTGCGTGGAGCAGCGAAGTTGGCTGCAACATTGCGAGATCAACGCGAGATGGCAGATCTCTTCAAAGTTGTTGCCACTGTGGTGACCGATGTTGATGACGATGTACCCATTGGGAACGTCGACGATTGGGAATGGCGCGGTCCTTCGAAGGAACTTGCGGCGATCGCTAAGCAATTAGAAATGACAGACCTCGTGGAGCGCGCTGAGCGCGCCATGATTGGCCGCAGAATCTAGTTACTTAACAGCAGCAGGCTTTGCCCGCACTGTGTACTTCAATGTGCGCGGTTTGATCTTCGTCTTGTCGGGGCGAGCCTTTTTCCCACTGGTAACCCACGTGCGTGTCCACTTACCCTTTGCATTCAGTGTTGCCGTGCCAGTCTGAATGGCGGTGACAAGTGCCTTCGGAAGAATGCACGCCTTCTTTGGTGTGTACCACTTCCACTTTGCAGTCTTCATTTTTTTGGTTGAACCAAATGGTGCATAGGTGCACTTGTAATTCTTGGTCTTGGCACCATCTTTGTACTTTGCAGAAATTGTCATCTTGATTTTTCCTGCGTAGTTCTTCATACGAATCTTCGGCTTGATGCCGTTCTTCTTGTCGACAGTGAAACCAACTTCGTTAGTGATGATGATGTTGCCTGGAATAGCAGTTGGCCAGAAACCTTCTGTGAATTCATCGGTTTCAGATTCGGTTGCAGGATCCACATCCCATGACGGAGCATTGCTATCAGTGGTTACTGGAGGCACAGTGGTGTCGGTCGAGATATTGGTAACAGGTGCGACAGTTTTTGCTAGCACCGTGACTGCAGAAGATGCTGCACCTATAGGCGTGGCTCCGCCGACGTTATCGAATGCAATGACTGAAAATCTGTATTCGGCGCCTGCTGTGAGATTTGAGATAACGCATGATCCAGATGCCCCCGTGATATCGCATCGACCATTACCTGGACTGGCGTAAACACGGTAGCGCGCGGGTTGTCCACCAGAAGTTGGAGCAGCAATTGATGCAGTAATGCTTTCTGGTCCCGGGACGATTGATGGCGCGACCGGTGTGGGCAACGACGAAATATTGGAAGAATTGTTGACTGGCTCATCTGTAAATGCTGCTGCGTCATTGCCAGCCGTATCTTGCACTGCTGTGTTTGATGTGCCAGTCACTGGTGTTGTAGCCAGGTAGGAAATAGTCAGTCTCTGGCCAGCAGTTAAAACGGACGCCAACAATACTTCGACATTGGTTAAGCCTGTGCTGACTGAGACAATTGGAACCACGACGCCGTCCACCTTGACTTCAAACAATGAAGTAGTCGGATAATTAGTGGGATGGAGCCGTTCGTTGTAATCCAAAGTAATCGTTTTGTAATCAATGTTGGACAGCCTTGTGCCCTGCAAAACAGGCTCTCCGGCCGCAGAAGCTTTATCTGGTGAACCAATGGGAGTAGGAAGAGCCAAGAGCGCAATTGAGAGGACGAAGGCTGCGAAGGCTCGTGAGGAGCAGAATCTGATGGTTTTCAACACCTAATTATCCTAGAGCGCCCTGAACATCCTTCATTGACCCCAATTGGGGGTCTCAGGGAGCGCCTATGGGCAGTGAAGTGACGGCCAGGCGACCTGCGGCGCACGACCTATCCCGTGTGGAGGCTGCTTCCGTCAGGACCTGACCTGGTTTACGGGCGATCGTCGCACAGGACCCGACCGCCACCTCACCGCCCACGAGCGAACCCGAGAACGTAGAGGATGACAGCGTACAAGGCATATATCCTGACTGCCTCGCGGGGTCAGCAATGGCCCCTCGTGGAAGAGTGCGAGAGCGGCCGAACCGGCACGCTTGGAAAGCGTGTGAAGTGAAAGCTTCCGTGGGTTCGAATCCCACCTCTTCCGCCAGACATCAGTAGGTTGTGCCCATGACTCATGAGGACGCCATGCGGATTGCACTCGAAGAGGCCGCACTTGCCGGGGCCAAGGGCGATGTCCCCGTTGGTGCCGTGATCTTGCACAACGGTGAAGTGATTGCGCGCCGGCACAACGAACGAGAAGCAAGTAATGACCCCACTGCACACGCTGAAGTGTTGGCATTGCGTGATGCAAGCAAACTGCTCAACAGTTGGCGCCTCAGTGAATGCACGCTTGTTGTCACGCTGGAACCATGTGTGATGTGTGCGGGTGCGACACAATCAGCGCGCATTGGTCGCCTTGTGTATGGCGCTGCAAACTTCGAAGCAGGTGCAACTGCAAGTTTGTACAACGTGATGAGTGATCCGCGTCTTGGGCATAATCCGCCCGTAGAACATGGTGTTTTGGCAGCTGAATCAGCAGCGCTACTCAAGGAATTCTTCGGCTCAAAGCGTTCATAGCCCCGATAGCGTTTATTAACGGAAGGGTGCCAGAGCGGCCGAATGGGACTGTCTCGAAAACAGTTGTGGTGTCACAGCCACCGCGGGTTCAAATCCCGCCTCTTCCGCCATTGCGACCCGGCTTCGGCCGGGTCGTTTTTGTTTAACAGAGTTTTTCTGCGAATGACACTTTGGTCGTCAGCAAATACTTATTGACTGCTGTGGTGACGCAGTCATTTTCTCCGTACCCCGTGTGACGATCCGCAGTCACCACGATGAGGCGACCATCTTCCAATGCGGACGTCATTTTTCGTGAACTCTCGAGCGGTGTCGCTGCATCGCCAGTGGTACCGATGACAATGACTGGGCCAGCGCCCTTGCCGGTAATTGCAATGCGACGATCTGGCTTCGCCTTCCAGAAAACACAGCCGTATCCACTGGTGAACCCGTGCGCCAGTCGCGGTGCGACTGCTTCGAACTTTGGAAGATACGCATCTGTTTCTTCAACGGTGAGTGGGCCTGGATCATCGAGACACAGGATGGCGTTGAACGCTTCGAGTTCGTTGCCGTAGGTTCCATCGCCTTTGCGTTGGTAGTAATCGTCGTTCAGCGATAACAAACCAGCACCGTCACCCTTTTGTGCATCAGCGAGTGCTTGCTCTAACTCATCCCACATTGTCGATGAATACATGGCCTGAGAAATTGCTGTCAGTGCAACTGCCTGATTAACGGGAGCGCGCTTGGCGCCAGTTTCCAAAGGCCGCGCATCAAGTTCTTCGATCAGCTTGTCGTAGGCGCCTTCTGCATCTCCCTTGTTGTGGAAAGGACATTTCACATCTTTCGAGCACTTCTCGAGAAAAGCTGTGAACTGCTTTTCAAATCCTTTCGCTTGGTCGAGGCCGCCCTGCATGTAGTCAGCATCAGGGTCGGTCGCACCATCAAGGACTGCAGCACGAACAGTGGTGGGAAACATTGTGAGCCACGCTGCCCCCAGTTCACTTCCATACGAAAAACCAAAGTATGAGATCTTTTCTTCACCAAGTGCAGCGCGGATGGAATCCATATCGCGCACTGTGTTGTTCGTAGAGACATACGGAAGAATGTCTCCGCTGTTCTTTTCGCACTCTTCCGAGAAAAGACGACTTGCTTCAATCAGAGTCCTCTTCTCTGCGGCAGTCTGTGGTGATGGGTCGGCGGTGAAGTACTTGTCGTAATTGTCGATGCAGTCAACGGCTGGTGTTGACTCGCCAGTACCGCGTGGGTCCCACCCAATGATGTCGAAAGAGTCAACGATGTCCCCGCCAAAATAAAGAGTGGGGTCTTCTGCCAGAAAGAGACCACCAAAACCAGGGCCACCGGGGTTGACAAGCATGGAACCGATGCGCTTTGCAGGCTTTGCGGCCGGGTGCTTCACCATCTTCAGAGAAAATTGACCGACTGATGGATTGTCGTAGTCGTAGGGCACCTTGAATGTGGCGCACATGGTGGGGTCAAGTTCATCCCCCGTGCACGATTTCCAATTGATAGTGCCACCGACTGCTGGCGTGATGGAGGTTGGTGTGGCTGCGGACTGTGGGGTCGTGGTGTCAGATGTTGAAGCGGACGAACATCCCGCGATGGTGACCAATAAAACAGAAGCAATCAGTGTTTTGCGAAGCACTTAAAAGACACTAGGCCCAGGTTCGCCCGTAGCCTCATCAGGGTGCGAATGGGTCCTCATATGCTTCTCCCCGGTGATGCCGATGCTGTGAAGGGTGCACGAATGAAACGTGCTTCTTTGCGTCGGGCTTGGCAGTTCTCATCTCCATACAAATGGCAGATCATCGGCTTCCTTTTGGCCATTGTTGCCTCAGCCTTGGCCGCGCTTGCGCCACCACTTTTGTTCCGCGCGATTCTCGACACGGCAATTCCCGAGGGAAACCGTGGTCTGATCACGACTTTGGCGGTCATCTTGGTGACTGCAGCGATAGCCGATGCGGGGCTGGCAATTATTCAGCGCTGGTTGAGTTCCACAATTGGTGAAGGCCTTATCTATGACCTTCGTGTCGCGCTATTCGACAAAGTGCAACGAATGCCCATTGCATTCTTTACTCGCACACAAACGGGCGCACTAATCAGCCGCCTCAATAGTGATGTAGTTGGCGCACAGACTGCGGTGACATCAACCTTGGGAAGTGTCGTCTCTAACGTTGTAGTACTCATCACCACCTTGGCTGCAATGTTCGTTCTCGAATGGCGATTGACATTGCTGTCCTTGGTCGTCCTTCCTTTGTTCATCGCACCAGCAAAACGCATGGGCCTGAAGTTGGGTGGCATTGCGCGCGAGCAGATGGAACTCAATGCGCAGATGAATACGCAAATGAGCGAGCGTTTCAACGTTGCGGGGGCAATGATTGTCAAACTCTTCGGTCGACGTGAACGAGAAGTCAATACTTTTGCAACGAGCGCATCAGGAGTGCGTGACACCGGTATCAAAGCTGCGTTGTATGGGCGAGTGTTCTTCGTTGCTCTTGGTCTTGTCGGTGCGATGGGTGCTGCAGCCATCTATGGCATCGGTGCACAACTTGTTGTCTCCAAATCAATCACTCCAGGAACGTTGGTTGCATTAGCTGCACTTGTCACTCGCATCTATCAACCTCTCACTGGCCTTACTAATGCGCGTGTAGAAGTCATGACGGCGTTTGTTTCATTTGATCGCGTGTTTGAAGTGTTGGATGCACCGGTGTCCATCGTTGATCGCCCTGGAGCAATTGATTTGGTGGAACCTCGTGGCGAGATCGAGTTCGACAATGTTGTCTTTCGGTATCCGCCCGCATCAGATTCATCCGTTGCATCGCTGGAAATGCCGGGAGGAACATCAGGTGATCCTGATGTCGACGTATTGAAGGGCATCAGCCTTCATGTCGCGGCAGGTGAGACTGTCGCAGTTGTTGGTTCTAGCGGTTCTGGCAAGAGCACGATGGCGACATTGGTGCCTCGCTTGTACGACGTCACAACAGGTGCTGTGCGAATTGACGGACATGATGTTCGTGACCTCACGGGAGACTCACTTCATGATGCCATTGGTGTGGTGACACAAGATCCGCATCTCTTTCACGAAACCATCAAGGCCAATTTGTTGTACGCACGACCTGATGCAACAGATGAAGAAGTGATTGCTGCCTGTGAGGCAGCTCGTATTCACTCAACAATTGCCGCATTGCCTGATGGCTATGAAACCTTTGTTGGCGAGCGTGGCTATCGCCTCTCCGGCGGAGAAAAGCAGCGCGTGGCCATTGCTCGTATGTTGTTGAAGAATCCGGCAATCATGATTCTGGACGAAGCCACCAGCCATCTTGACAATGAGAATGAATCATTGGTGCAAGAAGCTCTTGAAGCCGCGTTACATGGCAGAACTGCCCTGGTCATTGCACACCGATTGTCAACAATCCGCGATGCTGACCGCATTGTCGTTGTTGATAATGGCCGCATTGTGGAACAAGGAACCCACGATGCCTTGATGGAGCTTGATGGCGCCTATGCCTCTCAGGTTCGTGCCGGCGGTTCTTTCGGTGCTGCCACACCAACTCTCTAGAGTGTGAGCAATGTCTTCTGAGATCGAATTCGTCAACGGAATCCCTTCCTTCACTGTTGGTCAATTTGCTGGCGTCCTGAATCAGGTCATGAAGGCGTCTTTTGACGAAGGCGTATGGGTGGAAGGTGAGATTGAGGGAGTCAAGCGTCCGAACCCTCATATGTACTTCACTTTGATTGAAAAAGTTGATGGCGCGAAAGCGCAGTTGAATGTCAATCTTTTTGCGGGGCCACTAAAGAACATTCAAGCAAAACTTCGCAATCAAGGCATCGAATTGAAAGATGGCTTGAAGGTGCGCCTCTATGGTCGGCCCGATTACTACGCGCCCTTTGGCAAGTTGTCACTTGTGGTGTCAGACATTGACACACAGTTCTCGGCCGGAGACATCGCAGCAAAACGCGAAGAACTATTGCGAGCACTTCTTGAAAAAGGCGTTGACAAGGTCAACAAGCGCAAGCCTGTGCCGTTAGTGCCCTTACGTCTCGGCATTATTTCTTCCAGTCAGGCTGCAGGTTGGGCCGACGCACAACAGCATCTTTTGGAATCAGGTATTGGCTTTTCTATTTCGTTTATTGATGTTCGCGTACAAGGCGATGATGCTGCGCCGCAAATTATTCGCGCATTGAAGACATTCTCTCGCCGTGATGACATCGATCTTGTTTTGTTGATGCGTGGTGGTGGATCAAAGGGAGACCTTGCGGCGTTTGATGACGAAGGTATCGCAATGGCAATCTCCCAATGTGCTCATCCGGTGTTCACAGGTATTGGCCATGAGATTGATACAAGCATTGCCGATGTCATTGCGCATACCGCCAGCAAAACACCTACTGCGTGTGCTCAAGCAGTCATTGCCTTGGTTGAAGAATTCCTCGGAGAGTTGGCGTATTCAGCAGATCAACTGCGTCGTGTCACCGAGGGCTCTCTTGTGAGAGCGCGTTCTCGAATCAATATGTCGATTGAACGACTGACAACGAGACCACGTATCGCTTTGGAACGTCAGGCTCAAAGAGTCGCAATGCATGCTTCGGCGATTCGTTTACTCGACCCTGTCACCACCATGGCTCGTGGATGGAGCATCACTCGTGATGAAGACGGAAAAGTTGTTCGTTCTCGAACTGATGTTTCTCCCGGCCAGAAAATCACCACGTTGCTTACCGATGGCAGCATCACCAGCACAGTAGAAGGGGTTGCATAATGGCAACAAAGAAGGCTCAATCAGCAGACCCAGCGGGTTATGCAGAGGCAATGCGTGAAGTCGAATCAATTCTTTCTGAATTGGATTCTCCATCGGTCGACGTTGATGTGTTGTCGACAAAAGTTGAACGCGCATCCTTTCTCATTAATTGGTGCAATGAGCGCATTTCTTCTGCGCAGATGACAGTTGATGCACTTGTTGCTGATCTCGGAGTCTTTGAAGAAGACGAATCTGATGAAGATGATTTTGACGATGATGACTTCGATGAAGAAGAAGACGACGAGGACGAAGACGACGAATGAGTTCAACGAGTGAACTCATTGCTCGTGTTGACGCATTACTTGCGCAGACTCTTGAGGAGAATCAGCAACGGTGGGCACCACTTCAGCAAGATCTCCACACAATCTTTGAAGAGATTCAGGCGCTTGTCCTCGGTGGGGGCAAGCGTTTGCGTCCACAGTTCACCCATTGGGGCTGGGTAGCTGCTGGGGGAGACCCAACGTCGGCAGAATCACCGCGAATTGGTGCGGCGATTGAATTGCTCCATGCTGCAGCACTCTTCCATGACGATGTCATTGACGATGCCGATACTCGTCGCTCGCGACAGTCAACGCATAAGAACTTCGCCGAGAGCCACTCGACAAACGGCTGGGTGGGCGAGTCTCGACGATTTGGCGAAGGTTCTGCGATCCTCATCGGCGACATCACCTATGTCTTGTCCGACTCTTTGACCAATTCCCTTTCCGCGGAAGCGCGTCTCATCTGGCACGACCTTCGACTTGAGATGAATATCGGTCAATACCTCGATGTGTTGGGCTCTGCCCGTCAAACTCGTGAGATCGCCGAAGCTGACCTCATCTGTCGTATGAAGAGCGCCAAGTACACGATCGAACGTCCGCTACATCTCGGAGCCGTTGCGGCAGATCCGAAGCGGGGTTCAGCCTTGATGCCGATGTTGTCGGCATATGGTCTGCCGCTTGGCGACGCTTTCCAAATGCGCGACGACATTCTGGGTGCATTTGGCGACACCGCCATCACCGGCAAGCCAGTGGGTGGCGACTTCCGTGAGGGGAAACCCACCCCACTTTTGGCTCGTGCCTGTGCCGTTGCAACAGGCCAGCAAGCCGAAGTTCTCAACATGGTCGGTGCGCCAGATCTGTCTGACGAAGACATCGCAAAGATTCAACAAGTGGTCACAGAGACCGGAGCTCTTCAGGCGATGGAAGATGTCATCAGTATGAATCATGCACAAGCACTGCGGGCTCTGAAGAAATCTGAGATGCAAGGCGAATCATTTGATGCGCTGGTACATCTTGCAGATGTTGTCACGCAGCGCGTGATCTAAATCGCAGCGTAGATATCAAGCGCATCTTGCATCGTGATATCAGTCATCACTCCTGCTTCTGCCTTAATCGCTTCGATCCATGGTGGCGATACTTTGCATGTCACTGCAATCGGGTCATCGAGACCAGATGTGGCAACTGCAAGATGTGTGAACGTGACTGCATAGTTCGGTGGTCGAGCATCACGTGAGAGTTCGATAAGCGCCCATGGATCTGGTGCTTGCCCAACTCGTGGGCCTGCAACTGGAATTTCTGAACTCGATGTTGCGTGAATGGAACCGCCAGTAAGACCAGGACCATCAACGATGACGGCTCCACGCACCAGTGATGGACGTGCACCTGCAATCAGGAATGCAACGTAGCCACCAAGTCCACGGCCAAGAACTGTTGCTTCTCCGAGGTAGCGAAGTGCAACGTCAACATCTGCCATCAGTATTTCTGCTGAGTAGCCACCACCGCGCGGCACCGTGGAAGCACCATGGCCGGTGAAGTCCAGTGCCCAGATGGGGCCAGCCCACGAAAGTGGCAAAGAGGCAATGTTTACAGCGCTTTCTCCGAGGCCGTGCAATAAGAGCAAAGGTCGTCCGGCGCCGTCTTGTAACTGATGCAACGCAAGCGTGATGCGATTGTGCTGCAGAGAAATTGTCTGTATCGCTGTGCTCATGACAAGAAATCCAGTACTAGTTTGCTCACACGTTGTGGGTCTTCAATGTGAATGAAGTGCCCAATATCTTCCAACACTTCAAGACGTCCGCCTTGTGGAATCCACGGCAACACATCACGTGCACGTGCACCCCAGCCCATTGGTTCATCAACAGTTCCGAGTAGTCCAAGAAATGGAATGGGAAGAGATGCCATGCGCAACGCACTCCACTCAGGACGCCATGGT
This sequence comes from Ilumatobacteraceae bacterium, assembly GCA_021298435.1. Taxonomy (GTDB): domain Bacteria; phylum Actinomycetota; class Acidimicrobiia; order Acidimicrobiales; family Ilumatobacteraceae; genus UBA2093. Next base: position 21,231 of record JAJTFJ010000016.1, read on the forward strand.
CCGAATCCACCGAAGCGCATCGAAGGATCAAGTTTCCATCTCCAGCCGTCGGCCTCGTGTCGTGCGCCAACGGTGACGAGATACTCCAACCATTCAATAGAAAGTCGTGGATTCATTTTCGCGCGGCGTGCAGCAAGGTCAACAAGTGTTCCTGGTTTACGAATTGCAGTTGCGGCATTGTGTCGGTTGTCAAGCCATGAACCGATTTCGTTTGCCATGAGACGCGTTTGATCATGATCGGGAACATCGGGCATGCGTCGCTTGCTCGGCATGCCATCAATGTTCACCATGCGTGAAGCGCGATACGGACTTGCTTCGATCAACTGCATCATCAACGCGCCACCCTTGGAATGGGCAACGACAGGTGCGGCTGTATCGGTTGTGGATGTCATCACTGCCAATGCGTCACGGATATCTGCATCCCAGCTGTACATCTCCGCGTAATCGCTGTCGCCATGTCCGCGGTGATCCCAGGTGACCACGCGCCAGCCTGCGTCGGCGATGAGTGGACCGAAGACATCGAAGGTTCGGGCAAAGTCGGAGCCTCCATGGACGAGAAACACCACGGGATCTGACTCTCGGCCCCATTCGTACACCGCGATACCAACATTGTCGGCATTGACCTGACGGAATCGGTCCGGCTGTCGGGCGCCAGGGTAGGTGCGGGTGTCTGTACTCATCGAGGTACGAGGTTAGGACAGTGGAGCCAACTGAGACCACATGGGGCGAACACGGGACAGTTGCGTCATCGCCGTAACATGAGGGGGATGTTTCTTCGCACTCGCCTCCACATGTACCTCTTGTGGAGCACATGCGCGTTCGCGTTTCTTGCGATCATCTCCGGTCTTCTCACCGATGGCGGCTCTGGTGCAGCGAGCGATACAACACTTGTGCAAGGTGCTGCGACGACCACCACAATTGCGACGGGACCAACCACTGCACCACGTACGTATGTCGTGCAGTCGGGTGAGTCTCTCTTTGCGATCGCAAGGAAGTTCAATCTCAGTGCACCAGCTCTCGTGGAGTTGAACAACATCAAAGACCCCGACCGTGTGTCTGCAGGCACACAGTTATTGCTCCCGCCCAGTAACGGTTTCGTGGCCATTGGTGCATCCACCACGATGGCTCCATAGCGATTCAGCGAAGCCTCATGGTTTTGACCCCATGCGACATCATTTCTTTCATACACTGAAGTTATGACCACAACATTTTGGCCCACGCAAGAACATTGGTCCGTTGCAATTCCTTTGCGTACTCCGCACCCGCGTCTTGAGTGTCTCGCCGAAACTGGTTTTGTTGGTTTGAAGCCCATCGCATTTGATGTTCCACAACACGAATGGGAATCACTCGAGTACTTCGATTGGAAGAGCGGCGGTGACACAAACTTCGCACCACTTGCGTCTGCAGACGGAGAACTTGATTGTCGCGGATTCTGGGACAAGGGCAAAACTGACAAAGATGCCATCTGGACATCGAACGCAGAACTAGCGCCAACATTGAGGAATTACGTCAATTCAGTCGGCGCCAACTTTGGTCGTGTGCGGATCATCAAGCTTGAGCCACAGGACCGTGATCAAGCAATTCGCTCAATTCATCGTGACGACAACAATCGCTTCAACCCAGAGAATGAAGGATGGGTTGTGCGTTCATGGGTGGAACTCACCGACAGTCCCGACAGCTACATGTTGCTGATGGACAATGGTCCAGACGGATTGCCAGACCCATCAACCGAGCGTCGCGTTCCGTTGTCGAAGGGTGCACGTTTTGTTGTTGACACGCAACGCTTGTGGCATGTGGTTGTTCACAACCACGATTTCCCTCGGTACGCATTGATTACGAGTTTTGAGAGCGGCGCTGCTCTCGATTCATTTATCTCACGCGAACACGCGTAAGTACATCGCGCACTGTGCGCGATTAGAAAGCCGCGATGATTGCGCCCATCACTGTAAGCGCGACGATGTCATTCCCTGCTTCCAGTGCCCAAGCAAGAAAACCTTGTCCAGCGAAAAGTCGATGGCCGACTGATGACATCGCAGCTATTCCAATTCCGAGTGCAACAGCAATCAGTGCACCTTGCGCAATAGACGCGTTCTCGTAGAGACCATTGATGACTCCGGACAAGATGATTGCTTGGATGAACATTGATCCGACCAAGCTGGCGAAGATCGCGCCCATGTTTGTGCCCTTGCCTGGAACCTCATCGGCTGGCTTTCCCATGGCACGCCACCACAGAGGGAAAAAAGTCTTGGGGCTAAACCACAGGGCACCCGCACCAAAACCGGCAATGGTGGCCAAAAAGATGGCAAAAATGTTGAAAGAACTGAAATCCATGAGTACCCCTTGTCGGGCACTCAGATTAGAGGGCTGATTCGATAGCGGAAGTGATGACGCCGTCGTCGGGAGATGTCTTTGGGTGGAAGCGAGCGATCACTGCGCCATCGCGACCAATGAGGAACTTTTCAAAGTTCCAACGAATGTCGCCCTTCTCACCTTCAGCATCTGCGACGGGTGTCAAAGAGGCATAGAGAGGGTGCTGGTTCTCGCCGTTGACGTCGATCTTCTCGGTGAGAGGGAATGTGACGCCGTAGGTGGTGGAGCAGAAGGTTGCGATCTCTTCTGATGTGCCTGGCTCTTGTCCAAGAAACTGGTTACAAGGAACGCCGACCACGGTGAAGCCGCGATCGCCATAGGTCTTTTGCAAACCCTCGAGTTGTTCGTATTGCGGCGTGAGTCCGCACTTGCTTGCCACGTTGACGAGCAATGTGACTTTTCCATCGGCTGCAGCCAATGCATTGGGTTGTCCGTTAAGGGTTGCGATGGGGGTTGCGTAAATGCTCATGCAGAGTGCAACCCATCAAGCACAGGTTGGATTCCCGAAACGGGAATATTTATGCGCGGTACGCGACAGCGAGCTCTGCAACTTCACGCATGATGCGTGAGATGTCGAAGTCCTTCGGTGTGTACACGGCGGCCACACCTTGGCTCATGAGCAATTCGCGGTCTTCTTCGGGAATGATTCCACCCACGATGACGGGGGCGACATCGGGATCTTCGTCTCGAGCGCTAGCAACAATCTGCTCAGGCGTCAGACGGATACCGCTATACACAACTTCCATTCCTGCATCACGCGCAGCAACAGCAATCTGCTCTGCACCATTGGAGTGACCATCAAGACCTGGCTTTGCAACGAGGAAACGAGGTGGGCCACCGGCAATTGACTTCACAAACTCAGCAACTTCGGCGAGTGCGTGAGTACGACGACCAACTGCAGCGCCAACACCAGTGGGTGCACGGAACTCGCCAAACACTTCGCGGAGCACAGCTGACCATTCGCCAGTTGTGCCACCGGCTTCGGCCAACTCAATCGATGCTTCCATGATGTTCTCGTCGGATTCAGCGGCAGCACGTACGCGGGCAAGTGCTGCTTGCACTCGTGCGTTGTCACGGGATGAACGCCATGCTGCGACATCGGCAATCATTTCGTTTTCTACAGCAGGGTCAACAACAAGAATGTTTCCAGGCACAGCAAGCGGGCTGTCTTCTGACTCGGTGTATGAGTTCACACCAACAACAACTTGTTCACCGCCTTCGATGCGACGAGTACGTGTTGCCATCGAACGCACTAAGCGACCCTTAAGTTCATCAACAGAATTGAATGCACCACCGAGTGACAGCACTTCTTCAAACTCTGCCCATGCAGCATCGCGAAGCTCCGCAGTGCGTGCTTCGATGACCTTTGATCCATCAAAGATGTCTTCGTACTCAAGAAGATCTGATTCGAATGCAAGCACTTGCTGCATACGCAATGACCACTGCTGGTCCCACGGACGAGGCAAACCAAGAGCTTCGTTCCATGCAGGCAACTGCACGCTACGTGCACGAGCATTCTTCGAAAGTGTGACTGCGAGCATTTCAAGAACGATGCGCTGAATATTGTTTTCTGGCTGCGCCTCGGTGAGACCAAGCGAGTTCACCTGCACGCCATAACGGAAGCGACGAGCCTTTGCGTCGGTGACGTTGTAGCGCTCGCGACCAATACGATCCCACAACTCGGTGAACGCACGCATCTTGCACACTTCCTCAATAAAGCGAATGCCGGCATTGACGAAGAATGAGATAGAACCAAAGACTTGGTCGAACTGTTCATCATCGACCTGACCGCTTGCGCGAACAGCGTCGAGAATGTCAACAGCGGTGGCAAGTGAGTATGCAATCTCTTGCACTGGTGTCGCACCTGCTTCTTGCAAGTGATACGAGCACACGTTCATCGGGTTCCACTTCGGTGCGTTCTGTGCACACCATGCGACCATGTCGACGATGAGTCGCTTGGATGGTGCTGGCGGGAAGATGTACGTACCGCGTGAGAGATATTCCTTCACGATGTCGTTCTGCGTGGTGCCACGAAGTTCTTGTGATGTGGTGCCTTGCTCGCGTGCATTGGCTACGTAGAGAGCAAGCATCCATGCAGCAGTGGCATTGATGGTCATCGACGTGTTCATCTTGCCCGGAGGAATGGAGTCGAGCAGTGTGCGCATGTGGCCGAGGTGGGCGACAGGAACGCCAACCTTGCCGACTTCTCCGTGCGCCAATACATGGTCGGGGTCGTATCCGGTCTGCGTCGGCAAGTCGAATGCAATGGAGAGACCGGTCTGGCCTTTGGCCAAGTTGGTGCGGTAGAGCTGGTTAGAAGCCGCGGCGGTGGAATGGCCCGAATAGGTGCGCATTAACCATGGGTCGTCACGGCGGGGGGTGCTTGCGTCAGTCACGGGTTCAGTATGGCAACGGGTGGGGGCGTTCCCCACAGCAGGGCTATGGCTGGATGGCTGAGGCCAGCAATTGCAGGTATTTCTCGCGCGGAATTGCAATACAGCCGAGGCTCTCCAGGTGGTCGGTGCGCCACTGAGTATCGAGCAATTCCATGCCGTCAAGAGTCATCAGTTGTACAAGATGCATCAGGGCCACTTTCGATGCATCGGTCTCGATATGGAACATGGATTCACCTGCGAAAAACCTGTTGATGCGCACTCCGTAGAGGCCACCCACCAAGTCACCTGCTTCATTCCAGACTTCGACACTGTGTGCGTGGCTTTCTTTGTGCAGGTCGGTGTAGGCGTCGATGAAGGTCTGGTTGATCCAGTTGCCATCAGTGCGCATGGAGCCACATAACGTCATCACTTCCGTGAACGCTTGGTTAACCGTGCAGGTGAACTTCTTGGCACTTTGTTGCATGGACCGAGTGATGCGAAGTCCATCAAGTGGGATCACTCCGCGATCAACAGGCGACCACCACGCAAGTATTTGCTCACTTGAGAAGATGCGCGCTTTGACAAACATCGGGAACATGCCGTGCGCGTAGGCATACAACAAAGTATCTATTTCTAAATCTGCACCAGCATGAACGATGTCATCATCGGGCCAGAGATCAGGCGCAGGGAATGGCCATCGGCATTCTGTCGGCGGCTTCATGTCACCTACCTGAATTCATCAGTACGTATAGAAACCTGAACCGGACTTGCGACCGAGCTTGCCAGCGGCAACCAAACGACGAAGTGTTGGAACGGCTGCGTAATTCGCATCTGCGAACTCTGCATACAACGCATCAAGGATGGCGAGTGATGTATCGAGACCGACAAGATCGAGCAATGCGAATGGGCCCATTGGGAAGTTGCAACCGCCCTTCATTGCGGTGTCGATGTCTTCCATTGTTGCGGTGCCTGTTTCCCAAATGCGAATTGCATTGTTGAGGTAGGGGAAGAGCAATGCGTTCACGATGAAGCCTGCGCGGTCCTTCACCTGCACGCCATTCTTTCCGCACTGTGCAGTGAATGCGTTTGCAGCATCGATGGTTTCATCTGATGCAGTTATTGGACGAACAACTTCGACCAATGGCATTGCTGTTGCAGGGTTGAAGAAGTGAATGCCGCACACCTTGTCGGGACGACCGGTGGCCATTGCCATTTCAACAACAGGAAGCGTGCTGGTGTTGGTCGCAAGAATTGCACTTGGCTTGACAGCCTTGTCGAGTTCAGCGAAGAGAGCTTTCTTGACGTCGAGGTCTTCGACAACTGATTCGATCACGAGGTCACAATCAGCAAGATCTGCGATCTTGTCGGTGGCTGACAAACGGCCAAGGATCGCAGCCTTGTCGTCTGCTGTGATCTTCTCGCGGGACAACTGCTTGTCGAGACCCTTTTCGATGGAGGTGATCATTGCCTGTGCTGATGCAGCACTGCGTGAGCGAACGATGACTGTGTAGCCAGCCTTCGCAGCAACTTCTGCCAAGCCTGAACCCATGATGCCTGAGCCGCAAATACCGATTGTCTTCATTTCAAACCTCCCGAATGAGTACTCGCGAGGCTAACAACAGGCCCTTCTTTTTGAAGAACCCGCAGTGAAAGCGCTTACTGCTCGGCGATGGTGATGGTCTTGACGGTGACCGTACGGCTGGGCTTGCCGCCAAGGCCGTCCATGGTTGCCTCATGAAGACCGATGATCTTCTTGATGACATCGAGACCCTTGGTGACCTTGCCGAAGGTGACGTAGGTGCCCTGACCGTCGAGGGCAGATGCCTTCGGACCTGTCACGAAGAAGAACTGGGCTCCGGCCGAATCGGGAGCGCCGGTGCGGGCCATCACGAGGTCACCCTCGGAGTATGCATACGGGCCACCTTCGTCTTTGATGGTGTACCCGATGCTGTCGCTCGCGCTGAAACCGCCACCCTGGATGATGTCGATGGAGGGGTCAGTACGGAAGATCGTGGTGCCGTCGTAGTACTTGTACCGAGACAATGAAACGAAGTTATTCACGGTGCCAGGCACTGCCTGGGCGTTGAGCGCAACGACAACCGAGCCTTCAGATGTGTTGAAGGTCGCGGTGTAGGACTTCGCAGGATCAATGCACTTCTTCATCGAGTCGCTGAATTCCTCGACACGCTTCTGGGAGCCATCGGTCTTCGGGCAGGCAGTGGTGCCTTCAACAATGGTGAGGGGCTTGCCGGCCACAGTTGATGCGGGGGCATTGGAGGAATCCGTTGATGCCGAGGTGTCGGTTGGTGCAACAGTGGTGACAGCAGGTGCGGCTGTCTCGCTGCCGCCTCCCAGCTGGGAGATTGCGAAGAGTGCAATCACCAGGACGGGGATGCCCACCCCGAAGATCAGCCCACGCTTGGTGAGCTTGCTGCGCTGTTGTTTCCGGATGCGTTCCTGACGAGCGCGATCGCGGTTGGCTTTTTGACGTTCTCTTTTATCTGTACCCACGAAGTCGGCAGGTTAGTACCTCACGGGTATCCTCTTCCATCGGTGGCACTCATTGTTCAAAAATATGGCGGCACGTCGGTCGCAGACCCTGACCGCATTAAGTCGGTGGCGGACCATATTGCCTTCACGCGCAAGCACGGAAATGACGTCGTCGTGGTCGTTTCGGCCATGGGAAAGAGCACCGACAACCTTTTGTCCCTTGCCAATGCAGTCTCCGATGTGCATCCGGGCCGCGAGATGGACATGTTGCTCAGCACCGGCGAGCGCATCTCGATGGCGCTGTTGTCTATTGCCTTGGCCGGAATCGGCGTTGAGGCTGTCAGTTTCACGGGTTCACAAGTCGGCATCATCACCGACACCATTCACACCAAAGCCAAGATTCTGGAAATCACCGGCGATCGCGTTCGTGACGCATTGGCAGAAGGCAAGGTTGTTGTCGTTGCCGGATTTCAGGGTGTGTCGACCAGCAATGAGATCACGACACTGGGACGTGGCGGGAGCGATACCACCGCAGTCGCAATTGCTGCGGCGCTGAATGCCGATGTGTGTGAGATCTACACCGACGTAACTGGTGTGTTCTCCGCTGACCCGCGTATTGCACCACAAGCTCGCAAGCTCACTCGTTTGCAGTTTGATGAGATGCTTGAGATGGCTGGTGTCGGTAGCAAAGTTCTCGCGCTTCGATCAGTCGAATTCGCTCGTAATCACAATGTTCCTATCCATGTTCGTTCCAGCTTCACTTGGGAGCACGGCACGTGGGTGAGCGCAGAAAAATCACAAGGAGACACTTCAATGGAAGAGCCAATCATTTCCGGCGTTGTGAATGACGCCAGTGAATCAAAGGTCACTGTTGTTGGTGTGCCTGACCGCCCCGGTATCTCAGCTGCACTGTTTGAAAACCTTGCGAACGCAAACATCAACGTTGACATGATCGTGCAAAACACATCGAAAGATGGTCTGACCGACATTTCTTTCACGATGCCAAAAGCAGATATGAAAGTTGCAGAAGAAATCGTGTCGCGCGTTGCATCAGAAATCGGTGCACAGGGCGTTACTCACGACTCAGAAATCGCGAAAGTTTCTTTGGTGGGCGCAGGTATGAAGACAAGCCCTGGCATTGCAGCCAAGATGTTCCGTGTTCTTGCAGACAACAACATCAACATCCATATGATCTCGACGAGCACCATTCGTGTTTCAGTCGTTGTGTCCTCTTCAGACATGGAATCTGCAGTTCGTTCGCTTCATACAGCGTTCGATTTGGACTCTGGTACTGCGTATTCGGCACCATTGCCCGAACGCAAGTAACGAGCCTGCAATACTCAACTAATGGCTCTTCGTCGACAAATCATCCCGTGGCGTGCCGCTGGCACTCGCGCCGAGATGCGACGCAACGCTGACGAGGTCGTTCGTGACACCGGTTGGGTGTTCAACAATCAGACTGGCTCATCGCTCACCTTGGAAGAATTCGTTCAGACAGGTGATGCAGAAGTTGAGATTTATCTCGATCGTTTTCAGTGGTCAGAGATGGCACCACAATCATCAGTTCTTGAAATCGGATCTGGCATTGGTCGAATGACTGCTGCTCTTACGCGACGGTTCGCTTCTGTGATTGCAACCGATGTTGATGCAGCATTCCTCGAGCGTTGCCGTGAGACCGTTGCTCGCTTCGGCACTGTCAGCGCATTACGCACGGTGCACATTGCGGATGGCAGTTCCATCAACGCGGCAGATGATTCCGTGGATGCCGTGTTCTCCTACATCACGTTGCAGCACTGCAAAGCCAGTGATGCGCTTCGCCTTACCACTGAAGCGCTTCGTGTCGTCAAGCCCGGCGGTTACATCGCACTGAATTACCGCACCTGGGTACCGGCCGACATCATCTTGGTGCCTGCTGGTGGCGTGATGCGTTGGTTGTGGCGTATCCCCGTGGTGGGCCAACGTTTGTCGCAGTGGCGTTGGTCAACCCGTTTGGGCTGGCAGGCCAATCGCCTTGACCCTCGTCGCGTTCTTGCATTGTTGGAAGCCAGCAATATCAGCCTGAAAGACCCTGTGATTCTTCATCATCCAGGTCGTCCTCAGCGCAGTGTTTCGCTTGATGGTGCAGTGGTTCGCCAGCGTGATCTCGACGTGGCAAATAAAAGTCATTGGTGGCTGGTCGCACAAGCCCATTAGCCTCAACACCCATGCGCGTAGGTGTAGTAGGAGCAACCGGTCAAGTAGGAAGCGTGATGCGCTCACTATTGGCCGAACGCCAATTCCCCATTTCAGAACTTCGTTTTTTTGCGTCCGCTCGTTCAGCGGGCAGCACGCTGCCATGGAATGGCGGCGAGATTGTGGTGGAGGATGCCTCAACGGCAGACCCCTCTGGTCTCGACATCGCATTGTTCTCAGCAGGTGCAACGTCATCTCGTGAACTCGCACCAAAGTTTGCTGCCGCTGGTGTCACGGTGATTGATAACTCCAGCGCATTCCGCATGGACCCTGAAGTGCCATTGGTTGTCAGCGAAGTGAATGGCGAGTTGGTGCACAACTTGGCAAAGGGAATCATCGCAAACCCCAACTGCACCACGATGGCTGCAATGCCAATCTTGAAGCCTCTCCACGATGAGGCAGGTTTGCTCAAGATGATTGCAAGTACCTATCAAGCAGTCAGCGGTGGCGGACTTGCAGGTGTGGAAGAACTTGATGTGCAGGGTCGCGCGATGGCTGATCGTGCTGCAGAACTCACCTTTGATGGTGATGCTGTTGTTTCGCCGGCACCAAAGAAGTTCGCACGCACGATTGCCTACAACGTGTTGCCACTCGCCGGCTCGTTAGTTGACGATGGTGAAGGCGAAACTGATGAAGAGAAGAAGTTGCGCTTCGAGAGTCGCAAAATCCTCAATATTCCTGGGCTTTTAGTGTCGGGCTTGTGTGTGCGAGTTCCTGTGTTCACGGGTCACTCCATTGCAATCAATGCAGAGTTTGCAAAGAGCATCACAGTTGCTCGTGCTCATGAACTTCTTGCTAATGCTCCAGGTGTTCGTTTGGTTGATATTCCAACGCCGTTGGAAGCTGCAGGCAAAGACCCCAGCTATGTCGGTCGAATTCGTCAGGACGAAACAGTCGACGGCAATCGCGGTCTGGCGTTGTTCTTGAGCAACGACAACTTGCGCAAGGGTGCTGCGTTGAACGCAGTACAAATTGCTGAATTACTGATTAAGTAATTTTGTCGCGTTATTGCGCGACGGTGTCAGCAGTATCTGCCGTGACTTCTTCGGTCACGGTTGCATCTTCTGCAACTGCTTCTTCCGCGATCTCTTCTTCAAGATCAGGTGTGGGAATACCTTCCGCGTAGCAACCGCCACCGGCAATTGCGGTGACAGCTTTGCGCAAGCGAAGTGAGTCGAGAGGCTTGATGGTCCATCCGTCGGCACCGCTACGGCGCGCCATGTGAACATCGGCAACGCGATCGAGAAGCATGAGGACCGGAACCTTGGGCAATGCACCACTCGACTGGTCGAGGCGAAGGTCCATCGTGATGGCCATGCCGCCCATGCTGCCGACCTGCATATCGAGGATGGCGATGTCGGGGGTGTTGGCTGCAACAGCGGGAGCAACCTCACGGCCGTTGGAAAGTACGGCAAATGTGGTGGAGGGAGAGTCGAGCGCGGCTTTGACCTCGTTGACGACCCACTGGGCATCGGTTGCAATCAGGATGTGCACGGGAAGAACTCTACTGCCGAGCCTGTGGGGCTGCGAGTTGCTGGGCCAAAACCACAATGGATTCCATGTCATGGATGTCAGAGGGCATCTCGGTTGCCGTGGAGGAAGGGACTCCAGCAAATTTCTCTTGAGCCCGAGCGAGGAACCCGTTGATGCCTGCTTCGGCGCGTTCGGCGTCTTCACACAGTTCTGCCAAGAGAGCGTGTGCTCGTGCAGTGTCTCCACTGCTTGCGGTTGCTGCAAGATGCTCAGCTGTTGAGGTGGTGGTGCCGAAACGAGGAGGCATGCGATTCGCAACGATCATCTTCAACGTGATGCCAAGACGCTTCAGTTCGGAAACGAAATGATTTGCTTCTTTCAATGCATCAGGTGATGGTGCGGTAACGACAACGAAGCCGGTTTTGTCACTGCGGAGCGTGTCGGCCACTGCAAGTGCACGGCGTGAGAATTCGTTTTCCATTCCGTCAAACGCTTTGAGGAATGCAGCAACACCAGAGAGTGCATCAGAACCGACAATGTTGGAGATGAGTTTGAGAACGGGAGTGAGTGCAGCATTTGCAATGCGGAAACCACCACGACTTGGCGCAATGAGAAGACGCACAATCGGATGCTTCAAGAAACGTGCCAGACGTTCTGGCGATTCAAGAAAGTCCAATGCGTTTCTTGACGGTGGAGTATCAACGATAATGAGATCAAAACGTTCGTCATTGCTGAGTTCGTACAGGCGTTCGGCAGCCATGTAGTCGCGAGTACCAGAGATGGAACGCGAGAGATTTCGGTAGAACGAGTTCTCCATCACTTCACGTGCGCGTTCGGGCGTGGGTGATGTACTGCGCACCAAGTTGTCGAATGTTTCACGCACATCAAGCATGGTGACCCACAATTCTCCAATGGAATCAGTGTTTACTTGCTGTGGTTCGTTACCAAGATCATTTGTGAGGCCGATTGCATCAGCAAGACGTTTCGCAGGGTCAATGGTGATAACGCACACACGTCGACCCAATTGAGCAGCGCGAACACCGAGCGCAGCAGCCACACTTGTCTTCCCCACACCGCCTGTGCCGCACGTGACGAGAACTTGTGCATCAGCGCAAAGTGCATCAATCGTGAGCGTGGTCATGGCAGAGCGTCAATCGCGAGAGCAAGGTCTTCCACCATTGCAGTGACAAGTTCGCCACCATCAAGACGACGTCGTGTGACGGTCATTTGTGGAAGTTCAAGTGTGGAACTGAGAACGGCGATTGCTTCTTGTTGCGCTTGGGAACGTTGCGCTGCATACGTATAAGCATCGACAAGTTCTTGCGACATGTCTGTCGTTGACAGTGATGGAACGTCAGATTCTTTCTTGTTGACAACAACGGGTGCCAAAACAATGTGAACGTCATCGCGCAATTCAGTTGCTGCTTCCACAGTTTCTTGCACGGGTGTCATCGCTGGTGTTGTCACCATCAGCAACGAGTTCCGTCAGCGAGCATCGCGAGAACTTCATCGGCTTGTTGCGCAATAGGGCCGGTAGCCAGTGCACGCTTCAGTTGCAGGGGAGCACGAACGAGATCGATGGCATGACCAGCTGCGGGCCCATCCACGATGATGATGTCGGCGCGCAGTTCCTTTTCGAATGCCTTGATCCGCCCGAGAACAAGAAGATCGTCGAGGCCAGGAGCCGTAGTGGCGACCAATTCGACGATGCCGGACTTGGCCAACTGGCGTGAAATAAGTCCCATGCCCTTTGAGGCGAGGTAGTCGGTGAGGGCATTGCCGGGGGTAACGGTGACCCTTTCCAAGCGTTCATGGGCAGGAACCTCAATGGTTTCAGCGTCAAACGAGACCAAAAGGGCTCGAAGGCCACTTTGGGCAGCCAAGAGCGCCAGCGAGCCTGCCACTGCGGATTTCCCCACGCCGCCTTTGCCAGCAACAATGAGGACACGCTGTGCCGTGAAAAAGTGGTGTGGTTCCATAACGCAAGGAGAGACCTTTGAGGGTAGGCGCAAAAAGACGCATCATGTGCGGACTTGGTCTGGTTCTTGTCGGACCAGTGATGGGAGTCCTGACCGCCAATGGCGCACAGGCTTCCACTGGTGCAGAGAAATTGGCACCAGTTGACGTGGTCGAGGTCAGCGGCATTGTCGATGCCATCGTGGCGCAGAGCATTGGCGAGTCGATCGAGCGCTCGCAGAACAATGGTGCACAAGCTGTGGTGTTGCAGTTCAACACCAAGGGTGCAGTTGTTGGTCGTGATCGCATGGCAGAGATTGCGACTGCAATTCAGGAGTCAAAGATTCCTGTTGCCATCTGGGTCGGGCCGAGCGGCTCGCGTGCCTATGGCCTTCCTGCACAGTTGCTTGCGGTTGCAGACGTGACCGCCATGGCGCCAGGTGCACGCATGGGTCGTACCGGAACGATGTTGACTGTTAACGGAAAGCCTCTGAGCTTCGGCGCAGCTGATGATGCGATCTATGCAAAAACACTTGGGTTCCTTGAAGCACGTGAACAGGATGTATTGAAGTTTTCGACAGACGACCGTGGCGTGCCGGTGTTGCGCAACATGTTGTTTGCACTTGATGGTTTGACCATTCGCGGCACAACTCTCGACACCGTTGCAGACGTGTTGGATAAGAACGGTCAAGTCATTCGTGAGGCAACAACTGTTCGCTTCTTTAAGTTGGGCTTAATGCCTCGCTTGTTGCACACGGTTGCTAGCCCGCCATCGGCATATCTGTTGACCACCATTGGCCTTGCACTATTAATCTTTGAGTTCTTTACTGCGGGTATCGGCATCGGTGCATTTGTTGGATCCGTGTGCTTGGTTCTTGGAACGCTTGGCATGGGGGCTCTCCCCATGAGTGGCTTTGGCCTGACTTTGTTGATTCTTTCGATGATTGCGTTTGCAATCGACGTACAAGTCGGCGTGCCGAGATTGTGGACTGGTCTAGGGCTAGTTGCCTATATCGGAGCGTCGTTCACGATGTTCCGAAGTGTTGATGGTCTCACGATGCGACCAGGGTGGTTATCGCTCATGGTGTGCATTGTGGGCGTTGCACTGACGTTCATCGTGGGTATGCCGTCAATGGTGCGCACCCGTTTTGCGACACCAACAATTGGTCGGGAGAACTTGGTGGGCACCACCGGCGTCGCAGTAGGCGAAGTAAACCCTGAAGGAATCGTTTTGGTTGACGGTGCGCAGTGGCGTGCTCGCACAAACCGTGCAACTCCATTGGCGAACAATGCTGAGATTCGCGTTGCGAGCATCGACGGCATCACCTTGCAGGTGGAACCACTTGAAGGTGCGGCTCGCGATTATCGAGAGGCGCGTAAGTCGCAATAGCGGCCATGTTTCTTCTCATTGTTTCTCTTGTGGTGGTTCTGCCACTGATTGAGTTGTATTTCATCGTCCAAGTAGGCCAAGAACTTGGGTTGATACCGACGGTTGCATTGCTCATTGTGATTTCGGCAATCGGCTCAGCATTGGTGAAGCGCGAAGGCATCAAGGCGTTTCGCCGCTTTGTGGTGGCCGCACAGACCGGCGATGAACTGACGAAAGAGATTGCGAACGGCGTGTGCATTCTTGCCGCCGGAGTTTTCTTGCTGGCACCTGGTTTTATCTCTGACATCCTGGGAATCGCTCTGCTGTTGTCCCCGGTTCGTTTAATGATTGTGCGATTCGCAAGCCGGCGCATCCATGGGAAGACCACAGTGATACGCAGTACGCACTCGGGACCTAGGGTGGAAAACAGGGGATATCTGTCAGAGTCGAATGACGTGATTGATGTTGAACCGCACGAAGGGGATGATGAGCGGTGAGTGATACGTCAAGTGAAGAATTTGATCCGACCACTGTGCCGGTGAAGCCAGCGGCAACGGTGTTGTTGGTGCGTGATGCAGATGCAGGCGGTGTTGAAGTGTTCATGCTTCGACGCACATTCAATGCTGCTTTTGCAAGTGGCATGTTTGTCTTTCCTGGTGGAAAAGTTGACGACGTCGACGGTGTTGATGAAATTGCCGAATTATGTGATGGCCTTACCGACACCCATGCAAGTTCGTTGCTGGGAATTGCAAACGGTGGTCTTGCCTATTGGGTCGCCTGCATCCGTGAATGTTTTGAAGAAGCGGGTGTGTTACTCGCTCGTCACGAAACAACCGGTGATGTTGTTCGCTTTGATGATGAGGCAACAGCACAACGATTTGAAGTTGAGCGCGAGAACATTCACGACGGGTCTGTGGCGCTACTTGATTTATGCAAGCGTGAAGGTCTTCGTCTCACAACAGATGACATTCACTATGTGAGCCATTGGATTACACCCATGGGCGAGAAGCGCCGATTTGATACTCGCTTCTTCATCGCACGTGCACCACAAGCACAAGAGCCATTGCACGACGATGGGGAAACGATTGAGAGTTTTTGGATCAGTCCGCAAGAAGCAATTGAGCGCGCGCACGAAAGAGACTTGATGTTGATGCCTCCGACAAAAGCAAACATTGAGTTCTTGTTGCCATTCAAAACTGCCGATGAAGTGTTGGCTGCAGCAGCTCAAGTGGGAATGCCACAAACAATTCTGCCAAAGTTGAAGATCGACTCAGATGGTCGAGTCGTCGGAATCGCTATGCCGGGAGATCCGGAGTACGCCGTACTGTGACGCCGACCGCGACGTCTTCGTCGCGTGCAGAGCATCCGTTCATGTCGTCGTTGTCTGGCGTTTCTTCAATGATGCGTGCAGCAATTCGAGAGAACACTTCGGCTGCTTTACCAATGCCATCGAGCACAACTGGTTGACCCGCATCGCCACCTGCAGCAACTGTTGGTTCAATCGGTACTTGACCCAAAAGCTCCACACCGATTTCATCGGCTAATGCTTGACCGCCACCTGTGCCGAACAATGCATACGACTCACCATGGTCGCACTCGAAGGCACTCATGTTTTCAATCACGCCTGCAACGCGCAAGAAACTGCGTCGTGCCATGTCGGCGGCGCGGATTGCTACCTTCTGTGCAGACACTGCAGGTGTAGTGACAATAAGAAGATCGGTGCGAGGCAACATACGTGCAAGACCCATTTGTACGTCACCGGTGCCAGGCGGCATGTCGATGACGAGATAGTCAAGGTGTCCCCACTGCACGTCATTCAAAAATTGTTCGACAGCTTTTGTGAGCATGAGTCCGCGCCACATCAGAGCGGTGCCTTCGTCTTCGACCAACATGCCGGTTGAGACAACTTTGAGAAGTCCATTGCCGACGCGACGTTCGTTTGGCATGATCATCGGCTTGTCGCGACCATCAATCTTTTGGGCCTCAAGACGGTCGGGCATTCCCAACATTCGAGGAATGGAGAAGCCCCAGATATCTGCATCGAGGACACCAACGGTTTTGCCGGCTGCGGCAAGAGCGGCGGCAAGGTTCACGGTGACGGACGACTTGCCCACACCACCTTTGCCACTGGCGATAGCAAGGATGCGCGCTCCGGTGGGCACTGCGGTGTCGGTGGCGTTCTCGCGGGCATTCCAACGGGCACGAGACATGACGGCTGTGCGCTCGTCGGCTGTCATCTCGCCCCAGTCGATCTTTACCTTCTGCACCCAGGGGTGCACTTCCAGGCGGCTACGAATGTCCTTCTGAATCTGGGCGCGAAGAGGGCAGCCTCGGATGGTGAGCTTGACCCCAATGGTCACAATGCCGTCAGCCATGGTGATATCTCCGGCCATTCCGAGGTCGACAATGTTGTCGCCCAGTTCTGGGTCGATGACAGCACGGAGGAGGTTACGGACCTCTTCCTCGGTGGGCGCTGGGGGAACTCTCTGGCTCACAAAATGAAGTGTACGGCGGTATCGGAAATGCCGTGAGGCATGCCTAGTATGAAGGCAACCCGGATCCTTTTTGGAGGTCATCATGATCACTCTCACAGATGTTGCAGCAAAGAAAGTCGCAGAGCTTCTCGCTGAAGAAGGCGCACAAGATCTTGCACTTCGCGTTTCCGTGAAGAGCGGTGGCTGCTCAGGCTTCTCGTACGACATGTACTTCGATGGCGACATCGCAGCAGATGACGTCACCCTCACATTCGGCGATGTCAAGGTCGTTGTCGACCCAGCATCAGCTCCAATGCTTGAAGGTGCAAGCCTCGACTTCAAGAACTCTCTCACCGAGCAGGGCTTCTCAATCTCCAACCCGAACGCACAGCGTTCATGCGGTTGCGGTAAGTCGTTTAGCTAATTCCCGCGGCTGCGAGAACTTCTCGTAGCTCTCTCGCATCAAAGATCGCATCCAGTCGATCTATCTGAACACCTTGTGCATCAGTGATGTACAACAACGGTTCATAGCTGAGTTTGTATGCCTGCACTGCGGGCGATGCCTCTGTTGCTGTTTTGTCTTTGTACACGTCTGCATGAACAAAAACTGCTTTGTTTTCAAGGGTTTTTGAGATCTCAATGAGCGCATCAAGGCCAGGTGCACATGTTCCTGTTTTGCAATACGCAGGTGTTCCGATGAGATACACAACAGGCTTGCCGCTCTTCAACGCTTCGGTCAATGTCATCGAATGGAATGGGCATGTGCCCTCGGGTCGTGTACAAATTGGATTCACGCCGCGCGCATTGTCAACGGTTGGCGTATCGAATGGTGGAAGAGGATCTCCCACTTTGGGCATGGGCACATCACTGGGCTTCAATACTTGGAAAGTGACTTCCGTATCGGGGGCAATGTCGAGGGTGAGGACGTAGATGCCCTCTTTCTTGATATTGAAAACAAACGGCCAATACGGAACAGACATGTTTTCGTCGTAACGCTGTGCACGTACTGAATCGAGAATCACGTCTCCGGTTTCACTATCAATCACTTTCGCTGTGAGTTCATCGGGCAGGGTGACTGTGCCATCGGTACTGAGAACACCTGACTTGTCGGCGAGGGAAAGGGGAAGACGCACCTTGCCAGGAACGATTGATTCGGGAGAGAAGCGCTTGGCGATCTGAAGGGATCCGTCAAGGCCCTTGAGCACGTCAGCTGAACCCGTGCCGCCGGAGCCAGACCCACCGCCGCATGCTGCCAAAACGGCCCCCGCTCCCACGGTTGCGGACAGGGCAAAAAACTGTCGACGGC
>JAJTFJ010000017.1 GCA_021298435.1 Ilumatobacteraceae bacterium
GCAAAGTTTGAGCGCAATAAGCCTCACGTAAACATCGGAACAATGGGTCACATTGACCATGGCAAGACCACTTTGACGGCTGCTATTTCGAAGACATTGGGTGACCGTGGGTTGGCTGAGTACACCCCGTTCGATCAGATCGACAAGGCTCCTGAGGAAAAAGCTCGTGGTATCACGATCTCTATTGCTCACATTGAGTACGAAACAGAGAATCGTCACTACGCACACGTCGACATGCCTGGTCACGCTGACTACATCAAGAACATGATTACTGGTGCAGCACAGGTTGACGGCGCGATCCTTGTGGTTGCAGCAACCGATGGCCCAATGCCTCAGACTCGTGAGCACGTGTTGCTTGCACGCCAAGTTGGTGTGCCATACATCGTTGTTGCACTCAACAAGTCCGACATGGTTGAAGACGAAGAGCTTCTTGAACTTGTTGAGATGGAAGTTCGTGAGTTGTTGAACGAGTACGAGTTCCCTGGTGATGATGCTCCAGTGGTGCGCGTGTCTGCGTTGAAGGCACTCGAAGGTGATGCTGCATGGCAGGAAAAGGTCATGGAACTCATGGCTGCGTGTGATGCTTCGATTCCTGAGCCTGTGCGCGAACTTGACAAGCCTTTCCTTATGCCAATTGAAGACGTGTTCACGATTACTGGTCGTGGAACTGTTGTGACTGGCAAGGTTGAGCAGGGCAAGGTCAACACCGGCGACGAAATTGAAATTGTTGGTTTGCGTGACACGCAAAAGACGACATGTACTGGTGTTGAAATGTTCCGCAAGCTTCTCGATGAGGGTCAAGCTGGCGACAACATTGGTGCGTTGCTTCGCGGCACAAAGAAGGAAGATGTTGAGCGTGGTCAGGTTCTGTGCGCACCTGGTTCGATTACTCCTCACACCAACTTTGAAGGTCAGGTGTATGTGTTGAAGAAAGAAGAAGGTGGCCGTCATAAGCCGTTCTTCAATAACTATCGTCCACAGTTCTTCTTCCGTACCACTGACGTGACTGGTACGTGTCAGTTGCCTGCTGGTACTGAAATGGTGATGCCTGGTGACAACATCACGATGACTGTTGAGTTGGGTAAGCCCATCGCTATGGATGAGGGTCTTCGTTTTGCTATCCGTGAGGGTGGCCGTACGGTTGGCGCTGGTCGCGTCACAAAGATCATCAAGTAACGGTTATTGAAATGGCAACTAACTCCATCCGTATCCGCCTCAAGGCATTTGATCACGACATCATCGACAAGTCGACACGCATGATTGTTGAAACAGTTCTTCGCACCAATGCAAAGATCCGTGGACCAATCCCATTGCCAACCGACAAGCACCGCTTCACGGTTATCCGTGGACCACACATTGACAAGGACTCACGCGAGCACTTCGAAATGCGTATCCACAAGCGTCTTATCGACATTGTCGAGCCCAACAACAAGACAATCGATTCGCTCCAGCGCATCGAGCTTCCTGCAGGCGTCGACATCGAGATCAAGATTCAGGGCTAAATCCCCTCACACGATTTATTGAAAGGGGCGGTCGCAAGACCGCCCCTTTTGTATTTCCCGGGAAAGTAACTTCTTACGAGATTCTTTGATTTATGCGTCCTGTGAGCCACCGATGGGATAGATACTTAGTACATGAGTATCGATTCACAATGGGTCAACACACCTCCACAGATTCCAGCAAACCGCCCGAAGAAGCCGCGGCTGATTGCACTTGCTGTTGTACTGACAACAGCTTTTGCTGGTGGCGTTGTTGGTGGAATCGTCGGTTCGTCTGCAACGGAGAATTCGAGTAACAACACACCACTGATTACTGCTGCTCCCTTGAAGGCAGGTCAGGTGGGCAACAGCAGTGTTGCTAAGGCTGCGAACATCATCGCGCCGAGTGTCGTCACAATCGACAGCCTGGGTGCAAACAGTGAGTCAGTGGGCACCGGCATCATCATTTCAAGTGATGGCGAAATTCTGACAAACAGTCACGTCATTGAGGGCGCAGAAGAAGTGCGCGTCAGGCTGAGTGGCGCAACAGATCCCATCATGGCTGACGTTCTTGCCACTGATCCAAGTAACGACATTGGTCTGATCAAGCTGCGCAACTCAACGGGACTGACTGCAGCAACATTTGCAAACTCGGAATCAATCGCTGTTGGTGATCAAGTGGTGGCCGTCGGTTATGCGCTCGCACTTGATGGTGGACCCAGCGTGACATCAGGAATTGTTTCTGCTCTCAACCGCACTCTGCAGATGGATGAAGAAACATTTCTTGACAGATTGATTCAAACAGACGCTGCAATTTCTTCAGGAAATTCTGGTGGACCACTCATCAACATGAATGGTGAAGTCATTGGCATTAACACCGCTGTCGCGAATGGTGGTGCAAGTAGTGCAGCAAACAACATTGGTTTTGCTATCTCGGTTGCAGAAGTACAACGCGTGTCAAAGATTCTTCAGGCAAAATCAAATGGCGTGGCACGCGAACAAGGGTTCCTCGGAATCAGCCTTGGCAGTCGTAATGACGGTGGTTCTGGCGCAGTGATTGGAGAAGTCACTGCTGGATCTCCTGCAGAAAAAGCTGGTGTGAAAGTCAAAGACATTGTTCTCTTGGTAGATGGTCAGATGATCACAGGTGACACGTCACTCGTTGCAATCATTCGTGACTCTGCTCCCGGTGACAAGATCACCATCACTGTTCAACGCGATGGGAAGAAGTTGGATCTTGTTGCAACCTTGGTCGCACGACCAAAGGATTAACAAAAAGAATTAGTTCACCGATACGCGAGGGAATCGCGCATCATCCAAAACGTCGCCATCGTTCAGACCTTCGGGTTCGAATGGTGGCGACGTTTTCCATGGGCGTGTAATCCATCGCGCGTCATCACCGACATATCGATAACTCACGATGCGACGACGCATCGGATGTGTTGCTGTACCTGGTGCAGAGTGCAATGTACGGAAATGAAATGCAACAACATCACCGGGTTGAACATCGCACACAATTGTTTCGCCGAGTGCTTCAAGTTCTTCTTCGCTGGGGAACAATTCGAAACCTGCTGCTTGTGCAACGTACGGAGAGTCATCAACAAATCGATTCGGAATGAATCGACGCGCGATGCGGTGGCTACCTGCGATACACCGCAGGGCGATGGTGGTAGGGATCGGGTCGAGGGGGACCCAGATGCTCACGTTGTCCATGCCTTCGACTCCGTAATACGGGTCGTCATGGTGCCACGGGGTCGGGGTGCTGGTCCCGGGCTCCTTCACGAGGACGTGTTCGTGGAAGAAACGGGGCTGATTCGTGCCCATGAGCTGGCCGGCAATCTGGGGCAAGACCCCAGAAAGGGCAGTGTCGCCATATTCAGGGATCCGTTGCCAGTTCACGTAATCGTCAAAGAATCGACCAGTTGAGCCTTCGGGGGTGTAGTCATTCGACCAGGAACTGGGGGAATCCAGGTTTGTTGTGACAGCCTTTTCAATACTGGTAAGGGTTTGCGGGGAAATAAGGCCCCGGAGAATCACCACTCCATCGCGATGGTAGGTCTCAATCTGATCGGGGGTAAGCGTGACCACGCCTTTGATGGTAGGTCTCGAAGTTCCGCGCCCCACGCTTCATGATTTCACAATCACACAAGGAGTCGTGGATTCGGTGTCCGTGAGAAGGATGACGATCTTGGCAGACACGGAATTCCTTGGGTTATCCCCATTGTTGTCGGGGCATTCCGCCGATAGCGTTCCTACTCCGTGCGATTCGGACCTCGGTCCGGAAACCAAGAATTGTCGAAAACACAATCGACGTCTGTGAAGGCCGCGATGCAGAAATGCAACGTGGAACCACACAGCAAACCCAGACAGATGCTCCGTCAACAGAAATGTTGTCGGAGCATTTGCGTGAATAACCAACGAGAAAAAGGGTTGCCGCCATGGCACAAAAAGCGATCGTCGGCGAGAAAGTCGGCATGACACAGGTATGTTGAAGCAGGACGTCGACTGGTTGAGCTTCGTCTCGACTCAGTAGATGGCTTCGAAGTCGGACAAGAAATTGGCGCAGATCTCCTCGCAGCAGGCGAGAAGGTCGACGTCACCGCGGTCAGCCGCGGTAAAGGTTTCGCAGGTGGAATGAAGCGTCACAACTTCAATGGCCAGGGCGCAAGCCACGGCAACCATAAGCACCACCGTGCACCAGGATCCATCGGATCATGCTCCTTCCCAGGTCGCGTGTTCAAGGGTCTTCGCATGGCTGGTCACATGGGTCACGAGCAAGTAACAACGCTCAACCTTGAAGTTGTCCAAGCAGATCTTGAGCGTGGTCTCATCCTCATCAAGGGTTCTGTTCCAGGTCCAAACGGTGGCGTTGTCATCGTGCGTAATGCAGTGCAGGGGAAGTGATTTAGATGGCATCTATCGCACTGAAGAAGTCAACTGGCGCGAGCGCAGGAAACATTGATGTAGCAGACGAGTTGTTCGCTGTTCAGCCAAACGTTCCTGTGATGCACCAAGTTGTCACCGCTCAACTCGCAGGCCGTCGTGCAGGTACATCAGCTACCAAGACACGCGCCGAAGTTGCCGGTACAGGTAAGAAGCCGTTCAACCAAAAGGGCACCGGTGGTGCTCGTCAAGGTTCAACGCGCGCACCTCATTACACCGGTGGTGGTATCGCACACGGTCCACAGCCACGTAAGTACACGCAGCGCACACCTCGCAAGATGGTGCGCCTTGCACTTGCTTCTGCACTCAGCGATCGCAACCTCGAAGGTCGCGTCATCGTTCTTGATTCTTGGGGCTTCGAAGCACCAAGCACCAAAGCAGCAATCAAGACACTCGCAGCCGTTGGCGCAAGTGGCAAAGTGCTCGTTGTCGTTACTCCTGCAGAAGAGAATGCAATCAAGAGCTTCCGCAACCTTCCTGAGGTGCAGATGATTCTTGTTGGCGAACTCAACGCATACGACATTCTCTGCAACGACTGGATTGTCTTTTCGAAAGACAGCCTTCCCGGAAACAAGGAAGCAAAGTAATGAAGGATCCACGCGACATCATCATCAAGCCAGTCGTCTCTGAAAAGAGCTACGCACTGATGGAAACAGACGTGTACACATTCCAAGTTCACGTTGATGCAAGCAAGCCCGAGATTCACGATGCAATCGAAGCAATCTGGGGCGTCAAGGTGCTGAAGGTCAATACCCTTAATCGCAAGGGCAAGTACCAGCGCACTCGTAATTCCAACCGAATCGGTCAGCGTCCGCACACCAAGCGGGCCATTGTCACCCTCGCAGCGGGAAGCAAAATCCCGTTGTTCGAAAGCTGAGTAAATCATGGCAATTCGTAAGCGCAAGCCAACTAGCCCCGGACGTCGTTTCCAGACTGTCTCTGACTTCTCAGAGATCACAAAGTCAACGCCAGAAAAGACACTTCTTGTTTCGAAGTCGAACACTGGTGGTCGCAACGTCTACGGTCGCAAGACTGCTCGCCACAAGGGTGGAGCACACAAGCGTCAGTACCGCATCATCGACTTCAAGCGTGTGAAGGATGGCGTTGTCGCCAAGGTCGCCGCAATTGAATACGATCCAAACCGCACATGCCGCATTGCACTTCTTCATTACGAAGATGGTGTGAAGGCATACATCCTCGCGCCGAAGGGTCTCGAAGTTGGAATGCGTGTTGAGTCCGGTCACGGTGCAGACATCAAGCCAGGCAACGCAATGCAATTGCGCTACATGCCTGTCGGTACTGTCGTGCACAACGTTGAACTTCGTCCTGGTCAGGGCGGAAAGATTGGTCGTTCCGCAGGAATGGCAGTGCAGCTCGTCGCAAAAGATGGCGACTTCGCCACTTTGCGTTTGCCATCAACAGAAATGCGTCGCGTTCTACTCGACTGCCGCGCAACTGTCGGTGAAGTCGGAAACTCCGAACACGAACTCGTGAAGATTGGTAAGGCCGGTCGTAACCGTTGGAAGGGCGTTCGTCCTCAAACTCGCGGTGTGGCTATGAACCCTGTCGACCACCCACTCGGTGGTGGTGAAGGTAAGACCTCCGGTGGACGTCCACCAGTGTCTCCTTGGGGCAAGCCAGAAGGTCGTACGCGCAACAAAAACAAGCCGTCGCAGCAACTCATTGTTCGCCGTCGTCGTGCAGGAAAGGGACGGAGGTAACACATGTCTCGCAGCCTCAAAAAGGGTCCATTCATCGATGAGCACCTGCTCAAGAAAGTGGATGCCGCAAACGCAGCCGGCGATCGCAAGGTCATCAAGACCTGGTCACGCCGTTCAACAATTGTTCCCGACATGGTCGGTCACACCATTGCAGTACACGACGGTCGCAAGCACGTGCCCGTTTATGTCACTGAATCAATGGTCGGCCACAAGCTCGGCGAGTTCTCACCTACCCGCACGTTCCGCTATCACGCCGGACAAGAGAAGAACGCGAAGAAGTAGTCATGACCGGTCCAAAGCTCAATGAAGCAAACCGCGTTGCCGGCTCGAAGAGTGGTAGTCGCGCAGTTGCGAAGTATCACCGTTCGTCCGCATCAAAAGTGCGCGTCGTTCTGAATCTCGTTCGCAACAAAGACGTTCGTAGTGCAGATGAAATTTTGCAGTTCACCGATCGTGAAGCAGCACGTGTTGTTCGCAAGGTTCTTGCATCAGCAGTTGCTAACGCAGTGAACAACGATGAACTCGATGCAGACGAATTGTTCGTGAAGGCATGTTTCGCAGACGAGGGTCCAACCTTGAAGCGTTTCCGTCCTCGCGCAAAAGGTCGTGCAGGCAAGATCAACAAGCGCACCTGCCACATCACTGTGATTGTCGACCGCATGGACGACTCACAGCTCGCAGTTCGCGAAGCAAAGACAATGGCTAAGGGTGCACCCACAAGTAACCGTCGTGCACGTGTTGCTGCAAGCCGCAAGACAGTGGAAGAACCAACTGTTGAAGCTCCTGCAGATGACGCAACCGACACCGCAACCGAAGAGGCAGGCAACTGATGGGCCAGAAGATCAATCCATACGGCTTCCGTCTCGGAGTCACCACTGATTGGAAGAGCCGTTGGTTCTCCGAGCGTGAGTACAAGAACTATCTCACCGAGGATTGGAAAATCCGTGAGTACCTCATGACAACTCTTGAAGACGCAGCAGTCAGCCGTGTTGAAGTAGAGCGCACACGTGACAAACTCCGCATCGACGTGCACACCGCACGTCCCGGAATTGTTATCGGTCGTAAAGGTGCAAAGGCAGACGAGCTTCGTGCTGGTCTTGCAAAGATCACCGGCAACAACCGTTTGCAGCTCAACATTGTTGAAATCAAGCAAGCAGAACTCGACGCTGCTCTCATCGCACAAGGCGTTGCCGACCAGTTGGTCAACCGCATCGCATTCCGTCGTGCAATGAAGCGCGCTGTGCAGAACGCACAGAAGTTCGGCGCACTTGGTATCCGCGTTCAGTGTTCCGGTCGTTTGGGTGGCGCAGAAATGAGCCGCACCGAGTGGTACCGCGAAGGTCGCGTGCCCTTGCACACACTTCGTGCCGACATCGATTACGGATTCCGTGAAGCACGCACCAGCTCTGGTCGCGTTGGCGTCAAGGTGTGGCTGTACAAGGGCGACATCGTTCCGTACAAGACCACAACACAAGACAAGATTTCTCGCGAAGCAGCAATGGCTGTTGGCGATACATCTGGTTCCGTTATTACAGAGCAGCAGCAGTCACGCAAGGTTGTTTCTTCCGGTGGTCCTCGTGCCGCTGTCGATGCACCCGAAGCAGAGATTGCTCCACTCGTGAAGCCTGCAGATCCTGAGTTCGAGCGCTTGCTCGAAGAGGAAGAGGCAATCGAGGCTCGCATCCATGAGTCGCACGAGACTCCAAAGTTACGTGGAGAGGACTAACCCATGTTGATGCCCCGTAAGGTCAAGCACCGCAAGCAACAGCGCGGTCGTATGACCGGAGTTTCTAAGGGTGGAAACGCACTCGCATTTGGCGAGTACGGCATCCAGGCCCTTGAACCCGGTTGGATCAGCGCACGTCAGATTGAAGCTGCTCGTATCGCAATGACCCGTCACATTAAGCGTGGCGGCAAAGTGTGGATCAACATCTTCCCTGACAAGCCAGTGACAAAGAAGCCTGCAGAAACCCGCATGGGTTCCGGCAAGGGCAACCCTGAATTCTGGGTTGCAGTTGTGAAGCCAGGTCGCATTCTTTTCGAACTTTCGTATCCATCACCGGAGATTGCAAAGGCCGCTCTTGAGCGCGCCGTGCAGAAGCTCCCAATCAAGGCTCGCGTCATTAGCCGCGACGAGCCGATCTGATTCGAGAGGACCTAAGTAATGGCACGTTCAATCTCTGACCTCCGCGACATGGATCTCGGCGCCCTCGTGGCCGAGCTCCGTGCATGCAAGCAGGAGGCCCTCAACCTGCGATTCCGCAACGCAACCGGCCAGCTCGACAAGCATGACGAGCTTCGCAAGGTGCGTCGCCAGATCGCCCGCATCAATACCCTCATCCGTCAGCGCGAAATCGTCGCCGCTGAGGCAGCCGGGAAGTGAGTAGTCACATGGCAGAAGAAATCACCAACGAGCGCAACGCACGCAAGATCCGCGAAGGATTGGTCGTCTCTAACAAGATGAACCAGACCGCAGTCATTGCAGTTGTCGAGCGCGTCCGTCACGCAAAGTACGACAAGTTCGTTCTTCGCACAAAGAAGCTCTATGCCCACGACGCAGCCAACGATGTAAACATCGGCGACCGCGTTCGTGTTATGGAAATCCGCCCGATGTCAAAGCTCAAGCGCTGGCGCATCGTTGAAATTCTGGAGCGTGCAAAGTGATCCAGCAAGAATCGCGTCTTCGCGTAGCCGACAACAGCGGCGCAAAAGAAGTACTCGTCATCAAGGTGCTCGGTGGTACACGCCGTCGTTACGCATCGATTGGTGACGTCTTCATTGCAACAGTCAAGGATGCAATTCCTGGTGCTGCTGTGAAGAAGGGTGAAGTCGTTCGTTGCGTCGTCGTTCGCGTCAAGAAGGAAAAGCGTCGTCCCGACGGCAGCTACATCCGCTTCGACGAGAACGCAGCAGTTCTTATCAAGGAAGACCTCACGCCTCGCGGCACCCGCATCTTCGGACCAGTGGGACGCGAATTGCGTGACAAGAAGTTCATGCGAATTGTTTCGCTTGCACCGGAGGTGCTCTAAACCATGAAGTTCAAGAAGGGCGACACCGTCCAGATCATCGCAGGTAAAGAAGCCGGTTCCCAGGGCGAAATCATTCGTGTGATGCCTAAGGAAAACAAGGTCGTGATTGAAGGTCGCAACATTGCGAAGCGTCACACCAAGGCAACTAGCCAAAACCAAAAGGCCGACATCATCGAGAAGCCAATGCCAATGGATGCATCCAACGTGATGCTCGTTGTCAAGGGCAAGCCAACTCGCGTCGGTTACAAAGTCAACGCCGACGGCACGAAGGTGCGCGTCGCGAAGAAGACAGGAGAGGAAGTCTGATGGCAACCACCACAGCTCCACGCCTCAAGGCTCGTTACGACGCCGAAGTGAAGCAGGCTCTGCTTGCTCAGCTTGGTCTCGAAAACGTGATGCAGGTTCCCAAGCTCGAGAAGATCGTGATCAACATGGGTGTTGGCCGCGCAACACAGCAGCCGTCGCTGCTCGATAGCGCAGTTGCTGACCTCACAGTGATCTCCGGTCAGAAGCCAATCGTGACGAAGTCTCGTGACTCCATCGCCGGCTTCAAGCTTCGCGAAAACCAAGCAATTGGTTGCAAGGTCACACTTCGTGGTGACCGCATGTGGGAATTCTTCGACCGCCTTTTGGCAATCGCAATCCCACGTATCCGCGACTTCCGTGGTCTTCCCGCACATTCGTGGGACGGTCGTGGCAACTACACGTTTGGTCTCTCAGAGCAGACAGTGTTCCCAGAAATTGATTACGACAAGATCGACACCCCTCAGGGCATGGACATCACCATCGTGACAACAGCAAGCAGCGACGCAGAAGGCCGTGCCCTTCTCGATGCATTCGGTTTTCCCTTCAAGCGCGGCAACGAGGGTGGACCTCCTGCACGTAAGAAGCCAAAGTCACGTGGCCCAGTCCGCGGCGGCAAGAAGAAGAAGTAGGTAGAGGACAATGGCAAAGAAGTCTCTCATTATCAAGGCAAACGCAAAGCCGAAGTTCAAGGTGCGCGCGTACACACGCTGCACCAAGTGCGGTCGTGCTCGTTCGGTATACCGCAAGTTCGGTTTGTGCCGTGTCTGTTTCCGTGAAATGGCTCATGCGGGTGAAATTCCTGGCGTGACCAAGGCGAGTTGGTAGGTACAACAAATGATGACTGATCCCATCGCCGACATGCTCACACGCATCCGTAACGCGAACGTCGCGTTGAAGGAAAACGTTGTGATGCCATCGTCGAAGCAAAAAGTTGCTTTGGCTGAGATCCTGAAGAAGGAGGGCTACATCGCTGATTTCTCAGTGGCGCCATCCGTCAAGGGTCCAGGCAACCAGCTCACCGTTCAAATGAAGTACTCGAACGATCGTCACCGCACCATCAGTGGTTTGACACGTATCTCAACACCAGGTCTTCGTGTGTATCGCAACTCAAAGGAAGTCCCACGCGTGTTGGGCGGCCTCGGCGTTGCAGTTCTGTCCACCAGCCAAGGTCTTATGACCGACCGTGAAGCGCGTAAGCGCAAGGTCGGCGGCGAAGTCCTGTGCTTCGTGTGGTGACCCCGGGACGAAAGTAGGAAACGAAATGTCACGTATCGGCAAAGCCCCCATCGCAATTCCATCAGGAGTTGACATCACCATCACCGGTCAGCACGTCACTGTGAAAGGTCCTAAGGGAACTCTTTCGCGCGTCATCCCTGGTGAGATCATTGTTCGTCAAGAAGACGCCACTCTTTTCGTAGAGCGTCCAAACGACGAGCGTCAGAATCGTTCATTGCATGGTCTGTGTCGCACACTTGTGAGCAACATGGTCATCGGTGTCACTGATGGTTTTTCTAAGGAACTTGAAATTGTTGGCGTTGGTTACCGCGCTGAAGCACAAGGTGCAAACCTTCGCCTCGCACTCGGTTTCTCACACCCAGTCAATGTTCCTGCACCAGACGGCATCACTTTCGAAATCCCAGTGCAGACTCGCATCATCATTAAGGGAATCGACAAGGAACTCGTCGGTCAAGTAGCAGCAAACATTCGCAGCATCCGCAAGCCAGAGCCATACAAGGGCAAGGGCGTGCGTTATGCAGGCGAGCGCATTCTTCGTAAGGCCGGCAAGACCGGCAAGAAGTGATTCGGTAGCAAAGGTTTCACCATGGCAAACATCGCAAGAATCCGTCGCGAATCGCGACTCCGCCGCCACCGTCGCGTGCGTAAGAAAATCCACGGCACAGCAGAACGTCCACGTCTTGCTGTTCACCGTACAAACAAGCATTTCAACATGCAGCTCATCGACGATGATCTCGGCCACACAATTGCCGCAGCATCATCAGTTGAAACCGACATGCGTAGCACCAGTGGTGCAACCGTTTCGGCAGCGACAAAAGTTGGTGCACTAATCGCACAGCGCGCTAAGGCAGCCGGCGTCTCCACGGTCGTGTTCGACCGCGGTGGCTTCGCCTACCACGGCCGCGTTGCCGCTGCGGCAGAAGCCGCCCGTGAAGCAGGACTGGAATTCTGATGAGCAATTTCAATAACTCGTTCGCAAACGCGACACCAACTGAGCCAGGCGCACTTCGTGAGTCGCGCGTCATTCACATCAACCGCGTTGCAAAGGTTGTGAAGGGTGGACGTCGTTTCTCCTTCACCGCACTTGTTGTTGTTGGTGATGGCAATGGTCGCGTTGGTCTTGGTTACGGAAAGGCAAAGGAAGTTCCTTTGGCAATCCAAAAGGGAACCGAAGAAGCAAAGCGCAACTTGTTTGACGTTGCTCTTGCAGGTTCCACTGTTACTCACCCGATCCTCGGAATCTCCGGTGCAGGTCGCGTGCTCTTGAAGCCCGCATCTCCTGGTACTGGCGTTATCGCCGGTGGTGCAGCTCGCATCATTCTTGAAGAAGCTGGCGTTCACGACGTGTTGGCTAAGTCACTTGGTTCAGCAAATGCAATCAACGTTGCACGCGCGACAATCGAAGGTCTTCGTCAATTGCAGCGTCCTGATGAAGTAGCAAAGCGTCGCGGCATTCCCGCCGAGTCATTTGTTCCTAAGGGAATGCTCAAGGCATACACCGATCGCAAGAATGCGATTGCTGCTGGAGAGGCTCACTAATCATGGCTGAGAAGACAATCACCGTCACCCTCAAGCGTTCAAAGATTGGCTCCAAGCCAAAGACACGCGGAACACTTCGCGCACTTGGCTTGAGCAAAATTGGCGATACCAATACCGTTCCCGACCGTCCGGAAATTCGCGGCATGATTGCTCGCGTTCCTCACTTGATTGAAGTTCAGGAGAACAACTGATCATGCGCGTAGATGAACTCGCACCAGCACCAGGAAGTGCCCACCGCGCCAAGCGCAAGGGTCGTGGTACAGGCGGTAAGGGCGGTAAGACCGCCGGCCGTGGTACCAAGGGTCAGCAGTCCCGTGGACGCGGCAAGGTTGCACGCGGCTTCGAAGGTGGACAGATGCCACTCAAGCAGCGCGTACCAAAGCTCAAGGGATTCAATAACCCCTTCCGTGTTGAGTACTACGCCGTCAACCTCGATTCTCTTCAGGAATTGGGAATGAGTGAAGTCACTCCAGAAATCCTCGTTGCAAAGGGTGTTGCTCACAAGGGAACACTCGTGAAGGTTCTTGGCCGCGGAGAAATTTCCGTTGCTGTCAAAGTCTCTGCCCACGGAGTATCAAAGAGCGCCGAGAAGGCAATCCTTGCTGCTGGTGGATCTGTGACCATCCTTCCGTTGCCACACAAGATTCGTCCTCCGGCGAACGGCAACCAGTTCACCAACCGATAACCCGCGTCGCGCTGTATTAGCTCGACTGGGACAAGGAGTCACACGTGTTCGCGAACTTGAAAAACATTTTCAAGGTAGAAGATCTGCGCAAGAAGGTGTTCTTCACTTTCTTGATGATCATGGTGTACCGCTTCGGTACTGCATTGCGCGTTCCCGGCGTTGACGCTGGTGCTGTTGCACAACTTCGTGAAGCATCAAAGTCCCAAGGTGCTCTTGGGTTCTTGAACTTGTTCTCAGGTGGAGCGTTCGGTTCGTTCTCGATTTTCGCTCTCGGCATCATGCCGTACATCACGGCCAGCATCATCATGCAAGTGCTCAATGTTGTTATTCCTAAATTGCAGGAATGGCAAGAGATGGGTGCTGTTGGTCAGCGCAAGATCACACAGTGGACTCGTTACGTAGCGATTGCAATTGCATTCTTGCAAGGTTCCGGTTTGACGTTCATCTTTGGTCAAGGAAATGGCAGTGCATTCTTGGGTGCAGCAGCTCAGGCTCCTGACGTCGTATTGCTTGATCCGTTTATGCCGCGCGCATTGTTGGTGATTCCAACTCTCGTTGCAGGTACTGCATTCTTGATGTGGGTCGGTGAACTCATCAGTCAGCGCGGCATTTCAAACGGTATGTCGGTCTTGATTTTCGCCTCCATCGTTTCTGGTTTGCCCTACAGCTATTACTCAATCTTGCAAAGCAAGAAGTTCTTCGTCTTCGCACTGTTAGTAGCGGTTTCATTGGGCATTCTTGCTGCGGTTGTGCGAGTAGAACTCGGACAGCGGCGTATTCCGGTGCAGTTTGCGAAACGTGTGGTCGGTCGTCGTATGACGGGTGGTCAGAGCACGTACATTCCATTGAAGGTCAACCAGGCCGGCGTTGTGCCCATCATTTTCGCTTCGTCTGTTCTGTTGCTTCCTGTGTTGTTGTCCAACATGTTGGGAAGTGCAGTCGGTTGGCGCGGTTCCATTGCAAGCTTTGTGAATGACTACTTGGTGAACAGCCAGAACATCATTTACATCGCATCGTTCTTCTTGTTGATCATCGCGTTTGCGTATTTCTACAACTCCATTGCTTTCGACCCAATTCGTCAAGCTGATCAGCTGCGCCAACAGGGTGGTTTCATTCCCGGAATTCGTCCCGGACCACAAACAGAGCGCTACTTGGCTCGTGCGGTGAACCGCATCACGTTGCCTGGTGCTGTGTTCGTCGGAACGATTGCAATTCTTCCGTACATCATCTTGTGGGTGGGTGACGTCCAGTCATTCCCATTCGCAGGCACCACAGTTTTGATCGCTGTAGGCGTTGCACTTGAATTGATGCGTCAGATCGACAGTCAACTCATGTTGCGTAACTACGAGGGCTTCTTGAAGTGATCCGTCCTCTGGGAACGGATTACTAGGTCAGTACATGAACTCCGGTGCACGGTTAGTTCTGTTGGGGCGTCAAGGCGCGGGGAAGGGTACGCAGTGCGTCCGTTTGTCCCGCCACTTCGTTGTGCCCCACATCTCCACCGGAGACATGCTGCGTGCTGCCGTCCGTGAAGGAACTGAGCTGGGGCTGATGGCCAAGGCTGTGATCGATGCCGGCAACCTCGTGGGCGACGACATCATGATCGGACTCGTGGCAGAACGGATCCAGGCCGATGATGCCCGCGACCGTGGCTACATCCTTGACGGCTTCCCCCGCACGGTGGCCCAGGCAGTGTCTTTGGATGAAATCACCGCTTCCCACCCTCTTGACGTCGTGGTCGACCTCGTGGTGCCCCGTGACCTCGTCCTTTCTCGTCTTTCTGCCCGCCGCGTCTGTCGCGACTGCGGCGCCAACTTCCAGGCCACTGGCACCGAGCCCAGCCCCTGGACCTGTGAAAACTGTGGGGGAGACGTTGTCCAGCGCGATGACGACACCCCCGACGCCATCAACAAGCGTCTTGATCTCTACGAGACCCAGACCCAGCCCCTCATTGATTTCTATGGGGAATCTGGCCGTCTCGCCCAAATCGACGGGGTGGGTAGCCCCGACGAAGTGTTCGCCCGACTGACCAAGGCGGTCGAACAAAGGCTCTAAGTACTACTTGGTGCTTAGGAAATGCGCCGATAGCATTGCTACTCGCCCCTATTGCAGGTCTGCTATTGGGGGCAACATGTCCCAACAATTTAAGGAGGCCATCCTGGCCAAGCCAAAGGAAGATGCGATCGTGCTGGAAGGCACGATTCTTGAATCCCTACCGAACGCAATGTTCCGTGTGGAGTTAGAGAATGGACACAAAGTGTTAGCGCATATCTCCGGAAAAATGCGCATGCACTACATCCGCATTCTTCCTGGTGACAAGGTTCAGGTTGAGCTGACTCCATACGACCTCACCCGCGGTCGTATCACATACCGCTTCAAGTGAGAACGCAATGAAAGTACGCCCGAGCGTCAAAAAAATCTGTGAGAAGTGCAAGATCATCCGTCGTCACGGGCGTGTGATGGTGATCTGCGAAAACCCCCGGCACAAGCAGCGCCAGGGCTAAGAAAGTCAACGAAGGAAACGTAACAACATGGCACGTATTGCTGGAGTCGACATCCCACGCGAAAAGCGTTTGGTGATCTCGTTGACATACATATTTGGTATCGGAAGTTCAACAGCACAGAAGATCTGTGTTGCCGCTGGACTCAATGAGAGCACTCGCGTTCGCGACCTCACCGAGGATGAAATCAACCGCATCCGCGCGTGGGTAGAGGCAAACATCACCGTTGAAGGTGACCTCCGCCGCGATGTCCAACAGGACATCAAGCGCAAGATCGAAATCGGATGCCTCCAAGGCGTTCGTCATCGCAAGGGTCTTCCCGTTCGTGGTCAGCGCACGCACACAAATGCGCGCACACGTAAGGGACCAAAGAAGACCGTTGCAAACAAGAAGAAGGCAGTGAGGTAGAACCATGGCCAAGGCACAAGCAGGCGGTCGTCGTCCACGCAAGCGCGAGCGCAAGAACGTCACCTCTGGTGTGGTTCACATCAAGAGCTCGTTCAACAACACAATCGTTTCCATCACCGATGCAGAAGGCAATGTCATTTCATGGGCATCTTCCGGCGGTGTCGGATTCAAGGGTTCACGCAAGTCAACTCCGTTCGCCGCACAGATGGCAGCAGAGAAGGCAGGCAAGGCAGCAATGGAGCATGGTCTTCGTCGCGCCGAAGTTCATGTGAAGGGACCAGGTTCTGGTCGCGACACCGCTCTTCGTTCAATTCAGAACTTGGGCATTGAAGTCTCAGGCATCAAGGACGTCACCCCCGTCCCACACAATGGTTGCCGTCAGCCAAAGCGTCGTAGGAGCTAATCATGGCCCGTTATACAGGACCAAAGGTGCGCATCTCGCGTCGCCTGAACACCAACATTTTCGAGAACGAAAAGGGCTCAAAGGCTCTTGATCGTCGTCCTTTCCCACCAGGTGCACACGGCCGTACTCGTCGCCGTAACGCTGGTTCGGAATACCTCGCTCAGTTGCAAGAAAAGCAGAAGGCTAAGTACATCTACGGTGTGCTTGAGCGTCAGTTCCGCAACACGTACGAAGAGGCAAACCGTCTTGCAGGACCAACAGGTGAAAACCTTTTGCGTCTTCTTGAACTTCGTCTCGACAACATTGTGTTCCGTGCAGGTTGGGGTTCAACACGCCCTCAGGCACGTCAGTTCGTGAACCATGGCCTCATCCTTGTTGATGGCAAGCGCGTTGACATTGCGTCATTTCGCGTGAAGCGCGGTCATGTCATTTCTCTTTCGCCGAAGGCAAAAGAAATGATTCAGATTCAGCACAACATCGACACGCTTGATCGTGCACTTGTTGGTTGGCTCGAAGCTGGTGACAAGCAAGTCACCGTGCGCGACCTTCCACAGCGCGAGCACATCGACATCCCCGTCCGCGAGCAGCTCATCGTCGAGCTGTACTCGAAGTAATCGAAAGCCTTTCCAGAGGAGAGCATCATGCTTGTTATTCAGCGTCCTTCCGTCGAGGCAATCGGCGAAGATCATCCAACACGTCAGCGTTTTGCTGTCGGCCCACTCGAGCCAGGCTTCGGCCACACCATTGGTAACTCGTTGCGCCGTACATTGCTGTCGTCAATTCCTGGTGCAGCAATCACCACTGTCAAGTTTGACAATGTTGAGCACGAGTTCACCACCATCAAGGGCATGACAGAAGACGTCACCGAGTTCATCATGAACTTGAAGGACGTTGTTGTTGTGTCACAGAACGATGAGCCAGTGGTTCTTCGTGTTGACATCTCCGGTCCTGCAACATTCACCGCTGGTGACATTCAGACAACTGCAGATGTGCAAATCCTCAACCCATCGCTGCACCTTGCAACGTTGAACGCAGGTGCACAACTTGGTCTCGATATCACCATCGAGCGTGGCCGTGGTTACCTCTCAACAGAGCGTGACGCAGAGAGCCGCATCATTGGTGTTATCCCCATCGATGCAATCTTCTCGCCAGTGCGCCGTGTCAACTTCGACGTTGAGCCAACACGTGTTGCACAGAGCACCAACTACGACAAGCTAATTGTCGACATCGAAACCGATGGTTCCATCTCTCCACGTGAGTCGCTTGCATCAGCTGCAGCAACATTGCGTTCATTGGTTGACCTCATCGCAACATTGTCGGAAGAGCCACAAGCACTTGAGTTGTCCGAGCCAATCGGCGCAAACGTTGGTGTTCCTGACCTCGACCTTCCTATCGAAGACCTCGACCTCAGCGAGCGCCCACGCAACTGCCTCAAGCGTGGTCAGATCAACACCATCGGCGAGTTGCTCCTCAAGAGCACCGACGACCTTCTCAACATCACAAACTTCGGCCAGAAGAGCCTCGACGAGATCATTCAGAAGCTCGACGAGCGCGGTCTCTCACTGCGCGCGTAAGTCCGGAATCTAAGGAGCAACACAATGCCAACACCACGTCGCGCCCCCCGCTTTGGCGGAAGTGCAGCGCACCAGCGCCTGCTCATGGCAAACATGGCAGCTTCACTGTTCGCAGCTGAAGGCATCACCACCACAGAAGCAAAGGCAAAGGCACTTCGCCCTATCGCCGAGAAGCTGATCACGAAGGCAAAGAAGGCTCAAGAAGAAGGCCCATTGCGCGTTCACCGCATTCGTCAGATCCAGGGTTACCTCGGTGACAAGGAAATGACAGCCAAGTTGGTCAACGAAGTGGCACCAAAGTACGCGGCTCGCAATGGCGGTTACACCCGCATCTTGAAGCTCGGAACCCGCCAGGGTGACGCTGCGCCAATGGCGCGCATCGAACTGGTCTGAGTTCAACCCGGTCATGGAACCGGTCATTAACGAAACGCACGAGCCCGCCATTAGGCGGGCTCGTTTGCGTGTGGCCTACCACGGAGCTTTCTTTCATGGCTTTGCGACGAATGGTGAATCAGAAGCAGTGGAAGATGTTCTTATTCACGCAATGAAAACAGTGTTGCGTGCACCTGTTGTTCTCAGCACTGCAGGTCGTACCGATGCAGGTGTTCACTCGCGCGGACAAATTGTGTCTCTTGATTTACCAGTAGACACTCATCTACCTTCGTTCATGCGAAGCATCAATTCGCTATGTAAACCGCACATATCTGTGAGTGATGTGGAATGGGCACAGGACGACTTTGATGCGCGCTACAGCGCAACGTGGCGTCGTTACAGGTACTTCGTGTATAACGCTGATGCACCAGATCCGTTGTTGCTCGATCGCGCATGGCATGTGTATCGACCTCTGTCATTGCCGCTGATGAATCTGGCTGCTGATGCACTGATCGGACATCTCGATTTCGGAGCCTTCTGTAAGCGGGCCCCGATCCCGGGCACCGATGAACCAAAGTCGATGATGCGATATGTGCTCGATGCCAAGTGGGTCGACGAAGGGGAGGGGCATCTGTATTTCGAGATTCGAGCCAATGCCTTTTGCCACCAGATGGTGCGGGGCATTGTGGGGTTTCTCGTGGATGTGGGACTGGGCAAGCGGCCTGCCAGTGATACCCGAGCTGTCATGGTGGCGAGGGACCGTGCTCACGGCTCCGTCGTGGCTCCTCCTCACGGTTTAGTGCTGTGGGATGTGGGGTACGAAGGCACCCGCCTGCACCCGTAAATCGGGGGGCCTTGGCGGTTGCTGTCGGTTGTCGACGCTGAAGGCCTCGTACTCGGTCGTGTCTGCACAGAAGTTGCACGTATCTTGCGCGGCAAGCACAAGCCAGTGTTCGCTCCTCACATGGACATGGGTGACCATGTCATCATCATTAATGCATCAAAGATTGTGATGACCTCTGGCAAGTCAGAAAAGAACATGGTGTACACCTACTCCGGTTACCCCGGTGGTCTCAAGAGCGAGACATACCAGAACCTTCTTGATCGCAAGCCAGCTGATGCAATCACTCGCTCCGTTGCAGGCATGTTGCCAAAGGGACCACTTGGTCGCCAGATGGT
This sequence comes from Ilumatobacteraceae bacterium, assembly GCA_021298435.1. GTDB lineage: Bacteria > Actinomycetota > Acidimicrobiia > Acidimicrobiales > Ilumatobacteraceae > UBA2093. Next base: position 19,375 of record JAJTFJ010000017.1, read on the forward strand.
GAAGAAGCTCAAGGTGTACCCAGGTGCAGAGCATCCTCATGCTGCACAGTCCCCAGTCGTTCTCGATCTCAGCGCCGCGAAGGCTCGCTGATCTACTTAGGAGTTATCGTGGCTAACACACCTCTCACACAAACAACAGGTCGCCGTAAAGAAGCAGTCGCACGCGCCGTTGTTCGTCATGGCAGCGGCAAGATTGTCGTGAACGGAAAGCCCATCGAGGCGTACTTCACAACAGCAACGCAGCGCATGGTTGTCACCGAAGCATTGCGCGTTGTTGAGCGCGAAGAATCTTTCGACGTCAACGCAAACATCTTTGGTGGCGGTGTCAACGGTCAAGCCGGTGCATTGCGCATGGCGATCGCACGCTCACTCATTGAGATTGATCCTGAGACACGTCCTGCTTTGAAGAAGGCTGGCCTTCTTACTCGCGACTCACGTCGTAAGGAAAGCAAGAAGTACGGTCTCAAGAAGGCCCGTAAGGCTCCTCAGTTCACCAAGCGCTGATCATCTGGCGCGTCGTGCGTTGCACGGCTTTTTAGGGAACACACACAATGCTTCACTTCGGTACCGATGGTGTCCGTGGCGTCGCGATCGACGAGCTCACTCCTGCTCTTGCTCGTGACCTTGCACGCGCAGTCGCACGCGTTCTTCAACCAACTGCTGTTGTGGTGGGAAGAGATACGCGTGAGAGCGGTCCTGCATTAGAGCAAGCAATCATTGACGGATGTGCTGCTGAAGGTGTCACGGTGCACCAGATGGGTGTAGCGCCTACACCGGCAATTGCATTCGCTGCAGAGCATCATCAGTGGGTCGCAATTGCAATCACTGCATCGCATAACCCATGGACTGACAACGGCATCAAAGTGTTTGCTGCCGGTGGATCAAAACTTTCTGACAACGAACAAATTGATATCGAACGACAGTGGCACGCGCTTGTTGCCGAACCAGCCCCTGTTGCGCTGGGCACTGTGCACGATGCTTCGCACATTGTTGATGAATACGTACAACATCGTTTGAACACAGTTGGCGGCGCATTTGCTGGCATACGAATTGTTCTTGATTGTGCCAATGGTGCAATGAGTTCTGCAGCACCCGCGTTGTTTACCTCCACGGATGCCGATGTTGTGGTGATGAATGCAGAGCCGAATGGCCGCAACATCAACGACAAGTGCGGAGCAACATCGACTGCTGGGTTAGTTGCTCGCGTGATTGCTGAAGGTGCAGACCTCGGAATTGCTTTTGATGGCGATGGCGATCGTTTGATGGCAGTCACCGGAAGCGGTGTTGTTGTCGACGGCGACTACATCATGGCGATTGCAGCAGCTGATCTTGCTCAGCGAGGTTTGTTGCGCAACAAAGGTGTTGCTGTCACAGTGATGACGAATCTTGGGTTCCACCGTGCGATGTCTGAACTTGGTGTGGATGTTGTTGTGACACCAGTTGGTGACCGCAGCGTTCTTGCCGCTCTTGAGGAATCCGACTTTGTTCTGGGCGGTGAACAGAGCGGTCACATCATTCATCGCGCTCTCGCCACAACGGGTGATGGCTTGCTTGCCGCACTCGTGCTCATTGAGTCTCTCACTCGCACAACTGTGTCATTAGATCAAGCAATCACAGTGATGCAGTCGTATCCGCAAATGCTGATCAACGTGCGCACAACAGAGCGTGTCCTTGATCCTGTCAGCGACATTGCAGATGCAATTCATGCAATCGAAGAATCTCTAGGGTCTGATGGCCGAGTTCTCGTTCGTGCATCCGGCACAGAGCCATTGGTGCGTGTGATGGTGGAAGCTCAAACTGAATCGTTGGCACTATCGAGTGCTTTGACCCTCGCAAACGCTGTAATTGCACAACATGGTGGCGCCGTGGAGGGCGCTCACTGAGCACCCCTTGGGTTCTCAGTAAACTGCTCTGATGTGCGGCATTATCGGAATCCTTCCCCGACCATGCACGCGAACTGCGCCTGCGCCCTCTGAAGTCCTTGTTCTTCTTGATTCCGCTCTTGCGGCCGGGACCGACATGGCGGCTGTCGCCGATGCCTTGATGGCGGCGGATCAATTGCTGCGCGGTGATGCCGGAATGCAAACCCTCGCCGGCAACGTGTCTCTGATTCGTGAGATTTTGTCTCGTCTCGATGTCCTCGATGCCATGGCCGACAACGAAGAAGCACGGATTGATGCACTGCATGTCGACACGGTCACCTTGGATGCTGAAGCACTCCGCTTGTCACGTGTTCGAGATGCCTCCTGGGCAATCCGTCGTGATCGCCTCCGCACAGCAGATGCAGTGCATGCACTCGCCGGAGACGCAGCGTCAGTTTCCTCGCTTGCCGGATACTTGAGCATCCAACAATCTCTGTCGGCAATTGACCGCATGGAAGTGCGTGGTCGAGATTCGGCTGGCATCAGTGTGATTGTGTCATCACCGGTCTTCAAGAATCTGCCTGCAGAGATGGCTGATGCACTTGCGCAACGAACAAGTGATCCGTTGTTTACGAACAAGAGCGTTCGTCATTCCGGAAGCACTCTTGTTTTCGTGTACAAAGCCGCTGCAGAAATTGGTGAACTGGGAGACAACACTCGCCACATGCGTGAGGCTCTTGCATCTGATGACCTCCTTCGTCAAGCGCTTGCTGTGGAAGGGTCGCGGACATCGGTGTTGGGTCACACTCGCTGGGCAAGTGTGGGAATCATCTCGGAACCAAATGCTCACCCAGTAAACGGTGAAGAGATAACAGGTGACAACACAGCTGTATCTGTTGCTGTATTGAATGGCGACGTTGATAACCACGCTGAGTTAAAGACGCGTCACAACCTGCGCTTTGCAGATCCGATCACCACTGACGCAAAGGTCATTCCCGCCCTTGTTGATCGAGGCCGCGCAAATGGCATGTCAACGCTTGACGCGTTTCTCAATGCAGTCACTCAGTTCGAGGGTTCTGTTGCGATTGGGTACAGCAATGCAGATGAACCCGATGATTTCTACTTGGCATTGCACGGCAGTGGCCAGGGGCTCTATGTCGGTCTCGCAGAAGATCGATTCATTGTGGCCAGCGAGCCATACGGCACCGTTGAAGAAACGTTGCAGTACGTGCGTCTCGACGGCGAAACACCCATTCATGCTGATCAGCCGTCATCTCGCGGACAAGTCATGCGCCTGTCGGCATCGGGTGCGGGCAGTCTCGCCGGCGTTTCCATGTACGCCTATGACGGCACTGAAATTTCTTTGACGGACAAGACTGTCCAGACTGCAGAAGTCACGACGCGCGACATCGACCGTGGAGACTCTCCGCATTTCCTTCTGAAGGAAATTGGAGAGGCACCGCGAAGCTTCCGAAAGACAATTCGTGGCCGTACATCTCTGCTCAATGGCAAGTTGGTCCCTGACCTTGATGAGTTCACTTTGCCTGCCTCCATCATTGAACGATTGTCGAATCGCAGCATCACGCGTATTCGAGTGATCGGTCAAGGCACTGCAGCAGTTGCCGGCACTTCTTTAGTGCCTGTTCTCAACTCGCTGCTTGATTCCTCAGTACATGTTGAGGCATTAACCGCAACCGAACTTTCTGGCTTTGGCATGCATCAAGACATGTCCGACATGTTGGTCATTGCAGTGAGCCAAAGCGGTACGACCACTGATACAAATCGCACGGTTGATCTTGTTGCATCACGCGGTGCTGCAGTACTCGCGATTGTGAACCGCCGCGGCAGTGAACTCGCGAGCAAAGCGCACGGTGTGTACTACACCAGCGATGGTCGCGACGTTGAGATGAGTGTTGCGAGTACGAAGGCGTTCTATGCACAGGTGGCAGCTGGTGCAGTTCTGTCGTGTGCCATTGCTCGTGCAACGGGTCTTGCCGACAACGATCGTATGCACCGCATCCTTGACTCTCTAGTGCAGATGCCAGCTTCGATGGAAGCAGTGATTGCTAAGCGTGCAGAGATTGGTGTTGTGGCACGCGCATTTGCTCCATCGCGTCGCTATTGGGCTGTTGTTGGCAGTGGACCAAACACCGTTGCTGCCCATGAAGTACGAATCAAGTTGTCCGAGCTGTGTTACAAGTCAATCTCGTGTGATGTCACCGAAGATAAGAAGCACATAGACCTTTCTTGTGAGCCAATGATTCTTGTGTGTGCTGCTGGTCTTTCAGAGGGAACTGCCACTGACGTTGCCAAAGAAGTTGCCATCTTTAAAGCGCACAAAGCAGAACCGATTGTGATTGCAACAGAGGGCGAGACTCGTTTTGATGCCGCTTCTGCAGTGATCACTGTTCCTGTCTCTGACCCAGCGATTGCCTTTGTTCTTTCCTCAATGGTGGGTCACCTATTCGGGTACGAAGCTGCATTGGCGATTGATGAATTGGCACGCCCATTACGTGCGCTTCGTGAAGTGATTGACCATGTTGTGGAACGTGGCGGCGACGGAGACGATGCATTGCTGCGTGTCGAGCGTGAAATAGTTGAAACTGCACGTAGTTTCTTTGCCGCTCTTCAGACGGGTCAGTACAACGGAAATCTTGAGGCATCAACAGCTGTTGCAGTGGTGTCGTTACTGCGTGTCATCACGGGGCCACAGCCGTTGCAGGCATATCAACGCGAAACCGGGAAAGCAGCTTCTCCTGCAACATTGCTCGAAGATCTGATTAATGCCCTCACGCATGCAATTGATGAATTGACTCGGCCAATTGATGCAATCAAGCATCAAGCCAAGACTGTCACCGTAGGTATTTCACGAAGCGAGGAAGGCCTTCTTGACCGCACGCTTGTTCGGGCAGTTCTCGATGCAGGTTCTGCACGCGAACATGTTCCGTACGAAATTCTCAAAGTTCTTGCATCACTTGATGCCGCAGTGGAATCTGTCACCGGGTTTACTCGTTATGCAGTGATTGGTGATCCGCAATCATCATCATCCACTATCGAGATTCTTGATCGTGGTGGTCTTGCTCTCACGTTGTCATCTCGCGTGGAGACAAACCCAACATTGGTCGGAACAAAGCGTCGTGTTGCCGCTGAACAAGAACTTCTTGTTGCCCGTGGCCGCAAAGATTCTCGTACTGTCATTTTTGTCCCCGAGGTGCATGGCGCAGTCACAGTAGGTATCACTTTGTTGCACGTGCAGTTCCGTTCACAGATGTCACCGTCGGCAGTGCGCCAGGTGCTGCAGGGCTACGACCGCAGGTATGACCGTCTTGTTGACTGGGTCACTGAGACAGAGGGTTCCTTCCGAGAAGAACGCCTTGGAGAAGTCTCGATTGAAGACTTGTTGATTCTTCCTGTTTCTGAGAGCGCCAACCTGTGGCGCACCGAGGCGTAGACGCAATGCGTGGAATCGGAATTGATGCAGTCGACATTGCACGATTCCGTGATCTCTTGTCGCGTCGTCCCAACTTGCGCACTCGTCTCTTCACTGCTGAAGAACTCGCTTCATTGGCAGAGCGTTCAGATGACGCACCGTCTCTCGCTGCACGGTTTGCTGTGAGAGAAGCAACCATGAAGGCATTGGGTGTGGGCCTCGGAGCTTTTGACTTCCATGATGTATCGGTCGAGAAGTTGCCGTCAGGTGCCCCGGGGCTACAAGTCACCGGCAGAGCCGAACAGTTGGCTATTTCTCAAGGTGTGGGCGGTTGGCACGTCTCCATCACCCATACCGACACAGTCGCGATGGCTGTCGTCGCCGCCCTCTAGGCCATTTCCCTCATACGCTGACAGGGTGATTCCTGTCCTCACCCCTGAGCAGATGCGTGCTGCCGACTCCGCTGCATTGGAGTCTGTGGGTGGCGGAGATGTTTTCATCAGACGTGCTGGTCATGCGGTTGCTCGTGTTGCTCGCACCATGTTGGGAGGCACCTACGGTCGTCGTGTTCTTGTCATCGCAGGTAAGGGCCATAACGGGGACGATGGACGAGTCGCCGCAGAGTGGTTAACCGAATGGGGTGCCAGTGTGCAGATTCTTGACGCCTCCGAAGTTGCGGGCCACATCATTGATTCACTCGTCACAGACCTGGTGATTGATGCTGCATACGGGATTGGTTTTCGCGGCACGTGGTCGCCACCATATGTTCTTGATGTTCCCGTTCTCGCGGTCGACATCCCTAGTGGACTCAATGCACTCGATGGAACTGTCGAAGGCGGCGTTCTCGTTGCGGATCGCACTGTCACCTTTGCTGCCGTAAAGACCGGGATGTTGTTCGGTGACGGCCCTTCATTGTGCGGCGAGATTGATGTTGTTGATGTTGGCATTGACCCCATTGATGATGTGAGCACGTTTCTAGTTGAGTCTTCTGATGTTGCAACCTGGTTGCCTCCGCGAGACCGTCGTGCGCACAAGTGGGATCACGCTGTACGAGTCATTGCAGGAAGCGTCGGCATGGCTGGCGCTGCATCATTAGTGAGCGCAGCAGCAATGCGTGCTGGTGCTGGAATGGTGCACTTGTCATGGCGCGGCGATATGAATGCTGTGACACCGCCGACAGAAGTGGTGGGACGTGCGCTGCCTGTTCAGAACTGGGCAGTTGACATAGCAGCAGATATCAATCGTTTTGCAGCTTTGGTGATTGGTCCCGGATTAGGTCGCGGCGATGACATCGGAACTGAAGTACGCGCTGTGTTGTCGTCATGCGATGTACCTGTCGTGATTGATGGCGATGGCATTGGCGCATCCGTTGATCCCGGCGCCGGTCATTCGGTGTTACTTGCTCGTACGTCAGCAACGATTCTGACGCCACACGATGGAGAGTTCGCTGCACTCGGTGGTGATGTTGCAAACACCGATCGCATTGCCGCAACTCGAGAACTTGCTGCACGGACCAATTGCACCATTCTCCGTAAGGGTCCCACCACAGTTGTCGCTGATCCAGATGGCGCTGTGTACTTGGTTGCCACAGGCGATGAGCGCTTAGCGACGGCTGGAAGCGGGGATGTGTTGTCAGGCATTATCGGTGCATTCCTTGCGCGAGGGCTGTCCGCACATGAAGCAGCTGCTGCGGCCTCGTTTGTTCATGGCATGGCAGGATCATCGTGCTCTCTTGAAGGTGCCATTGCTCGTGATGTTGTTGCACTAATTTCGGAAGTTCTCACCGAGGTGGCTCATCATGTCAATTGATTTTTCTGGCCGCTGGGCGTGGGCCGACGTACACACGGGGCTCATCCAGCACAATGTTGCAATCGTTGCTCAACGCGTGGCTCCCGCTCAGGTATGGGCTGTTGTGAAGGCAAATGCCTATGGACACGGTGCTATCCCCGTCGCACAGGCCGCACTCGCTGCGGGAGCAACAGGTTTATGTGTCGCAATCACTGATGAAGGTGTTGCACTTCGTCGTGCAGGAATCACCGCACCCATTCTCGTTTTGAGTGAACAGCCTGCCGAGATGACGGAGTTTCTGGTGGGGTACGGACTCACGCCGACAATTGCATCAACACGCGGTGCGGCTGTCGTTGCACGTGCAGCAGAAGCTGCAGATCGCAAAGTTCCTGTTCACATCAAAATCGACACCGGCATGCATCGCGTGGGTGTGGCGCCCGCGGAAGCTTTGAATCTTGCGCGATATATCCAGTCGTTTGAGTCGCTGGCAATTGAAGGCATTTACACGCACTTTGCAGTTGCAGATGAACCGAGTCATCCAGCCAATGAGAAACAACTCTCTGTGTTCAATGATGTGCTGGGGCAATGTGCAGCGGCCGGTATCGAACCACCAATGGTGCATGCTGCGAACAGTGCGGCTGCGTTAGCCAACCCAGATGCGCGTTTCTCGATGGTGCGACTGGGCATTGCGATGTACGGATTACTCCCGGGGCCAGGTGTCGCGGAACAATGCCAAGGTCTCATCCCCGCTCTGTCATTAAAGGGCAGAGTGTCTGCTGTGCGCTTAGTAGAGAAGGGCGCTCGTCCGCTCGCAGGCACCATCACGATGGATCAATTGATGCTGGATTGCGGAAATGACTTTGATGTCACCGTGGGTGATGAAGTCGTGTTGATTGGTCGTCAAGGCGAGCATGTAGTGACTGCCGACAACTGGGCTGATGCGCTCGGAACAATCGGATACGAAATTGTCTGCGGAATCGGAGAGCGTGTTTTTCGGAGATATCAATGATTGATCTCCGTTCCGATTCTGTTGCGACAACTCATGCGATCGCAGGAGTGATTGCTGGCCTCGTACGACCCCGAGACATCATTGTTCTCGCAGGGGACATGGGTGCAGGAAAGACAGCATTTACGGTTGGTTTCACTCGTGCACTTGGCGTGAGCGAAGAGGATCAAGTGTCCTCGCCCACATTCACACTGGTGCATTCGTATAACAGCGGTCGCATTCCTGTGTTGCACGCGGACTTGTATCGCCTGAACAGCATGGCCGAAGTTGCTGACCTCGGATTGCGCGAGCAAGTCGACCTCGGTGCAGTTGCACTTGTGGAATGGGGCGATGTTGCTTCTGAAGTAATCGGGGACTCTCTGACCATCGAGTTATCTCATGATGACGACGACGATGATGCCCGAGACATTGTGATCTCTGTGGAGGGTCACGGATGGGACACACGGTGGGACAAGTTGCGTGACTCACTTCGTGAGTGGAGTGTCCACTGATGATTCTCGGAATTGAAACTGCCGTCGAGCATGTCGGAGTCGCTCTCGGAGACCATCGTGGTATTCGTGCTCACACAATGGTGGCAAGTGATCGTCGACATGCTGAGTCACTCACACCGATGATTCGATTTGCAATGCAACAAGCGGGCATTGAGATGACCGACTTGTCAGCAATTGCAGTTGATGTTGGTCCTGGACTCTTCACGGGAATGCGTGTCGGCATGGCGACTGCCCAGTCGATGGCGTGGGCATTAGAAATTCCTTTGGTGCCGGTGTGCAGTCTTGATGCCCTAGCAATGAACGCCGAGATGAGCGAACTCACCGTTGCAGCAGCTCTTGATGCACGACGTGGAGAGGTGTACTGGTCCTTGTACCGCATGCGTGGTGTTGGTATGGAGCCACAGCGCTTGACGGAGCCAGTCGTTTCTTCTCCTGAGGATTTGGCAGTGCATCTTGCGGATCGCGCTGAAGACACCATTTGTGTTGGTTCCGGATTCGATCGACACGCAGAACTATTCGAGGCGTCCCCATGGACGCAACTAGTGGGTCGTGATGCCTTGTTCCCATCTGCGGCTTCTGTTGTCACTTTGGGCGGCCATCGGGTGATGGCAGATGAAACGGTGACCGCAATGCAATTGCAACCGATGTACTTGCGCGCACCTGATGCGGAAATCAATTGGAAGACTCGTGAGGGATCACGATGAGTTTCATGCGCGAGCGTTCCATTGACGCTTTGACAACAGAGACATTGCGTCGTCGGCATCTCCGCCGGGTGATGGACATTGAGGAACAGATTTATCCTCGACCATGGACTCATCGGACATTCGTGAGTGAACTGCAGCAGATGCGTGCGGGATCTCGTTACTACCTCGTTGCTTATGTTGGCGACACCATGGTGGGCTACGGCGGCTTGATGTTTGCCGGAGACGATGCGCACGTCACGAACATCGCCGTGGACCCTGAGTGGCAGGGTCGAGGTGTTGCAACGGAGATGATGTTGGACCTTGCAATCCTGGCTCATGATCGTGGGTGTACTGCGATGACTCTTGAAGTGCGCCACACCAACACTGCTGCGCAGAATCTTTATCGCCGTTTTGGTTTTGTTCCCGCGGGAATTCGCAAGAAGTACTACGAGAACACTGATGATGCGATCATCATGTGGGCGCATGGTGTTGATACGCCAGAGTTCATGGAGCGAATTGCATTGATTGAATCGAGGCGTTCATGAGTTTCGAAGTCACCGAGTCAACGGTTGTACTTGCCATTGAAACAAGCTGTGATGAAACAGCTGCATCAATCGTGATGGGTGGCAATGATGTGTTGTCGTCAATTGTCTCTAGCCAAATCGACATTCATGCACGTTTTGGTGGTGTTGTGCCAGAGGTTGCGAGCCGCGCACACTTGGAATCAATCGTTCCTGTGATTGATGCGGCGATTGCAGAAGCAGGCATTTTGCCGTCACGAATTGATGCCGTTGCAGCAACGGCTGGGCCTGGTTTGATTGGTGCACTTCTTGTTGGGGTCTCGGCTGCAAAGTCACTGGCTTTGGTATGGGATAAACCATTTATTGGTGTGAACCACTTGGAAGCCCATTTGTATGCCGGACTTCTTGATGACCCCACGTTGGAGTTCCCACTCGTTGTCCTGCTTGTCTCGGGTGGTCACACCATGATCATCCATATGAAGGGACACGGCGACTACACAGTTCTCGGTCGCACTATTGATGATGCTGCAGGCGAGGCCTACGACAAGGTCGCGCGCTATCTCGATCTTGGTTACCCCGGTGGACCTGTGATTGACCGCATTGCATCAGAGGGCAATCCGCATGCTGTGGAATTCCCACGAGCGATGATGCACGATGGCCTTGACGTTTCTTTCTCTGGACTAAAGACATCAGTGATTAATCACGTTCGTAAAAATCCTGAGATGTCTAATGTTGATATTGCTGCATCATTTCAAGCGGCAGTGGTCGATGTGCTGTGCGCAAAAACAATTAAGGCTGCGCAGCAGGTGGGTGCGCAGGGGATTGTGCTCGGTGGAGGAGTATCCGCCAACTCTTTCTTGCGTTCTGAAATGAGTCGTCGTGGGGGAGAAGCCGGATTCAAGGTGGCGCTGCCCAGCCGTGCCATGTGTACAGACAACGCTGCAATGATCGCAGCTGCTGCATGGCATCGCCTGAAGTCGGACGGGCCTCGTGAATTGGATTGCGGCGCATATCCGAACTTGAAGTTGGCAGAGGTGCCGCGATGACACGCATGCCTCTTGTCCTTCGTGGTCGTGAGTTCCCAATTCCTGTTGTGTTGGCACCAATGGCCGGAGTCACCAACATTCCATTCCGTGCACAATGTCGTTCGTTTGGGCCTGGTCTTGTGTATGTCAGCGAAATGGTGATGGCTGCGGCGTTAGTGCACGGCAATGAAAAGACCAAGAAAATGGTGGCATTCGGCCCCGATGAAGACTTCCGCAGTTTGCAGATTTACGGAAGTGACCCTGATTTTGTGGGTCGTGCGGTGCGCGCATTGTGCGAACAAGACATTGCTGATCACATCGATATGAACTTTGGTTGCCCTGCGAACAAGGTCACTCGGAAAGGTGGTGGTGCTGCTGTTCCTGTGAAGCGCAATTTGACTCGCGCGATTATGCGCGCAGCAGTCGATGCTGCAAAGCCATTTGGTGTTCCCATCACTTGCAAGTTCCGCATTGGTATCAATGACGACATCACAACGTTCCTCGACACGGGCAAGGCTGCAGAAGACGAAGGCATCGCCATGATTGCTCTTCACGCGCGCACAGCAGAGCAGCACTATGGCGGCAATGCGCATTGGGAGTACATCGCAGAACTCAAGCAAGCAGTCACCAGTATTCCTGTTCTTGGTAACGGAGACATTTGGGAAGCAACCGATGCATTGCGCATGATGGATGAAACCGGTTGCGATGGAGTTGTCGTCGGACGTGGTTGCTTAGGAAAGCCATGGTTGTTCCGTGATCTTGTTGATGCATTTTCTGGGAATGAAATTCAACAATCGCCCGACTTGGGTTTTGTTCTCGATGTGATGGTGGAACATGCGCAAGGTCTGATGGCAATCATGGGGCCCGAGTTTGGTATCCGTAATTTCCGCAAGCACTGTGGTTGGTATCTCACCGGTTTCCCCGTGGGGTCTGAAGTTCGTCGTTCATTTGCAACAGTTGCGTCACTTGCAGAACTGCAAGCAATAGGTGCACGACTTGATCGCTCCATGAGACTTGTGCCTGGTGGCGAACGTCTTGCACGCGGCCACACCAATGGCCCAATCAAAGTGGTTCTTCCAGAGGGCTACTTAGAGAATCGTGATGACATGACTTTGCCAGACGATGCACACGAGACTGCCGTCAGCGGTGGCTGATCAACACAATCTTCATGTGGTGTTGGCATCACGCTCACCGCGTCGCATTGAACTCATCACTCAGCTGGGCATCACAGCCGATGTTGTCCCTGCCGACATTGATGAAACACCACTCGCGGGTGAAGAACCTGCGCAGTATGTGAAGCGTCTTGCGTCGTCGAAAGCCCGAGCAGTGCAAGAGCGATTAGCAACTGATGCACTTGTGTTGGGCGCAGACACGACGGTGGATCTCGACGGCGTCATCTTTGGTCAGCCCGTTGATGAAACGGAAGCGCGTCGCATGTTGAAAGCTCTCAGTGCCCGTACCCATCGGGTGCACACGGGGGTGGCGGTCATCGGGCCGGAAAGGTCCGAGTCCCTCGTCGTGACATCAATGGTCACCTTTGAGCCGGTCACGGATGCCCTCCTGGACTGGTACATCGGCACTGGGGAGTGGCAGGGCAAGGCCGGTTCCTACGCCATTCAGGGTCTCGGGGGCACTTTGGTGGCCTCGACGAGGGGGTCGATGAGCAACATCATCGGGCTGCCCCTCCAAGAAACTGCCCGTCTTCTCGGTCTCGGTTGCTAGGCGCCTGCCCCGTCCGTATCATTAGCAGTCGCACTCCTCGAGTGCTAACGCCGGACTGGCTCGCCAGGACGGAGTCCATTTTCGAAATGCCGATTCATCGGAGGAAACCATGAACCTGAAGCCACTCGACGACCGCATTGTCGTTCAGCCCAGCGAAGCCGAGCAGACCACTGCATCGGGTCTCGTCATCCCCGACACCGCAAAGGAAAAGCCACAGCAAGGCACCGTTCTTGCAGTCGGCCCCGGACGCTGGAGCGATGACGAAGGTCAGCACTTCGCACTTGACATCAAAGTCGGCGACGTCGTTTTGTACAGCAAGTACGGCGGCACCGAAATCTCGCACGGTGGACAGGATCTTTTGATCCTCACCAGTCGTGACGTTCTCGCAGTCGTTACCAAGTAGGTCAACACATGGCAAAGCAATTGAAATTCAATGACGAGGCGCGTCGCGCTCTCGAGGCTGGCGTAAACAAGCTGGCCGATGCAGTGAAGGTCACGCTCGGACCAAAGGGACGCAATGTCGTTCTCGATAAGAAGTTCGGCGCACCAACCATCACTAATGACGGTGTTTCCATCGCGAAGGAAGTCGAACTCGACGATCCATTCGAGAACATGGGCGCACAGCTCGTGAAGGAAGTCGCTACCAAGACAAATGATGTCGCCGGTGACGGAACCACAACAGCAACTGTGCTCGCACAGGCAATCGTTCACCAGGGCATGCGCAACGTCGCAGCCGGTGCAAACCCAATGGGTTTGAAGCGCGGTATCGAGAAGGCTGTTGCAGCTGCTGTTGAGTCCATCAAGGGCCAGGCAAAAGATGTTGACGACAAGAGCGATATCGCAAGCGTTGCAACAATCTCTGCTGCAGATGCCAGCATCGGCAAGGTTATTGCAGACGCAATTGACAAGGTCGGTAAAGACGGCGTTGTAACAGTTGAAGAAAGCAATACTTTCGGAATCGAGCTTGATTTCACTGAAGGAATGCAGTTCGACAAGGGTTACTTGTCTCCATACTTCGTGACAGACCAAGAGCGTCAAGAGGCCATCATCGATGAGCCATACATCTTGTTCTACTCATCGAAGATTTCTTCGGTGCAGTCACTTCTTCCATCACTCGAGTCCGTCATGAAGACAGGCCGCCCGCTTCTCATCATCGCTGAAGATGTTGAAGGCGAAGCGCTTGCAACTCTCGTGGTGAACAAGATTCGTGGCACCTTCAACTCAACAGCAGTGAAGGCTCCAGGATTCGGCGATCGTCGTAAGGCAATGTTGCAAGACATGGCAGTTCTTACTGGTGGCCAGGTCATCAGCGAAGAAGTTGGTCTCAAGCTTGAGAACGTCACGCTCGACCTTTTGGGTCGTGCAAAGCGCGTCATCATCACCAAGGACGAAACAACAATCGTTGATGGTGCTGGCGACAAGGACGAAGTCAATGGCCGTATCAGCCAAATCAAGACTGAAATCGACAACACCGATTCCGACTGGGACCGCGAGAAGCTCCAAGAGCGTCTTGCAAAGCTCGCCGGTGGCGTTGCACTCATCAAGGTGGGCGCAGCAACCGAAGTTGAACTGAAGGAAAAGAAGCACCGCATCGAGGACGCCATTTCGGCAACTCGCGCAGCAATCGAAGAAGGCGTTGTCGCCGGTGGCGGTACCGCTCTCTTGCGTAGCCGTCCAGCAGTTCTCAAGGTTGTTGAGTCACTCACTGGCGACGAAGCAACTGGCGCTCGCACCGTGTATGACGCACTGATCGCTCCGGCGAAGCACATCGCAGACAACGCTGGCCTTGAGGGCTCCGTTGTTGTGCAGCGTGTTGAGTCCGAGAAGGGCGGCATTGGTCTCAATGCAGCCACGGGCGAGTATGTCGACCTCCTCGCTGCGGGCATCATTGACCCAGCAAAGGTCACACGTGCAGCACTCCAGAACGCAGCATCTATTGCAGCTTTGGTTCTCACCACTGAGTGCCTTGTTGCCGACAAGCCAGGAGCCGGCGGCGCCGGTGGTGGCATGGGCGGCGGCATGCCTGGTGGCATGGGGATGATGTAAATCAACCCCTGGGAATAACAGCCGATTTCGGTCGGTTGTACATAGAGCCTCCCGTTAATGGCCCGGACCGTATGGTCCGGGCCATTAATCATTTCCGCCTACGGTTGACTCCATGAATTCACCGGAGAAGGCACCAAAGGCTCGTCATCTGTGGATCAGCCAAACGCTTGAATACATCATCGGTTTTGCACTGGCTAGCGCAGCTGCGCAGTCCAGCACACCGATGGTCCCCGCTGTATTCGCCGGCCTTGTCATCCTCAATGCCGCATCGGTCAAGGCACCGTTATCAGCTTTTCGTTTAACAAACGGACGTGTTCATCAAATTCTTGGCATTGGTCTGGCGCTGTTAGCGATGGTTGCTGCCGTTGTGATTGATGTCGATGTTGCGACTCGTGCAATGTTGATTGGTCTAGCGGGTACTCAGGGCTTCGTCTCGGTACGCTTCGGGCATGGCATTCGAGCGACCAGCACCTGATCTCAACAAACTGATTACCGCATGGGAAGCATGGGAAAAGGGCGAAGAAATGCCCGGCCGTGTTCTTGCCAACCTGAAGACCGCTGGTCTTGCAGAGATTCTTGCTGAGTTGAAGGCATCGGGCTGGACACCCACAGCACAGTGATTCGTCGACGCGGTGGCAATCAGGTCATTCCGCGTCCTACACAATGGCGTGAAGGCGAAGCCCCTTCATGGCTGTCGTCAAGCAATCCACAATTACGTGATCACGCTCATGTCCTGAAGGCGTTGTCCTCTCACGTTGTTGAACGCAATGAAGACAGCGTCGAAATGTCACAAGAATGGGTCATCACCGCGCGCGTGTCTGCTGTCTTAGTGACAATCGTGGATACTCCCGAAGGCCCCAGTGTGATTCTCACTCGTCGCACAGATCACCTTCGCAATCATCCAGGCCAAATCTCGTTTCCTGGTGGACGTGTTGAAGAATCTGAATCAGTTCATGAAGCTGCGATTCGTGAAGCACACGAAGAGATTGGGCTGCAGCCTGAACGTGTGCACATCATCGGAGAGTTAGATCCGCTGACAACTTTTGTCAGCAACAGCCTGATTATTCCTGTTGTTGCTCGTGTCGACGGCATTCCAGATTTCGTTCTTGAAGAAGCTGAAGTTGCGCGGGTATTCATGACCCCACTGCATGATCTTGCCCGAGAAGACACGTACAGAAATGAGTGGTGGGCACGTCCACAAGGTGACATCAACATTCATTTTTTTGAATTGGATGATGAAACCGTGTGGGGTGCAACCGGACGGATTCTTCGTCAACTCATTGATGTTGTCACTGCCTAGTCGCGGGCTTTCACAACATCTCTCTCTGTGTGGCTATTTGCCGGAATAGGCGCGAACCGTTTCGTAAAAGATTCTGACCCAGGCCATGCATGATCTTTTGTCAATTGCAGTTCGCTTCACGCAATCTGACGTCATATCTCTTTTGAAGACTGCATCAACGCGGGCTCGAAATGATTCATTCCACCACTTGCCATTATTAAGGCGTGAAAAATTGCGATACGCAAAGTCATGACGGCGACACGCATCGTAGAAGTTGAAAGTTCTTCCACTACTTCCGATGATCGGAGCCGAACACCCATCAGTCGTCCAGTTCAGTCGTTCGTCCCTTTTTGGATGATCGGCAGAGGAGATAAACGATTTCAGAGACTTCTTGAAGACAAGAGATTCAGCCACAACATGCGCGGGGGGAGTGGGGGAAGCGGTCACCGACAAACATGCGGTGGCGAAAAGAGTGCAAAGAACTGCCATGCACACCTCCTGGACATAACCAAGTGTGCGCGAAGTGTGCCGCATGGCAATGATTTGTGAAGTTATGCGGTGAGGCACTTCACAAGAAGAGCCATCTCGACTGCACCCACGGCAGCTTCGTCACCCTTGTTGTCGATCCCAGGTCCACTGCGATCAATCGCCTGCTGCTCTGTGTTGACAGTGAGAACGCCGAACATCACGGGGATGCCAGTGGCAAGTTGCGCATCCTGAATACCTCGTGCTGCTTCACCACAGACATAATCGAAATGGGGAGTATCGCCCTTGATGACAGTCCCGAGGCAGATGATGGCATCAACTTTGCCAGTCTCTGCGAGCACTTTGGCAGCCAACGGAAGTTCAAATGCTCCTGGCACCCAAGACTCCATGATGTCGCTATCGGCGACACCGAGGCGTTCAAGTCCGCGAAGGGCACCGTCACGCAAGTTGGTCACGATGTGGTCATTGAAGCGCGCACCAATGATGGCAATGCGCAGACCCTTTCCGTCAAGGTCAGGAATTGCACTGCTTGATCCTGCACGTGTCATTTTGTTGCTCCGTTTCCGTTGTCGAATTCGATGAGGTGACCCATACGTTCACGCTTCGTGCGAAGGTAGGCCTCGTTCTCTGGTGTGGGCACAGTGTTCAACGGAACACGTTCCACCACGCTGAGACCATAGCCACCAAGACCGCCGTACTTTGCGGGGTTGTTGGTCATGAGGCGAATGTCGCGCACGCCGAGGTCGGCCAGAATTTGTGCACCGATGCCATACTCGCGGCTGTCAACAGGCAGGCCGAGTTCTGTGTTCGCATCAACGGTGTCACGTCCTTGGTCCTGTAGCGAATATGCACGAATCTTGTGACCGATTCCGATTCCGCGACCTTCATGACCACGCAGATACACAATGACGCCGCTGCCTGCGTTGTCAACAATGCTCATTGCAGCAGCTAACTGTGGTCCGCAGTCGCAGCGACGTGAACTGAACACATCGCCAGTGAGACACTCGCTGTGGACACGGACGAGGACTGGCTCAGTTCCGGTGACATCGCCCTTCACAAACGCAAGGTGTTCAATGCCATCAATCGTGCTGCGGTATGCCACGCACTTGAACGAGCCGTACTCCGTCGGTACAACTGCTTCGCCCATGCGCTCCACAAGACGCTCATTGTGTCGGCGGTACTCAATGAGTTGTTCGATTGAAGACAACAACAAACCATGCTCTTTGCAGAACTTACGTAGTTCTGGCAAGCGCATCATGGTGCCATCATCGTTTTGAATTTCACAGATAACGCCAACGGGTTCACAACCAGCAAGACGAGCAAGGTCAACTGCTGCTTCGGTATGACCTGCACGCTTCAGCACTCCGCCGGTACGAGCACGCAATGGGAAGATGTGGCCTGGGCGTGCGAATGCTTTGTAGTCAACATTCGGGTCAGCGATGCCGCGCACTGTTGCGGCACGATCAGCTGCGCTAATGCCCGTTGTTGTTCCCTCAATGAGGTCAACAGTGATGGTGTATGCGGTCCGCTGGCTCTCCGTGTTTTGCTCCACCATGAGCGGAAGACGAAGTTCCTCAGAGCGCTCACGAGTCAGTGGCGCACAGATGACTCCGGTGGAGTACCGAACAATGAAGGCAAGCTTTTCAGGCGTTGCATGTTCGGCAGCCATGATGAAGTCGCCTTCGTTCTCGCGGTCTTCATCGTCAACCATGACAATGATTTCGCCACGAGCCATTGCTGCAATGACATCTTCAATGGGATCAAGACCAGATTCGCTCATGATGCTCCAACTTTCTCTTTAAGAGGTTCTAAAACGATTTCTACGTCATCGCCCAACGCTGTGGTCGAGACCACTGCACAGTGCGAGAGTTCTTGTTGTACGTCTCCGATGAAGACACCTGGTGCTTCGTCGCTGCCAGAAACAATCGGCGCGACATGAAAGACGTATTGATTGACAAGTCCTTGTTCGTGAAAAGCGGTTACGACCGTTGGGCCGCCTTCCACCATTAACTGAATCACGCCTTGTGCGCCGAGTGTGTCGAGCAAGTCGTCGATGCTGGATGACCACACTGTGCATGGGTGGACTTTCGCATTTTCTGGAATCGGGTTGTGTGACAACACGATGCGTTGTGGCGATGGTCCTTCGACGTGACGCACTGTTAGCTCTGGGTCGTCAGAATGAACTGTTCCTGCACCGACAAGGATCGCGTCACTCTCTGCGCGCAATTGATGAACGCGCGTGCGAGCTGCATCCCCCGTGAGCCAACGAGGACCGTTCGGAATTGATGTCCGTGCATCGAGTGTTGTTGCCATCTTCACCATGACGAACGGACGACCCGTGCGACGGTGATGCAGATACGGCGCAAGTTGTTGCGTCACTTCATCTGCACAGATGCCTTCGGTTACTTCGTTTCCTGCGGCACGTAACGCTGCAAAGCCAGTGCCTGCAACTTTTGCATCGGGATCCGCAATGGCACTGACCACATGTGTGATTCCTGCGGCGATGATCGCTTCGGTACATGGTCCGGTGCGTCCAGTGTGAGAGCACGGTTCGAGCGTGGTGTACAAAGTGGCGCCAACAGTCGAATCACCAGCAGTGGTTGCAGACTGCAACGCAACAATTTCAGCATGAGCATTGCCGGGGGATTGCGTGGCACCTTCGTGCACTGCGCCGTTTGTGCAAACAAGGACAGCACCCACCCACGGATTCGGACGCGCGTGAAGACGCGCTGTCTCAGCCATATGCATGGCACGGCGCATGAGCGCCTCGTGATTAGTCATGTTGTGTCCTTGCTCCCATCCGGACTCTGACCGTCGGCCTCAGAATTTCACTGAGTCGGCCCCATCACCGAAGTGGTGGGGTTCGCGGGCTGTACCGCCGGTTGGGACTTTCACCCGACCCTGCAAGGGGTGTTTTGAATATGTACTGCCCAGCCGAAACTGAACGAGTTCAGGCTATGCGGGTGGATACTTGCCCAACAACCCGATGACGTGGCGCCAGAGGTCCATAATCGGCAAAACATCGGCTGGAATTTCCATGCCAAGGATGGGGGCAAATGTTCCGGCACCGAGACCAATCGAGATTGCTTGGATTGCTGTTTGTCGGGCAATCGCCGGATCAATTTTCTCGACGTCGATGTATCGCACGGTGAGAGCCTCCAGAATGGGCATGTCGTTGAAGAGTCCGCTCGTGTCGACACCCTCAAGGTTGAGCCACAGCACCAGCCGAACAACAATAACGACGTTCGGGTCAAAGAAATTGATTGCTGGTTGGCCAGGCTCTGCTCGCTGAACAGTCTCTGCCAATTCAAGAAATTGGCGGCGGACAACAGCTAGGAGGAGGTCATTCTTTGATCCAAACCATGTGTGAACAAATCCGTGGTTGACATCGGCAAGTGCTGCAATGTCGCGAACTCCTACCTCCGAGAATGGGCGTTCATGAACCAACTGATACGCCGCCTCGATGAGACGGCGTTCACCTTCGGCCCGCGTAATGGGTGAGCGACGTTTTGTTCTTTGAGGAGTCGTTGACTTGACCATGAGTAGAGACCCTGACTGTACCTCGGAAGACAATACCTATCAAAGATAAACAAGAGACGATGACTGTTAGTTAAGAGCCTAGGACTGTTATGTTCATACTTATGTCAGTTTTCTTAGGCTTACGTCGAATCTTCCTAGCCGCGACAGTGGTAGGAGTCAGCGCGCTTGCCGCCGCCGTCCCAGTTGTCATGAAGTCCAGTCCCGCAGATGCTGCGGCTCCTCCGACATATGCATATCTCTCATCGGAGAATGGTCACTTTTCGCATGTTGTGAACACATCGACGCAGTCGTGGGGTACATCAGTCGGCGATTTCCAGCCGTCGCAGAACAACTGGCGTTGCAATCGAATGACAAACACGGTGAACAACGCTGGCACAAAGGTGTACAACGCTGCATCTTGCTAGGGCAATGCTGCTGCAATTGACACAGCAACAGGGACTTTCTCTCTTCTTCCTTTTGGTGGAACAGCCATGAAAGTGAGCAAAGACGACCAGTTCATGTATGTGGTGAGAGGTTATGAGCGGTTTAAATTCAAACTTTCTGACAACTCGATTGTGTGGCAGGTTCTTTCGCCGGGCTATCGCCCTTGGGCGACGCAGTATGCGTTCGCTGCTTCGCAAGATGATTCAAAGATCTACGTGCCAATGCAAGATAGGTTCCAGAACGTCGGGGTCTTAGACACTGCAACAGGCAGCACCATTACTGAAATCAGTAACGCTGCATGGAGCAGCCCGTCGTGGACTGTTGCATCTCCAGTGGGAAACAACATCTTTGTTGGAACAAATAATGGCATTGCCATTATTGACTCCTCAACCGATACATACACACGATTGATTCCAGTGGGTGCCGCAGCACCAGCTGCGGTAAGCGCGGACGGGAATTTCTTGTATCTATCGAACGGGTCAAACATCAAGAAAGTTCGTGTCTCCGACGGTACCGTTCTCGATACATATGCCGTGGGATGTGGTGAAGGTGGCATAGCTCTGACTCCAGATGGTGATTATCTCTACGCAGTCACTGGTAGTGGTGTCAGCATCATCCGATTGAGTGATGGAAACATTTCTTCGTTGACTTATCCGTCTACGACCCCCAATACTTCGGTAGGACGCACCATTGTGATGGCGACTCGTGTGGAGGCTCCGTCGATATCGCTGTCGCGTTCATCCGCAACAGCGAATGTCGATAATGCCGTCAGTGGTCTGTATTCCATCTCAAACACTGGTGGCACACCAACGTCATATTCGATTAGCCCATCAACGCTGGCGGCAGGTTTGAGTTTTTCAACATCCACTGGTTTGATTACAGGCACTCCAACAGCAACCCGCGCAGCAACGACCTACACAATTACGGCAACAAATGTGGGAGGGTCTTCTTCTGACACCTTCTCTCTCACAGTGACAGATCCGCCCGATGCACCGACGCCAACATTCTCTTCGACGACTTCAACTGTCGTTGGATTTACATTCTCGATTACGAATTTTTCGAACAGCTACACCTATTCAGTGAGCGCAACCAATGGGGCAATTGCAACACACTCAGGTGGAGAAGTGACGGTGACTGGACTTTCTGCTTCTGGAACGTCAACAGTGACGGTTACATCTGCACGTAGTGGTTTCCGAGCATCGAGTGCTACCGCTAGTGGTCGTGCGCAAGATGCAACAACAACCACTACAACAATCTCTGCAGGTTCGAACGGTCTGGTATCCGGTGGAGGTACTGCAGATGCATCGTCAGGCGGAACTACGGGGAGCACAACGACTGTTCCTTCCAAAGTTTCAACTACGGCCACTGCGACGACTGTGCCTTCCAGAGTTTCAACAACGACTACAACCACTACAACAGTCCCTGCTCCAGACGCACCGACAACTGATCCAGGTGCAGGAGTCCTTGTAATTGATGGCAGAGAAACAACTGCATCTGTGACGCGGACAAATAATCGCGTCACAGTGGGTGCGGCTGGGGTGAGCGTGACGTTCAATGGCATTGCGCAGGACGGAACCATTGTTCCTTTGGACTCCGAAGGAAATCTTCGACTGACTGGTGGCAATTCCGTATCGATCGAAGGTACGGGTTTTGCCGCAAATCAAGATGTTGAGGTGTGGATGTTCTCCACACCTCAACTGCTTGCAACTGTGAAGGCCGACTCCAACGGGAAAGTTGTTGAGAACATCAAGTTGTCGACCATGCTCGAGGAAGGGAATCATCGATTCGTGGTTGATGGGACGAGTGCTGCTGGGGCTGAAACTCTTGTTGCGCTCGGCGTGATTGTTGGGTACGAATCTTCGGGGCTTTCAACAACTGGAAAACTGCTGATTGCTTTGCCAATCACTTTGGCGATTATCATCGGTCTCGTGATTCCTACAACCCTCCGTCGCCGTAAGAAAACGGCACATGGCTAGAGGTTTTGGCTTTCGCCGCAAATCGAACTCAGGCGAGGAAGGCGCGGGTTGGATCTATGCAGACTTGTTCCTTGCGCTCATGATTGTGGGCCTTGGTTCTGCTGTAGTTACAACATCGCCGGCGTCTGGATCAGCCCCAGCCCAGAAGACATTTCAATTGAGTTGCGCAGAGTTTGCTGTCCGTGTGCCTGGAAACATTCGTGGCGGTGGTGCTGCTATTGAAAGTGCAGTGTCAGCAGAGATTGCAAAGCGCGGTTGGTCACCTGACTCTTCAAAGCCGGGTCTTGTCATCGTGATGGGTGGCTTCAGCGGTTCCGAATCACCCGGTGCTGGCGATAATCGTGCTCAAGGAATTCTTCCTCAGCTACGAGCAAGCACTCCGTTGTTGCAGCAAGTTGAGATGCGCACAGCCGGTGCGCGTTCTGTTCGTGTGAATGGCGTTGCAACCACGGTCGGTGGTACAGGCTCGTATCTCATGGTCACATATTTGTTGTTCAGCGGTCCGCAACTACAAGAAGACTGCACTCGTTAGGAGCCCCCATGTCTATGTCCGCTGCCGCCCACTCTGACGCTGTTGATGCTGTCGATAAGTGGTTAACCATCTCAAAACAAACTGCAACGCTGGGTGCAAGTGCACGTGTGTTCGTCGAGGACCTGCGAAACAACCGCAATCAGCGGGAGTGGTCACGAGTCAACGTCGAGCAAATCCTTCCTTATCGATCAGAGACCCCTCGTCTGTTGCTGGTGATTCGCGCAGGTGCGTTGTTTTTGCCCATTCTTCTCACGTGGCTAGCATTGTCACAAGTGATTGGACCATTCGCTTTGTACTTGCAGAATCAGCAGGCCAGTGCAAACTTCCTGTGGTTCTGGCAAACAAACCCTGGTCATTCATTTGCTGAAGTGTGGGCATTGGGTCACGTTGCACTCACCGATGCCGCAGTTCTTGCCTTTCTTACGGTTCTGGCAATGCGCATCACGTGGTGGGAAACCTCTCGTGCCGAGCGCACAGAAGCAACGTATGCAGAAATGCTCTCTGCACTTGAGTTCTATTTCGTATCTGCGCGCGATAACTGAGCTAGCACAGCGACGCTGACGAGAACACACAAAGCGCCGATAATGCGCGTCGTGGTGAGATTTTCGTCGAGGGCATACACCCCGACTGCGATTGAGACAACGGGCTCAATGGTGCTGAAGACTGCAGCTTCTCCGGGTCCAATACGTGACACTCCGGCAAAGAAGAATCCCATTGCGACAACAGTGGAGATAATTGCTGCAGCGAACACGGCAAGCCACCCAGTTGTGTCTTGTGGAAGCGACGGGCGCAGCAGGGCCAGAAGCAATAAGTGGCTCACGGCAGCTCCGACCATCACATAGGTGAGCGAGACAAAAGCTCCTGATTGTCCAGTGATCTTGCTGCTGATCAGGATGTAACCGGTGTACCAGGTAGATGCACCAAACATCAGCGCTACTCCGAGCCCAGAGCCTGTTGAAATCTGACCTGCAGTCAATGCGGTTCCCAGCACCGCCACGATGAGGCACACAGCCATACGCACACTGGGCGTGTGTCGAAACACAACCCAACTAGCGAGCACAACGAACGCTGGGTACGTATAGAAAATCACGGTGGCAAGACTGGTGTCTATTCGTTCAACGCCGAAGAAGAAAAAGGTGGCCTGAGGTGCGTAGCCAACTGCACCAAGGAGAAACAGTTGAATGCTCAGTTTCTTTGATGGAAGAGAGATGTCCTTCTTGCGAAAACTGTGAACGGCGAGGAGAAGAATTGATGCAAAGGTGAAGCGAACAGCGAGCATGCCTAACGGTTCTGTTCCATGGTCATACGCCGTGCGAGCAAACCATGGCAGTAACCCAAATGCGGCACCACTGATGAGAATAAAAATGATGCCCATAGGCAAACGCTAATCGGAAGCGTTTTCGTCCTTCGCCATCTTCGCTGCTATCGCGCGGTCTCGTTTAATCACATTGCGAATCAAAACAGTTGCAATGGTGCCGACTCCAGCAATCATCACGAGGAATGTGAGGTACTGAAGAGATCCGCCGCGGTCCCCAGATTGTTCCGGTTTTTTTCCGCATCCGGGCTTGGGAAGAAACCCAATGCAATCAGAAGGTTCCTTGTCAAGGTCGTATACAAAGGTTGAATCAGGCGATGTCGGAATCGTCGTATCAACAGAATCAGCAGCATGAACGGCAGATGCTCCGAACGGTGCAACGGTGAGAAGAACGGCACAAGCAAGTGGGGCATAACGGGGCATAGAGACATCGTCACACGCCAACTAGGGTGGAACAAATCATGAGCGCAAATAACTCCTCAGGTCAGCACGATGTCGTCCTTGTTGTGGATTTTGGGGCTCAATATGCGCAGCTCATCGCTCGTCGAGTGCGTGAGGCTTTGGTGTATTCGGAAATAGTCCCGCATCGCATCACAGCTGATGAGGTGCGCGCCAAGGCTCCCAAGGCCATCATTTTGTCGGGCGGTCCCAAGAGCGTGCACGTTGACGGCGCACCTATTCTTGACCCTGCCATTTATGACATGGGCATTCCCATTCTCGGAATTTGTTACGGCTGCCAGTTAGTAGCTCAGCAATTAGGTGGCGTAGTTGATCGAGGTGGTCGCGGTGAATATGGCCGTGCAACATTGACGCGCAATGGACAGTCTTCGCTCTTGCCCGACAATGCTCCTGCAACGCTTGATGTGTGGATGAGCCACTTTGATTTTGTGAGCGAAGTTCCACAGGGCTTCGTCGCCACCGGATCAACTCCTGATGCACCAAATGCAATCATTGAAAACAATGACCGTCGCATCTATGGCGTGCAGCATCACCCTGAAGTCGTTCATTCCACGCACGGTCAAGATCTCCTTGTGCGCTTCCTTGTGGAAGTTGCTGGATGCCGTCAGGACTGGACAATGGCGAACATTGTCGACGACCAAATTGCTGCTATTCGTGAACAAGTAGGGACAGAACGAGCAATCTGTGGACTGTCGGGCGGTGTTGATTCATCTGTCGCTGCAGCGTTAGTGCATCGTGCGATTGGTCCACAACTCACATGCGTATATGTCGACACAGGTCTGATGCGTCGCGGCGAGAGCGAACAAGTGGTTGAAACTTTCCGTCGAAGCATGGGAATCGAATTGATTCATGTTGATGCGGGCGATCGTTTCTTTGAGAAGTTGCAGGGCATCACTGAGCCAGAAGCCAAGCGCAAAGCAATCGGTGAATTGTTCGTGCGTATTTTTGAAGAGCACACTGGGGGCATCACTGATGCAAAGTTCCTGGTGCAGGGAACGTTGTACCCAGACATTGTCGAGAGCGGTGGACACGATGGCACGGCTGCAGTGATCAAGAGCCATCACAATGTTGGCGGACTGCCCGACGACATGGAGCTGCAGTTGTGTGAACCACTTCGCGCCCTCTTCAAAGACGAGGTGCGAAAAGTGGGCATTGAACTTGGATTGGCTGACGACATCGTGTGGCGCCAGCCGTTCCCAGGCCCAGGTCTTGGTGTGCGAATCATTGGCGAGGTGACGCCAGACAAGGTCGCGACCCTGCAGCACGCAGATGAAATTGTGCGTCATGAGGTCAAAGCCGCGGGTCTCGAACGCGAGATCTGGCAGTCGTTCGCCGTGTTGGCGGATATTCGCAGTGTGGGCGTGATGGGAGACGAGCGCACCTATGGCCGGCCCATCATCATTCGTGCTGTCACCAGCGACGATGCCATGACGGCCGACTGGGCTCGTTTGCCCTATGACCTGCTCGAGAAGATGTCGAACCGCATCATCAACGAAGTGCCGGGTATTAATCGGGTGGTGTACGACGTGACGTCAAAGCCGCCCGGAACCATTGAATGGGAGTAGGGCTGTGACCTCTCGGGAGGTTATTTCCCTTATATAGCAAGGGTTTCAGCCCGTGCGACCCCTCGTTTTTCAGTGATGCAACTACCCTGAAGGGGTCATGTTTTCGACCCGGCGCCCCCGTAGACCCATGAGGTCCGCTGTCTGTGGCGTTCTGATGACCTCTCTCATATTGGTCCCCGCGGTGATGTCAGGGAAGGTCTCGGCTGACTCCATCGACCAAAAGCGAGCCCAGGCCGCCAACATCGCGGATCAGCTGGAAAAGCTGGCCGAGCAGATGGGCATGTTGGGCGAGGACTACTCCGAGGCTCTGCAGACCCAGGCAGATTTGTCCGTGGAGATTAAGCAGGCGCAAGCAGATGTTGCCGCCGCCGAAGCCGAACTCGCCGAGATGCGCGGCACGTTGTACAACTCGGCCGTCACACAGTTCATGCATGGCGGTCGTAACTCGACTCTGACGAATCTTTTTGCATCGTCAGGTGGTGTGCAAGATGCATTGCAGCGTGGGCAGCTCACTTCCATTGCGATGAACCAAGGGTCATTGACGACGGACTCTCTTGATTCGACAGCAATTGAATTAAGTAAGAAGAAAGTTGTGTTGGAGAAGAAGCGCAAACAAGCTGAGTCACTTGCCGAAGATGTGAAGAGTCGACAAGGTGCCGCTGAGAGCCTGTCTGCTCGGTATTTGGAACTGCAGTCATCGGTCCAAGGAGACCTTGCAGATTTGCTTCGTGAGGAACGTCAACGGCGTGACGCTCAAGCTCTTGCTGATTCCCAACGCGAGGCTGCGGGCTTCAAGAGCAAGTACTCCTCGCTTCAGAAGAAGTACGGGAACATTCCCTCAGTCTCTGCCCGTGCACAAACTGCAGTACGTGCCGCTTTAACTCAACTGGGTGTGCCGTATCGCTACGGTCAAAGTTCTCCGGGTAAAGCGTTTGACTGCTCTGGACTCACCACCTATGCGTGGGGCAAAGCAGGTGTCGGACTGCCTCGAAACTCTCGCCGTCAGTACAACGCTCTTCCCAAGATTCCAAAGCAGATGGCCCAGGCAGGAGACCTGATCTTTACCGGTTCACCCATTCACCACGTGGGTATTTACTTGGGCAACGGCACCATGGTGCATGCTCCTCAGACTGGTGATGTTGTCAAAGTGGGCCCAATCCGTTGGTGGAAAGTCGTCGGCGTCGTTCGTCCTCGCTAACTGCTACTACGGTCAATGTCCATGCAGGGCATCGATGTAGAACGCGTAGAGAAATGGCTCACTGCCAACATTGAAGAGGCACAGGGTCCTTATACGTACCACCTCATCGCTGGTGGTCGTAGCAACATCACGTTCCGAGTCGTTGATGCGAATGGCATGCAAATGGTCTTGCGCCGCCCGCCGATGGGACACGTTCTCGCAACTGCCCATGACATGGCGCGTGAGCATCGTTTGATCTCGGCAGTTGGGCAATCCAATGTTCCCGTGCCACGCACACTGGGGTTGTGTACAGACGTTGACGTAAACGGCGCCCCTTTCTATGTGATGGCATATGTCCCCGGAGTTGTTCTTGATAGTCCTGAGAAGGGAACTCTCTTGTCAGTTGAACATCGACTGCAGGCTTCAGAGGATCTCATTGATGTGTTAGCTGATCTCCACGCAGTTGATGTTGATGAGGTTGGTCTTGGAGATTTAGCAAAGCGCGATGGTTACGTGGAACGCCAAGTAAAGCGTTGGTCGACGCAGTGGGCTAACTCAAAGACTCGCGATCTTCCCTCTATTGATGAAGTTGCTGCGCTTCTCGGAAACAACATTCCCGCGCAGCAAGGTGTTTCGATTGCGCATGGGGATTACCGATTCGGCAACTGTCTCACCGATGTCGAGAACGGTCGAATCGCAGCAGTGCTCGATTGGGAGTTGTGCACTTTGGGTGACCCTCTTGCAGACCTCGGATACGTTGGCATCTATTGGACAGACCCAGGAATGCCGAACATGCGCGGTACAGACCCTTCGGGCATTGAAGGCTTCCCAACGTTCGAGCATCTGGTGGAGCGCTACGCGAAACGTACGGGACGAGATTGCTCAAACATTGGTTATTACAAAGCGTTTGCAAGTTTCCGTCTGGCCGTGATTTGCGAAGGCGTCTACGCGCGATACCTACACGGTGCAATGGGAGATCAACAGATTGATCTTGAGCCAATGAAACTCACGGTTGAAACGTTGGCTGAATCCGCACTTGTTGCGATTAAGGGGTAACTGCAATGGCTCTTGAGACGTGGGTAAAAGGATCATTTACGGCAGCGACATTGACTCGCGATACCTATCGCAAAGGCTCGGGGCCGGTTGTCATCGTGGTGCATGAGATTCCTGGCATCACTCCCGCCGTTGAACGTTTTGCAGACGATGTAGTTAACGCTGGTTTCACAGTCGTGATGCCGAACTTGGTCGGTACGCCAGGACAAGAAGTGTCTGGCAAATACATCGCATCATCCATGTTGAAGGTGTGTATCTCGAAAGAGTTCACCAATATGGCTTTACAGAAAACCTCGCCGATCATCGCGTGGCTCCGTGCATTGGCCCGCTCGCTTCATCAAGAAGTTGGTGGCAAGGGCGTGGGCGCTGTTGGTATGTGTTTCTCTGGTGGATTCGCTCTCGGCATGATGGTTGACGACATCATGATTGCTCCGGTGTTATCGCAACCCTCAATGCCATTCACCGTCGGTAAAGCTCGTGGTGCAGATCTCAATTTGTCACCCGATGACGCGGTTGTCGTTGCTCAACGTGCAGCAAACGGATGCGAGGTTCTTGGACTTCGTTTCACGCAAGACAAATTGGTGGGTAATCGTTTTGATTCGCTTCGCACGTTGCTCGGTGATGCATTCATTGCGATTGAGTTGCCTTCTCAATCACCGAAAGATCACAGCGTGTTAACAGAACAGCGTGATGAAGCAAGTGTGCAACGAGTGTTGGACTTCTTTTCTGAGAAGCTTTTGTAGCCGCGTCTAGCGCGGTCCGCCGTCAACGTTCAGCAACATGCCAGTGGTGTAACTGCTTGCCTTGCTTGCTAGATACAACGCAGCTCCGACAATCTCGTGAGGCTCGCCACCGCGCTGCATGGAATAAGCAGTCTTTGCGCGGGCATTGAACTGTTCCATATCCCACGCCTTTGAAATGTCAGTGAGGAATGGTCCGGGCACGATGCAGTTCACGCGCACATGGGGCCCATATGTTCGTGCGAGACCAATGGTCAACGTGTTGATGGCAGCTTTTGCGGCACCGTAAATCACTTCGTTCGGTGACGGGCGCTGACTCGAAGTGGAGGAGACATTGATGATTGCCCCACCATGAATCACATTGTCGGCGTCAGGAGTTGTCATGTGTGTGCCAAGAAGAGTTGACAACCGAAATGGTCCTTTGAGGTTGACGCCGAGAACCTTGTCATACAAATCTTCTGTGACATCAACAAGGGATGAATACAGAGGCGACATGCCAGCGTTGTTGACGAGGATGTCAATGCGACCAAACTCTGCGATTGATTCGTTGGCTAATCGACCTGCGTCATCCCACGATGCAGCGTGATACCCAACAGCGAGTGCTCGGCGACCAAGGGCACGTACTTCCTCGGCAACTGATTCACAGTTCTCCACTTTGCGACTTGCCACAACAATGTTTGCGCCGTGTTCAGCAAATGCCAGCGCCATTTCTCGGCCCAGCCCGCGGCTACCGCCAGTGATGATTGCAGTTTTCCCTTCGAGCGAGAATAAATCTGTTGATGTCATGAACTGACCTTTGCTGTGTAATCAGGATGGGCGAATGTGGAAACCATACGCTCAAAATCTGTTCCGCTGGACAAGAGCAAGTGTTGTGCGAGGAGGCCCTTGGCGGCTTTTGCATTGTGCCCACCCACGATGCCGCCCGATTTCGATACCAGGTCAATTCGCACCAGAGTGCTCACTCGCGACCAGTCGATGGCGGCGCGATGCTCTTGCGGGAGCAAATCAACGATCGGTGACTTCTTTGTGTGTGCAAGCAGTGCATCGGTGAGGTCATCTCGCCACCACGTCGACAAGAGACCGAATGGAGCAAGTCGAGCTCCCATCTTCAAGCGATAGTCGGGCAGTGGGTCGTCGGCACGAACGAGGCCGGCAAACCCCGAGGGAACAATGATGCGTTTGGTGACAGCAGTGCGAGTGGCTGCGGGAAGCCCCGCCAGGTCGAGATGGTCCCAGACCACCCCGGTGTAGCGCTGCCAGGCAGGCAATGTGGGGGCACCGATGAGTGTGCGGTTCGCAAGTTGGGCCCGTGCCAGTAGATCCCCCTTGACCCCGAGCAGTTTGGCGTCGCCACCGGACTGAGCCGCGAGGGTACGTGCGATGTCCGTGCGGTATTGACCCAGGGAGGCGCCGAATGCTCCCGAATCATTCGCATATTTCGTCTTGGTCGTGCCGGCTTCCGCTTTGCCTTCGGAGGGCGGCAACATGACCACAAATGAACTTGCTCCCATGGTGAATTTTCCTCTCCTTCCTTCTACGCTAGGCATATGCGAGTACACGTAGATTCATCAAAGTGCCAAGGCCACAACCGCTGCTACGCGTTGGCCCCAGAATTGTTCGACGTTGACGATCTCGGCAACGCTTTCGAATTGAACGATGGCATTGTGCCATCTGGTCTTGAAGACAAGGCACGCCTAGCAGTTGCCAACTGTCCTGAGTTCGCAATCACGATTGAGGATTAAGTCATGAGCGAAACCATTTACGGTCCGGTTACTGATTGGGCGACAGACTTCGACCACGGTTCACCGGCATACAACAACAACATTCACCAGATTTGGGATGACCTCAAAGCTGCTGATCTTGTGAAAGAGATTGCATACGATCCAACACGTTTCTCCAGCCTTACTCCTGTTGTGCAGCAGTTGAAGCCAAGCGAAGCACTCTTGGAAGATCCAGATGCTTTGGGCGCTCCAATTGGACCAGTGCCACCAATTTCTTCTGACCCCCCATTCCACGCAGATGCGCGTCGTCTTTTGTTGCCAGCGTTCTCACCAAAGGTGATTGACCCACTGCGCAAAGAAGTTGAAGAGATTTGTAACAAGCTCATTGATGACATGGGTGATGTCGATGCAATCGACGCTGCTGTGCAATACACACAGCACATTCCTGTTCTTGTTGTGGCACAAATGGTGGGCTTGCCGTTGTCCGATGCCGACCGTTTCCGCGGCTGGGTCGACATGGTTCTTGGCGGTATCGGTGCAGAGCGTAGTGAAGAGCGTTTGGCGCAATTCATGGCAATGGATGAATACCTCACCAAGCACATCGAAGAGCACATCGCGAATCCACAGGATGACTTGACCAGCTACTTGTTGGATGCTGAAATCTTTGGCGAGAAGCTTTCTCCTCGCCACGTCTTCGGCACCATCTTGTTGCTCATCATCGCTGGCATCGACACCACATGGAGTGGTATTGGTTCCTCGTTGTGGCACCTTGCGTCGAACCCTGTTGACCGTCGTCGTCTCGTCGAGAACCCAGGCAAGATTCCAATGGCCGTTGAAGAGTTCCTTCGTGCGTATGCACCTGTCACCATGGCTCGCATGGTCACTGACGACATGGAATTCCATGGTGTTCAGATGAAGAAAGAAGACCGCGTTCTTCTTCCTTTCCCTGCGGCAAACCGTGACGAGAATCAGTTTGCGAATCCGGCAGTTGTCGATATTGAGCGCGAAGAGAACCGTCATGCGGCTTTCGGTCTTGGTATTCACCGTTGCATCGGTTCCAACCTTGCTCGCTTGGAAATGAATGTTGCAATTGAGGTCTTCCTCAAGCGCTTCCCTGACTTTGAGTTGGACACAACCGAGCAAGTCACGTGGAGCACTGGTCAGGTTCGCGGTCCCCGCAACTTGCCATTCAAAATCAAAGCTCGCGGATAATCACCGGGCCTTCGGCCCACGACACAACCCGCATCTACACTGGCGGAGCCATGTCTCAGTTTGAACACGCCTCATCTGGGGTCAGCATCCCGCTCAACCCCGATCAAGAAGAGGCGGTGTACCACCCAGGTGGTCCGTTGCTGGTGGTTGCTGGTGCTGGTTCCGGAAAAACACGTGTGCTCACGCAGCGCATTGCATGGCTGATATCTCAGGGCATTCACCCGCAAGAACTTTTGGCGATCACCTTCACGAATAAGGCCGCCGAAGAAATGCGACATCGCGTTGCAGATCTTGTTGGCCCTGTCGCGAAGTCAATGTGGGTCACCACGTTTCACAAAACGTGTGTACGCATTCTGCGTCAACATGCCGAGCTCATTGAGTACCCCAAGCAGTTCACGATTTACGACTCGCAAGATTCCAAGCGTCTGATTGGCTATGTCATTCGTGACATGGGTCTTGATGTCAAGAAATATCCAGCTGGTGCTGCACAATCTCGCATCAGTTTGTGGAAGAACGAATTAGTCACAACGGCCCGTGCACACGATGGCGCCGAGCACATCATCATGCGTCGACATGCAG
Organism: Ilumatobacteraceae bacterium; assembly: GCA_021298435.1. Lineage (GTDB taxonomy): Bacteria > Actinomycetota > Acidimicrobiia > Acidimicrobiales > Ilumatobacteraceae > UBA2093. The sequence continues at coordinate 52,006 of JAJTFJ010000017.1, forward strand.
AGATCTACACCGAGTATCAGGCGCGTCTGAAGCGCGCTGGTGCAATGGACTTTGATGACCTCTTGGTGAATGTTGTTCGGTTGTTCGAAGAACATCCTGAGATCTTGCGCATGTATCAAGACCGTTTCAAGCACATCTTGATTGACGAATACCAGGACACCAATCAAGCGCAGAATCGTATTGTTCTGTTGCTTGGTGAACTGCACAAGAACGTGTGTGTGGTGGGCGATAGCGATCAAAGCATCTACAAATTCCGAGGTGCGGACCTTCGCAACATTGATGCATTCGAAAGCGCCTTTGGTGAAGCCACGGTTGTCGTGCTCGCGCAGAACTATCGCAGTACGCAGACAATTCTTTCCGCAGCGAATGCAGTGATTTCGCAAAACGTTGGTCGCCGGCCGAAAGATCTCTGGACTTCAGCCGGGCAAGGCGATCGCATTGTGCGTTACTTCGCAGAAGATGAATACGACGAATCATCGTGGGTTGCAAAGACTGCAAAAGAGTTACAGGAAAAAGATGGTCGCTCGTGGGGCGACATCGCCATCATGTATCGCACCAATGCGCAAAGCCGCGCGATGGAAGAAGCGTTCATGCGCTACAGCATTCCGTACAAGGTTGTGGGCGGCACCAAGTTTTACGATCGCCGTGAAATCAAAGATGCAATTGCGTATCTCAAGGCTGGCGTAAACCCACTTGATGAGATCAGCATTAAGCGTGTGCTGAATGTGCCGAAGCGTGGAATCGGTGACACGAGTATTGGCAAGCTCGATGCATTTGCTGCAGCCGAAGGCGTTTCGTTTGTTGATGCAATGCGTCGGGCTAGTGAAGCGGGCGTGAGCGGTTCTGCAAGCAAAGGCATTACCTCTTTCGTCACGCTCATCGACATGATGCATGTCGCAATGGCCGATGGTCCCGCTGCTCTGATTGAAATCGCCATGAATAACAGTGGCTATCTCAATGAGTTAGAGAATGAAGATTCTGTCGAAGCCGCTGGGCGTCTTGAAAACATTGAAGAACTTATTGGTTCTGCTGCGGAATACACGCAGGTGGAAGAGTTCCTTGAACAAGTTGCATTGGTCGCAGATACCGATGATCTCGATAACGAGAATCACATTGTTTTGATGACATTGCACTCGGCGAAGGGTCTTGAGTATCCGGTTGTGTTCTTGGTTGGATGTGAAGAAGGAATCTTCCCGCATAGTCGTGCATTAAATGATCCAACAGAGTTGGAAGAAGAACGGCGCCTTGCCTATGTGGGGCTCACGCGTGCGCGTGAGAAGTTGTTTGTGTCTCACGCATGGCATCGCATGCTGTTTGGTCAGTCGTCATACAACCCGCCATCGCGGTTCTTGTCAGAAATTCCTGAAGAACTGTTTGATCGACAAGGAAATGTTGACTCCGGTACCGATCATTCGCGCGTCTATGGTCGTTCATCATCAACTAGTTGGGACGACGACTTGCCGTCGTATCGCCGTCGTGATGAAGAACCATCGGGACGTACGTATGGTGCAAAGCGTGCTGAACGTGCTGTGCGTGCTCCATCCGAACCACGCAACACCGATCATCTTGTCGACCTGAAGGTTGGCGACGATGTTGAGCACGCAGTCTTTGGCGAAGGTGTCGTCATCGAAATCAAGGGCACAGGCGACAAGGCAGAAGTTGCGGTGCGCTTCCGCGAACGCGGAACAAAACACCTTGCTTTGGCGTGGGCACCTCTCAAAAAGCTCTAAGAAATCTCGTTTCCGCCCGTATGGGTAGTAGAAATAAAGACATGAAGGCAGCCATCCTTATCGAGAGTCTCACTGGCAACACGTGGAAGGCCGGCGAGCGCATCGCGGCCAACCTGCAACAAGAGAATTGGTCCATCACCGGTCTCTCGCCAGTACGAAACCCTGATCACAAGTCCATCCAAGATGCAGACATGGTCATCGTCGGCACATGGGTGCACGGACTCTTTGTTGTTGGTCAAGCGCCTTGGGCTGTCGATCGTCTTCGTGCGTTGCCAGCAATGGCCGGAAAGAAGGCTGCGGCTTTTTGCACCTTTGCGCTCAACCCCGGTGGCTCACTCGATGTGATGACCCGCACTCTGGAATCACGCGGTGCAGAAGTCGTTGGTGGACTCGCTCTTCATCGCAGCAAGCTCGCAGCACATGCAGAAGAGTTTGCAATTCGCCTGACTGACTCAACAGTCAAGTAGTCATTGCCCCGTAGTTATGGGGCAAGTGTTGTTGCGGTCGCGCTGGCGTCCCGTAAGTCGATGTACAAAGTTTTCTTGTTCTCAACAATGGGTCGAACATTGGCTGGTTTCTCCAATTGATCGACGGTTACAGTGCGTTGATTGCAGTCAGTGAATGTGCGTGCACCCTTTGTGTGGGTGACGAGACACGTTGGGCCTAGGTCTGCTGGGTAGCCGTAATACACACGCCACCCTTTTGCTGGGTCAGGTCCTGTGTGGTCCAAAACGATGGAGCGAATCCCGTCGGGACTCTTGAGGTCGGGGAACAGGAGGGGGCCATCTTCTGCGACGGCCTTAGCCATGGATTCCACTTTGCCCACTTCGAAGACCTTGTTGGCCACTGAGGAACTGGGTGTGGCACGGCTATTGATCACCGAGGCAACGACCCAGAGACCTGCAAAAAACACACAAAAAAAGGCAATTCCCGCCAAGACGGGCACGAGGGCTCGGGCGAGGGGAGTTCGGAGGCGGGGCTTTCGCATACCCCCCATTGTGGCGGGTTGGTACGGGAACGCCTATTCAGCGTAGGGTTTCCTTTCTGTGAAGCGCCCCTACCGAGTTGTTGTCGCCAAGCCTGGTCTCGATGGCCATGACCGTGGCGCAAAAACCATTACACGTGCATTGCGTGACCATGGTTTTGAAGTGATTTATACAGGTCTGCACCAGACCCCAGAGCAGATTGCAGAAACTGTTCTGCAAGAAGATGCCGATGCAGTGGGTCTCTCGCTGTTGTCTGGTGCTCACAACACACTGTTCCCGCGAACAATGGAAGAACTGCGTAACCGCGACATGGGCGACGTGCTCGTGTTTGGCGGTGGCGTGATCCCCGATGCTGATGCACGCGCACTTCGCGAGCAGGGCGTTGGAAACATCTTCGGCCCAGGTTCCTCTTTGAAGGCCATTGCACAATGGCTTGAAGAGGCACTCGACGGCCGCGAATAGAAAGACATGGAGTAACTCATGGACCTTTTTGAATATCAGGGCAAGCAGTACTTCGCTCGCTACGACATCCCCGTGTCGAAGGGCGACGTTGCTGTCACTGTTGATCAAGCTGTTGCCGCAGCAGATGCAGCTGGATATCCAGTTGTTGTGAAGGCACAGGTACAAGTTGGTGGACGCGGCAAAGCAGGCGGCATCAAGTTGGCAAACAATGCTGATGAAGTGCGCACACATGCCGGAAACATCTTGGGTATGGACATCAAGGGCCATGTCGTCAAGCGCGTATGGGTAGAGAACGCCAGCGACATTGCTGAGGAGTACTACGCGTCATTCACTCTTGACCGTGGCGCAAAGAAGCACCTTCTCATGTTGTCCAAAGAGGGCGGCGTTGAAATCGAAGAAGTCGCTGCAACGAATCCTGCTGCGATTCTCATGTTGCACATTGATCCGGTTGATGGTCTTTTCGCTGCTGGCGCCATGAAGGCTGCTGTTGACGCAAAGATTCCTGAGAAGGCACAGCAAGGCGTTGCTGACATCTTGGTGAAGTTGTATCGCTGCTTCGTTGAAGGTGATTGCGACCTCGCAGAAATCAACCCACTCATCTTGAAGCCAACAGGCGAAGTGCATGCTCTTGACGCCAAGGTCAGCCTTGATGCAAACGCAGACTTCCGTCATCCAGAGTGGGAAGAGTTCAAGGCAACAGAAGAACTTGATGCACGCGAAAAGCTTGCACGCGAAAAGGGTCTTCAGTACATCGGCCTCGAAGGCACAGTGGGCATCATTGCCAACGGTGCTGGTCTTGCGATGAGCACACTCGACGTGGTGAACCAAGTAGGCGGCACAGCTGCAAACTTCCTCGACATCGGTGGTGGAGCAAACGCTGACCTTATGGCGAGCGCACTTGAAGTGATCAACTCCGACAAGGCAGTGAAGAGCATCTTCATCAACATCTTCGGTGGTATCACTCGTGGTGAAGAAGTGGCAAAGGGCATCGTGGAAGCCCTCGGCCGCGTCGACCTGCGCGCACCAATCGTTATTCGACTCGACGGAACCAATGCAGAAGAGGGTCGTTCGATCCTTGCCAATGCAGGTATCCCCGAATCAAAGCTCACCAGCAAGCCAACAATGCTCGAGGCCGCAGAGGCCGCCGTGGCACTCGCGAAGTAAGGACCTCAGTCATGGCAATTTTCGTCGATCAAAACACCAAGGTCATCGTCCAAGGTCTCACCGGAGGCCAAGGCAAGTACCACGGACTTCGTAACAAGGCATACGGCACACAAGTTGTTGCTGGTGTGACACCAGGCAAGGGTGGCACCGATGTCGAAGGCATCCCCGTGTACAACAGCGTTGCGGAAGCAGTGGCAGCAACAGGTGCAACAGCATCGTTCGTGACTGTTCCACCAAAGGCAGCGTCTGCTGCAATTTTGGAAGCAGCTGCTGCAGGCATTTCTTTCATCGTGTGCATCACTGAAGGAATTCCTGCACAGGACGAAGCTCGCACCTACAACACGCTTGTTCGTGATTTCCCGAAAGTACGTCTGCTCGGTCCAAACTGCCCAGGCATCATTAGCCCAGGTAAGTGCAACATCGGAATTACTGCTGGTGAGATTGCAGAGCTTCCATCGGCAAGTGGTCCAAACGTGGGCATCGTGTCACGTTCCGGAACACTCACGTACCAAGCACTGTATGAACTCAAGCAGCGCGGCATCGGCGTATCGACATGTGTTGGTATCGGTGGCGACCCAGTGCCAGGTACATCGTTCATCGATTGCTTGCGTGAATTCCAGAACGATCCTGAGACTCACGCCATCATCATGATTGGTGAAATTGGTGGCTCAGCTGAAGAAGAAGCAGCAGAGTTCATCAAGGCAAATGTGACAAAGCCAATGTCGGCATACATCGCTGGCGTGACTGCTCCTGCAGGCAAGAAAATGGGCCATGCTGGCGCCATCGTTTCTGGCGGCAAGGGAACAGCACAGGGCAAGATGGACGCATTGCGTGACGCCGGCGTGAAGGTGGGCCAAAACCCAACCGAAGCCGGTTCGCTCATGGCAGAAATCGTCGCTGGACTTCGCTGAGTGCCACGCGCACTTCTTTCCGTTTACGACAAAACTGGCATCGTCGAGTTCGCCTCGGCGTTGCGTGCTCTCGGGTGGACTCTTCTCTCAAGCGGAGGCACTGCGAAGGCATTGACTGATGCAGGCATTGACGTCACTGATGTCGCTGAACTCACAGGACTTGATCCGATTCTCGATCACCGCGTTGTCACGTTGCACCCCAATGTGCACGGTGGCATCTTGGCGGATCGTGACAAGCCGGAGCATCTCGAAGAACTTGAGAAGCACGGCATCGAAGAGATAGATCTCGTCGTTGTCAACCTGTACCCATTTGGTTCCAAGCCCAGTGTTGAACTGATTGACGTTGGCGGCCCCGCAATGGTTCGTGCAGCAGCAAAGAATTTTGCACACGTCGGTGTTGTTGTCGATACCGCCGACTATGCCGATGTTCTTGAAATGATTGAAGGCGGATACTTCGGAATCAGTGCGCGTCGTGTTCTCGCTCAGAAGGCGTTTCGCATTACGAGTGCATACGACGCATCGATTGCATCGTGGCTTGCTGATGAGAGTCCGGATCGTGCAAGTGCAACAGTGCCGCCCATTCTCACCATGGTGGCGGAACGTGCCGAAGTGCTTCGATACGGAGAAAACCCGCATCAGACTGGTGCGCGCTATCGCTTGCCAGGTGTTGAAAGCTGGTGGGACTCCGCACAGCAGTTAAACGGCAAAGAGATGTCGTATCTCAATGTGTTCGATACAGAAGCCGCTTGGCAATTGGTCTCACGATTTGATCGTCCTGCAGCAGTGGTCGTGAAGCATGCCAACCCGTGTGGTGTTGCGCTGGGTGAGACCATCTTGCAGGCGTATATGCGTGCACACGAGGCAGATCCCATCAGTGCATTTGGCGGAATCATTGCAGTCAATGGTGAAGTGAACGCTGAAACTGCATTGGAGATTTCCAAGGTTTTTACGGAAGTAGTCATCGCACCATCTTTCTCAGCTGACGCATTGGAAATTCTTAGTGGCAAGGAAAACTTGCGGTTGTTAGAGGCTGTTGCGCCATTTAATTCCATGGCAATCAACGTTCGCTCGATTGACGGTGGCCTCCTTGTGCAGTCGGTCGACGAAGTGGATGAACCACTCGATGACTTCACAATTGCTACCGATCGTGCTCCCACTGCTGAAGAATGGCAGAGCCTCCTTCTTGCATGGCAAACAGTTGCAGCGACATGGAGCAATGCCATCGTTCTTGCGAATGGTGACGTTGTTGTTGGCGTTGGTGGTGGACAACCAAATCGAGTTGATGCAGCACGCATTGCAATCGGCCGTGCAGGGCAATCTGCGAAAGGTTCTGTCGCTGCGAGTGATGCGTTTTTCCCATTCGGCGATACGGTCGAAGAGTTGGCCGCCGCTGGCGTCACTGCCGTTATCCAACCCGGTGGCAGTGTGCGGGATTCTGCATCCATCACGGCGGCCAACACTCATGGCATTGCCATGGTGCTCACCGGAACACGCCACTTCCGCCACTAGCCAGCCCGTAGACTGAACAAATGGCACGGATCGGAGACCTTCTTGCAACGGGACGTACGTTCTCGTTTGAGTTCTCTCCGCCAAAATCTGCTGCGGGCTCTTTGTCTTTGGGTCGCACCATTGCAGAACTCGAACCTCTTGCGCCGTCCTTCGTTTCCGTGACATACGGAGCCGGCGGCTCCACCCGTGAACACACTCGCGACACAGTGCTGTGGGTACGCAAAGAGACAAACATTCCGCCAATGGCTCACCTCACATGTGTGGGTCACACTCGTGCGGAGATTGCCGACATCATCTCCACGTACACGGATGCTGGCATCGTGAATGTTCTTGCTCTCGCTGGTGATCCTCCTAAAGATCCTGCGGATGCTCGTCCTAGTGATTACGCCTATGCCACTGATCTCATTGAACATCTCAAAGAGATCGGCAATCTGTGCATCGGAGTTGCGGCACACCCCGAAGGCCACCCGCGCTCTCCAGACTTGGCAACGGATCGCCGGCATCTAGCCGACAAACTGCGCGCTGCAGATTTTGCAACAACACAGTTCTTTTTCGATCTTGATCACTACTTGTCCTTAGTGAATGACCTTGCAGATTTAGGCATCACCAAGCCTGTTGTGCCGGGCATCATGCCCGTCACAAACATTGCACAGGTCGAGCGAATGGCAGAACTATCAGGCGCTGCATTCCCTGCATGGTTGCGTGAACGATTGGAATCAGGCACCTCGCCTGAAGATGTTCGTCGCATCGGTGTTGAGGCAGCGACAGAACTCAGCGCACAGTTGTTAGCAGCAGGTGCGCCTGGTCTGCATTTCTACACAATGAATAAATCGACAGCCACTTTGGAGATCTACGCCCAACTGGGCCTTCCGGTCGTCTGACCCTTTCTCGCTATGAGTAATGCAGAACATACTTTTGCGCCCGTGAGCGGCACACCCTCGTCGGGAGTGCGACGCGGTCCTGTGGTGCCGTATGTGCCCGGACTCGACGGTCTTCGTGCGCTTGCCGTCATCGCAGTGATCACCTATCACGCAAATCGTGAATGGTTGGGCGGCGGCTTCCTTGGTGTCGAAGTGTTCTTTGTGATCTCTGGCTATCTCATCACGTTGCTTCTTATCGCGGAACGTGAACGCTCTGGGTCCGTATCACTGACAGATTTCTGGGTGCGCCGAGCTCGCCGACTTTTGCCCGCACTCTTCACGCTTCTCATTGTGACGATCACGTATTGCGCCATGTTCGAACGCGATCGCCTCGGTCGTCTGCGTGGCGATGTCGTCGGTGGATTCTTCTATGTCTCTAACTGGTTCCAAGTGTGGACCGGTTCGTCGTATACAAGCTCTGCCGAGTTTGCACCGCTTCGCCATCTGTGGTCACTTGCAGTGGAGGAGCAGTTCTACATCATCTGGCCACTCGTGATGTTTGTGCTCTTACGCAATATGCGCTCACGCACGCTTCCCGTTATCGGTGTTTTCTTTACAGTTCTTGCTGCTGCTATCGCTATCTACACGGCAGTTGTTTTCCGCACTGGCCCTATTGACACGATTGAGAAGACACCAGAACAGTTCATGTCGTTCTTTGGTCGTGATGTCTTGCGTACAGATTTCTTGTACTTGGGCACGGTGTCACGCGCTTCGGGACTGTTGTTGGGCGCAGCACTTGCAACTGCTTGGCGTCCGTGGTCTATTCGACGCGGACGTGCCGGAGCCAATGCAAACGGCCTTGATCTCTTGGGCATTGTGGGTCTCGTAGCGCTGGGGTACATGTGCTGGCAATTCCGTGAAACTGTTTCGACAGAAGCCGGAACCGAAGGGTATGCATTGTTGTATCGCGGCGGTCTTGTCCTCGTCGCACTCGCAACGATTCTGGTGATCGCCACTGTCGCATGCCACTAGAGCCGCGCGAGTTTGTCGCGCTCATGGCGATCACTCTTGTGATGACGGAAGCGTCGTATCAGTTCATTGAAACACCGATTCGAACTGGTCGAGCGCTGACGCGGTACCGAGCATGGCGTGCGCGCAACGGGGGAGTCCGCGGACCATTGCCAGTTGTGCTTGCAACTCTTGCGATTGTTCCCGTGTTCTCCATTGTCAGCATGGCGGGTGCGCGCGTGATGCCTGAAGAAGTCGCTGGCAACCTCGAGGAAAACTCTGGTGCCGTCGTCACCATTCCGCCCACAACAGTGCCTGTGGGTTCCACCACGGTTCCGGTTATTGCATCCACCACTGTTCCTGCAACAAAGTTTGATGTCTTTGCAGTGGGTGACTCTGTGATGTTGGGGTCGGCGCGCAAACTCACGTCGTATGGCATCACCGTTGATGCGGCAAAGAATCGCCAAGTGTCTTCTGGTGCTCAAGTTCTCGACTACCGCAACAAGACAGGTGAATTAGGAAGCAATGTTGTGATCCACCTCGGCACGAATGGACGTACGACGGAGTCAACATTCGACTTGGTGATGAAACCATTGTCCAAAGTGCAACGAGTCATTGTCCTCACTGTGCGTGTGCCTGGAAGCCAATACTCAGACAAGAACAATGCGATCATCACAGCGTTGCCCCTGAAGTATCCGAATGTCACGATTCTCGACTGGGAAGCCCTATCGAAGGGGCGAAAGGATTGGTTTGCCTCTGATGGCATCCATCCGAATGCCGTGGGCCAGGACAACTACGTCGGTTTCATCTTGAAGGCCTTGGGTCGCTGATTTCACGGGCGAATTCGCCCCTGATATTCGGAATTGGACTGCGTGCGCGCCTACGCTGAAGGCATGACAACTCCCGTTCGTATTGCCGTCACCGGTGCAGCCGGCCAGATTGGCTACAGCCTCCTTTTCCGTATCGCTTCCGGTGCCGTGTTTGGTCCAAACACCCCCGTCATCTTGCAGCTCCTTGAAATCACGCCTGCACTTGGTGCACTTGAAGGTGTGCGCATGGAACTTGATGACTGTGCATTCCCACTTCTCGCTGGCGTCGTGTGCACCGATAATGCAGAGACTGCATTTGGTGATGCTGATGCAGCATTCCTCGTTGGTGCAATGCCACGAAAAGACGGCATGGAGCGCGGAGATCTTCTCAGTGCAAATGGCGGAATCTTTAAGCCACAAGGTCAAGCACTCGGTGCAGCTGCAAAGAAGGACGTCATGGTTCTTGTTGTTGGTAACCCAGCAAACACCAATGCAGTCATTGCAATGAATAACGCAAAAGGCCTTGATCCCAGCCGCTTCACAGCGATGACACGCCTTGACCACAACCGTGCACTCACACAGTTGGCAACCAAGGTGGGCAAGTCCGTCACTGACATCAAAAAGATGACCATTTGGGGCAACCACTCGAGCACGCAGTATCCCGACCTCTTCCATTGCGAAGTGAACGGTCAGAATGCAGCAGCACTTGTGAACGATCAGGCTTGGATCGAAAACGATTTCATTCCCACCGTTGCAAAGCGTGGCGCAGCGATCATCAAGGCACGTGGTTTGTCATCTGCAGCATCTGCAGCGAACGCCGCAATTGATCACATGAATTCATGGGCACTCGGAACACCAGAAGGAGACTGGGTTTCCATGGCAATTCCATCCGATGGCAGCTATGGCGTTCCAGAGGGCATCATCTCGTCGTTCCCATGTGTGTGTAAGGACGGCAAGTACAGCATTGTTCAAGGTCTCGACATTGACGATTTCAGCCGTGCACGTATCGATGCATCCGTGGCTGAGTTGGTGGAGGAGCGCGACGAGGTCAAGAAGCTTGGTCTGATCTAAGCCTCACGCTTTCGAAAGAAAGGGTCTGCCGGGGTCACCCTCGGTGGGCCCTTTTTCTTTTTTGGTGGTCTGAGTTGCCAAGGAGCCGACCCGCCTGATTGAATACCTGACTAAACCAGTCGGAATTATCAGGAATAGAAGAGGGGTGTGAGATGAAGCGGAAGTCGTTGGCACGAGTGGCCGTGTTCGCCGCCGCAGGAGCCCTCGGGGTGATTTCCGCGTTCTGGGGAAGCAATGGGGATTCAGAGTCGTCAGAAGGCGTTACAGCCTTCGTATGGGCCGTTTCCCGATAGCTCGCTAGCGGTAGTCGGTGATGCCGCGTACCGCAGCAAAGGCGGTGTCGAGAGCGGCGAAGACTGCAACGTTGTCCATGATGCTCTGAGGGTTTCCGGTGATCTTGACGAGGCCCTTCATGAAGACTTCTTGGGCAGGCACAGTTTCGGTGGCGACATCCACTGATGTTTGCCAGGTCTGCTCCATGCGGACACTTTCATTCGATGCAGGACCAGCTGCGAACTCAGCGACTCCATCGCCCACCTGAAGGTGATACACGATGGTGCCTTCTGGTCCATCGGTGACGACTTGTGTGACTCCGATGGAATGCGTTGACGCAAGTTGTTTCAATGATTCCGAAGCAGCGACGTGTGCCTGCATCGCTTCGATCCATTCCAAGCTGAGGTAGCGCATGGAATCAGTCTGCCGAATGCTGAGACTTTTTACGACGGTGATTAATGAACTCGATCACCACGGGAAGAACAGAGATGCCAACAACGACGAGAACTGCAATTTCAATGTTGTTCTTGACGATCTCGAACTGACCGAGGAAGTAGCCGAGCAGTGGCAATCCGGTTCCCCAGAGAATGCCACCGATGATGTTGTAGCGAACAAAGGTGCGGTAATGCATGTTGCCAACACCTGCAACAACGGGGGCAAACGTACGAACGATGGGAATGAAGCGCGCAAGGATGATGGTGCGTGCTCCGTACTTGTCAAAGAAGCTTTGTGCTTTAACAACATGCGCAGGATCGAACAGTCGTGACTTCGGGCGATTAAACATCGCAGGCCCAGCCTTGTTGCCGATGATGTACCCCACTTGGTCACCAATGATTGCCATCCCTGTGGAAACGAGGATGACGAGCGGAAGAGAGAGCCTGACGTCAGAGACTTCTGCTGCTGCACTGCTTGAGAAGAACCCAGCGATGAAAAGCAGCGAGTCACCGGGCAAGAAGAATCCGATGAGTAATCCGGACTCGGCAAAAACAATTGCTCCGAGTAAGAGAATTCCTCCGCTAGCGAGGAGGTCTTCTGGATTGAGCAAAGCGAGCATTCGAAGAACGCTAGTGGGGTAATAGCAAAGGGCCCGAGCATTGCTGCTCGGGCCCTTTGAGAGGTTGATGAATCAGACGAAAGCGCTGGCGAATACCAGAGAAACAATCGTCATGACTTTGATCAAGATGTTCATCGCTGGACCAGAGGTGTCCTTAAAAGGGTCACCAACGGTGTCGCCCACAACAGCTGCCTTATGCGGGTCAGAACCCTTGCCACCGTGTGCTCCAGCTTCGATGTACTTCTTCGCGTTGTCCCAAGCGCCACCGGCGTTTGACATGAAGATGGCGAGAGCAAAACCAGTAACAAGTGCACCAGCAAGCAAGCCACCGAGTGCATCAACGCTGACGAAACCAACAACAAGAGGAACAACAACGGCCAAGGAGCCGGGGATGATCATCTCGCGCAGTGATGCTTCTGTAGAGATCGCAACACAACGAGCCGAGTCAGGGATAACGCCTTCTTTGCCTTCGCGAAGACCAGGAATTTCCCGGAACTGACGGCGCACTTCTTCGATCATTTTGTTCGCTGCACGACCAACTGCGTCGATGGTGAGAGCAGCAAACAGGAATGGAAGTCCTGCTCCAATGAACAAGCCAACAAACACTTCAACGTCGCCGACGTTCAGATTGAGTGCAATCTTGTCGGCACCACTTGCATCGAGCACTGCGTACTCAAAGCTCTTGAACAAGGCAAGTGCGGTGAGAGCTGCTGATCCAACAGCAAAACCCTTTGCAATTGCTGCCGTGGTATTTCCCAAAGAGTCAAGTGCATCAGTCACTTTGCGAACACTCGGATCAAGGTGGGCCATCTCAGCGATACCACCAGCGTTGTCAGAGATAGGACCATAAGCGTCCACTGAAACAACAACTCCGGTTGTTGCCAACATGCCGACTGCAGCCAAAGCAATACCGTAAATACCGCCAGGAACTCCATTGCTCAGATTGCCGAGAGCTTGCTCTCCACCCCAGTAGGCGAGTCCCACACCAACGAGAATCAAAACAACTGATGAAGCAACGGACACCATGCCGGCTGAAATACCTGCGAGGACTGTTGTGGCTGGACCTGTTTCAGATTGACGAGCAATCTTTTTCACCGTGGGGTACTGATCAGATGTGTAGTACTCAGCAGTTTTTCCAAGTGCCCATCCAACAAGAAGTCCGCCAATTACGGCTACTGCCATACCCCATGGCTTGTCGCTGTCGCCGAACATCCAATAGGACAAACCGAGGGTCGCAATGATCGTAATTCCCATGGCCACATTCGTGCCCATGTGGAGAGCCTTGCTCAGAGCATGTGAATCCGTGGATTCGCCACCGCGCACAAAGAATGAACCGATGATTGATGCCACCATGCCAACAAAAGCAATGGCAAGAGGGAACATCAGAAGTGCAATGGTGCTGTAGCCACCGTTGGCAACAAGTTCTGTTGCGCCAGCTTTGTCAGCCGACAGGCCCATCGCGAAGGCCACCAATGAGATGGGCGCAATGATGGAGCCGGCATAGGACTCGAAGAGGTCTGCACCCATGCCTGCGACGTCACCCACATTGTCGCCCACATTGTCGGCAATCGTTGCGGGGTTGCGTGGGTCATCCTCAGGAATTCCTGCTTCGACCTTGCCAACAAGGTCTGCACCCACATCGGCTGCCTTGGTGTAGATGCCGCCACCCACACGAGAAAACAGTGCAATTGAAGAAGCACCAAGACCAAAGGCAGTGACGATCTCAAATGCGTCATCAACTTCCATCCATGTCACGAAGACGAGGTAGACGCCAACAAGACCGAGAAGTGCAAGACCTGCAACGGTGAATCCCATCACCGCTCCACCGCGGAACGCGATGGGGAGTGCTTTCCCAGGGCCCTGCTTGGCTGCTTCAGCAGTGCGAGCGTTGGCCATTGTGGCCACTGTCATGCCCACATACCCTGCTCCTGCTGACAACACGGCACCGAGGATGTACGTGACTGCAGCAAGCGGCACGATGACAACAGCCAAAACGATTGCCAGTGCAACAACGAAAAAGGCCACCCAGGTGTATTCCTTCTTCAAGAATGCACGAGCTCCTTTTTGAATTTCGGTCATCAAAAAGATCATGCGGTCGTCACCAGGGGAGGCGGCCGCGACGTTTCGATAGAAGAAATATGCAAGAAGGAGAGCTGCGATGGCAGATCCTCCTGCAAGGTACGGAATCATTTCCATGTGGGTACTCCCAGATATTCGTTCGGTCATCCCGACCATGCGGTTCACACCCCATGAAACGGAACTAGCCCACAGTAGTGAAGGAGGGCACACGGGTGGCGAATCATCGGTTTTGCCCCTGTGACGGGTTTGGTTTCCTATGAAGGGGGCATTAGAGGTACCGTTTCACTCGTAATTGCACCGCTGGAAGCCCCAGCCGGCAAGGAGTCCCTGTACATGGCACAAGTAGTAACGAGCCAGCGCGGTCCGGTCACCGGAACCGCCACTCGATCAAAGAAGCGTCGTCCCTTCCTGATTGACCTCTATTCCACCGCGGTGGGCAAGAAGTACGTCATGGGAGCAACTGGCATCGGAATGATGGGCTTTGTCCTGTTCCACATGATCGGAAACCTCAAGATGTACTTCGGTGCAGCAGATCTTGATCATTACGCACACTGGTTGCAGACGTTGTTGTATCCCATCGCGCCGAAGGGCTACGTGTTGTGGATCCTTCGCGGTGGTCTCATCACCATGTTGTTACTGCACTTGCATGCTGCATACTCGCTCACAATGTTGAATCGCAAGGCTCGCCCTGTGAAGTACCAGAGTGCTCGCGACTACCAAATCGCCAACTTCGCAAGCCGCACGATGCGCCTGTCGGGTTTGGTCATTCTCGCCTTCCTCATCTGGCACCTTCTTGACCTCACCTTCGGTGTCGTCAACTCAGAGACCGGCAAGATGATTGTTCACGAGGGTGATACCGAGTCCGTGAAAGCTGTCTACGACAGCATCATTTACAGCTTCCAGCGCACACCGGTTGCGTTGTTCTATGTCGTGGCAAACGTGTTGCTTGGTCTGCACCTTTTCCACGGCGCATGGAGCATCTTCCAGTCATTCGGTTGGAACAACCCCCGCTTCAACAAGTGGCGCCGCGCATTCGCGACAGGTTTTGCCGCAGTCGTTGTCATTGGCAACGTGTCATTCCCCATCGCCGTCATGGCCGGCATTGTCGCCTGATCGTAGAAAGCAATACTCATGAGCCTCACAGATCAACTGCTTACGCAGAACACAGTTCAACTTGATAGCAAGATTCCCGCCGGCCCAATGGCTGAGAAGTGGACTTCCTACAAAGAGAACATGAAGTTGGTGAACCCCAACAACAAGCGCAAGTTCAAAGTCATCGTTGTCGGAACCGGACTTGCTGGAGCATCTGCTGCAGCAACAATGGCGGAACTCGGCTATCAAGTCGATGCATTCACCTTCCACGACTCTGCACGTCGCGCGCACTCGATTGCAGCACAGGGCGGCATCAACGGTGCAAAGAACTACAAGGGTGACGGCGACAGCATTCATCGTTTGTTCTACGACACCGTCAAGGGCGGCGACTTCCGCGCACGTGAAGCAAACGTGCATCGTCTTGCAGAGAACAGCGTCGACATCATCGACCAGATGGTGGCCCAGGGTGTTCCATTCGCCCGTGAATACGGTGGTCTTTTGGACAACCGTTCCTTCGGTGGTGCTCAAGTCAGCCGTACGTTCTACGCACGTGGCCAAACAGGTCAGCAGCTGTTGCTCGGTGCGTACCAGCAGTTCTCACGTCAAGTCGGTCTCGGCGGCATTCGTTTGTTCAACCGCACAGAGTTGATCGACATCGTTGTCATTGACGGCCATGCATCAGGCATCGTCGTACGTGACCTCGTCACGGGTGAACTGCAGTCGCACGCAGCACACGCAGTTGTTCTCGCAACAGGCGGATACGGAAACGCATTCTTCTTGTCGACAAACGCAATGGCCTGCAACGTGACTGCTGCATGGCGTGCACATCGCAAGGGTGCATTGTTTGCGAACCCTTGCTACACACAGATTCACCCCACATGTATTCCGCAGAGCGATGACAGCCAGTCAAAACTCACGCTCATGTCTGAATCACTTCGTAACGACGGTCGTGTCTGGGTTCCAACAAACCCCAATGAGACACGCCCTGCGCACGAAGTGCCAGAGAACGAGCGCGACTACTACCTCGAGCGTTTGTACCCATCGTTCGGCAACCTTGCACCTCGTGACATTTCGTCTCGTGCTGCAAAGCGTCTCGTCGACAAGGGTCAGGGCGTTGGTCCGAAGAAGAACGGCGTGTACCTCGACTTCGCAGATGCCATCAACCGTCTTGGTCGCGATGTTGTGGAAGAGCGTTACGGAAACCTCTTTGAGATGTACGAGCGCATCGCCGGCGAGAACCCATACGAACAGCCCATGCGCATCTACCCAGCAAGCCATTACACGATGGGCGGTCTGTGGGTGGACTACGAACTCATGACAATGCTTCTGCGCTCATGCAAGGTTTGTCAGACGGATACTTCGTGTTGCCGTACACAATCGGTAACTACTTGGCTCCGATGCTGAACAAGTCCATCCCTGGTACTGATCACCCAGAGTTCAAGGCCGCTGAAGAAGCCGCTCGTTTGCGCTTCAACGGCTACTTGTCGACTGGTGGAACAAAGTCTCCTGACCACTTCCACCGTGAACTCGGCAAGATCATTTGGGATTACTGCGGCATGGAGCGCACCAAAGAAGGCCTTACCAAGGCTCTCTCTGATCTCCCAGCGTTGTATGAAGAATTCAAGACTGACCTGTGCGTCACGGGTAACGGCGAAAGCATGAACCAGACGCTGGAGAAGGCTGGTCGCGTTGATGACTTCTTCCAACTCGGAATGCTCATGTGCCGCGACGCACTTGATCGTGAAGAAAGCTGTGGCGGACACTTCCGCTCGGAATACCAGACCGAAGAAGGCGAAGCACTTCGTGATGACGAGAACTACTGCCACGTTTCGGCGTATCAGTGGGGTGGCGATCCGATGAAGCCAAACCTCAACGTTGAAAAACTTGAATTTGAAGAAGTTCACCTCGCAACCAGGAGCTACAAGTGAGTCACAACCTTAAGAACATCACGCTCAAGATCTGGCGCCAAGATGGCCCACAGGCAAAGGGCAACTTCGAGACGCACGTCATCGATGAGATCACCGATGAGGCATCGTTCCTCGAGATGCTCGACATCTTGAACGACAACTTGGTGCACGCTGGCAAAGAAGCTGTCGTTTTCGACCATGACTGCCGTGAAGGAATTTGCGGAACCTGCTCGCTGATGATTGATGGTCAGGCACATGGCCCGCAGCGTGGCACGGCAACGTGTCAGTTGCACATGCGTCAATTCCAGGACAACGCAGTCATCACGATTGAGCCATGGCGTGCATCTGCATTCCCACTCATCAAGGACCTCATGGTTGATCGTTCAGCGTTTGACCGCGTCATCGAATCCGGCGGGTACATCACTGCCGAAACCGGTGGTGCACCAGACGCGAACTTGATTCCGATTGCAAAGACCATTGCTGATGCAGCGATGGACTCGGCGGAGTGCATCGGTTGTGGCGCATGTGTTGCTGCATGCCCCAATGGCGCAGCAAACCTCTTCACCGCGGCGAAGGTTGCTCACCTCAACCGTTTGCCACAGGGCCAAGCAGAACGCTTCAGCCGTGTGGAAAGCATGGTGGAGACCATGGACGAGTACTTCGGCTCATGCACCAACCATGGTGAGTGCGAAGCTGCCTGTCCGAAGGAAATCAGCATTGACGTCATTGCACTCATGCACAAGGACTACCGCAAGGCAAAGTTCTCGAACCGCAAAGACCTCGCTCGCAAGTAATTGCTCAACGAAGTATGAATGGGCCGGGGCATTTGCCTCGGCCCTTTCGTTTTTCACGATTGCTTTTGCGGTTTCGCTAGGTGGTCTTGAGGATGCGGGCGGTACTGTCGCACTATGACAAAGCCTGAAGTGCCAGCGTCCCTGCCCACCACTCTCGGAGCGCTCCGTGCCTCTGGCTGGAAGTCGGTGCCGGTGAAAGAAGAGTTACGCACCAATGCCGTGCGCAACATCTCTGAAGGCAAGCCTCTCTTCGAAGGTGTGATGGGCTACGAAGACACCGTCATGCCGCAGCTCGAGAACGCACTTCTCGCCGGCCACGACGTGGTGTTCCTCGGCGAACGCGGTCAAGCAAAGACACGCATGATTCGTTCACTCACTGATCTTCTTGATGAGTGGATGCCGATTGTTTCTGGCAGTGAGATCAACGATGACCCGTACAACCCGGTGTCTCGTCATGCGAAGAATCTTGTGGAAGCAGAAGGTGACAACACGCCGATTACGTGGGTGCATCGCAGCGAACGTTCGGGTGAGAAGTTGGCAACGCCCGATACATCGATCTCTGACCTCATTGGTGAAGTTGACCCCATCAAAGTGGCAGAAGGTCGTTACCTCAGTGATGAACTCACGTTGCATTACGGCCTCGTGCCGCGCACAAACCGTGGCATCTTTGCGATTAACGAATTGCCCGACCTTTCGGAACGCATCCAAGTGGGCTTGCTCAACATTCTTGAAGAACGTGATGTGCAGATTCGTGGGTACAAGATCAATCTTCCGATTGACGTATTGCTCGTTGCCTCTGCAAACCCAGAGGATTACACCAACCGTGGTCGCATTATTACGCCGTTGAAGGACCGTTTCGGTAGCCAAATTCGCACGCACTATCCGCTTGAAATTGACACCGAGATTGCAATCATGCGCCAAGAAGCACGCCCTGCATCTATTGGCGATGTGCAAGTCACAATGCCTGCGTTCATGGAGCGCATCATTGCAACGTTCTCTCATCAAGCACGCGAAAGCGCAATGGTGAATCAGCGCAGTGGTGTCAGTGTTCGTTTGTCGGTCAGCAACATTGAAATTCTCAGTGCTAACGCTGTGCGCCGTGCATTGCGTGCAGGGGAGCGCAATGTTGCACCTCGCGTGAGCGACCTCGGTGCACTCGCAGCATCGACCGGCGGCAAAGTAGAAATCGAAAGCCTTGAAGAAGGTCGTGAATCAATGATTCTCGAGCGTCTCATCTCTGACGCTGTGTTCCAGGTGTATCGCGAAGCGACAGCCGGCATCACAATGACCGAGGTTGTCACAGCATTTGAGACAGGCGCGATTGCTCATGTTGGTGAAGACGTTCCGTCAACAGAACTCGTGAAGCTTGTTAGTGATATTCCATCGCTCACTGGTCCGATCAACACCATCACTGGTGGCGATCAGGCACCTGCAGTTGTTGCAAGCGCAGTGGAGTTCATCCTTGAAGGTCTGCACCTCACCCGTCGTCTCAATAAGGACGCATCGGGCGGCAAAGCCACGTACCGTTCACGCTCGAAGTAGTTGAATTACTAAACGACGAACGGGGAGCGAGTCCACAACTCGCCCGTGTCGTTGCGCGCAGCATTTGATGCTTCGCCCGTGAGAGTCACCACAGGGATGGCCTCGTTGAGGCCACGCAGTGTGAGAGCCACGTGAGGGGTCGTGATAACGCCCTCAGGTAGGTTTTCGACCTGTTCGGTCGGAATGATGACCTCGTACGGCTCAGCGGCGTCACAGAGGCGCGCAGCCATGTTCACGGCGGTTCCGATGTAATCGTCACCCTCGAAAAGCAGGGCAAGGCCTGAAGCCATACCGATGCGGATGCTGAGGGGCGCACAGGCCGTCGCAGAACGCTTCTGGAGCTCAAGAGAGAACGTAACGGCGTCGCGTTGGTCCACAGCCACGATCATGCAGCCATCACCCAGCCATTTGGCGATACGGACACCTGTTTCCGAGGCAACATCGCGAGTAACGGCTCGCCAGG
Organism: Ilumatobacteraceae bacterium; assembly: GCA_021298435.1. Classification (GTDB taxonomy): domain Bacteria; phylum Actinomycetota; class Acidimicrobiia; order Acidimicrobiales; family Ilumatobacteraceae; genus UBA2093. The sequence continues at coordinate 71,720 of JAJTFJ010000017.1, forward strand.
ACGCCAAAAGGCGACCGGCGGCGTCGTCGCCATTCTCGGTCGTGAAATTGGTGAAACCAGAGATGTCGACGAATACAAATGTTCTTGGTACTCGCATGCTGACCTACACCTTAGAACAAGTAGGTTGCGGATATGTCTGCACGGTTCACCTATTCCCGCTGGGATGGAACGCAAACGGGGTACAGCGTCAATGCTGATGAGATTCTCGATGAATTAACCGATGATTTGCTGATGCACGGCGACCTGCAAGCCGCATTACGGCGCCTTATGCGTGAAGGAATGACCGACAAAGACGGAAATCGAATAGAGGGTCTTCGCGAAATGATGGATCGCATCCGTCAGCGCAAGAAAGAACTCGAAGAGAGCGGTGACCTTGGCGGTGTGTATTCGGAAATTGCTGATGCTCTGAAAGACATCGTGGATGAAGAACGCCATGCTGTCGAAAATGCTGTGCGCGATGCTGAAGCAAGTGGCGATGAACGCCGCGCTGAGACAGCGCGAGACGCAGCGATGGAACGCAATTTCCGTCTCGACATGATGCCAGAGGATCTCGCTGGCCTTGTTCGTGAATTGCAGAGTTACGACTTTGAATCTCAGGAAGCAAAAGAGCGCTTTGAAGAGATGCTCGACAAATTACGTCAACAGATGATGCAGCAGGTTGTTGATCAGATGTCTGAAGGCATGCAGAACATGACCCCTGAAGACATGGCGCGCATGAAGGACATGATGGCGGCACTCAATCAGATGATTGAGAAGCGCGAACAGGGTGAAGACCCTGAGTTTGAAAAGTTCATGGAAGAGTTCGGTGACTTCTTCCCTGAGAATCCTCAAACACTTGATGAGTTACTCGAGAACATGGCGCAGCGCATGCAAGCGATGCAGGATTTCATGAACTCTCTCACTCCGGAACAGCGCTCTCAAATGCAGCAACTCTCTGATCAGCTCATGGAAGACATGGACCTCAGTTGGCAGATGCAACAACTCGGTGAGAAGTTGTCGCAGATGTTCCCTCAGCCAGGCAATGGCCAGGGCTACAACTTCCGCGGTGAACAACCCATGGACATGCAGCAAGCAATGCAGGCAATGGCTGAAATGGGCCAGTTAAACGACATGGAAGCCATGATGCGTCAGGCGGCGAGCCCAGCGCAGTTGTCCGAAGTTGATATTGACAAAGTGCGGGATTTATTGGGCGATAGCGCTGCAAAGTCCCTACAAAAGCTGGCCGAAATGACCAAGGTGTTGGAAGAGGCTGGCCTCATCAACAACAAAGAAGGCCGCCTTGAAGTCACCCCACGTGGCTTGCGTGCGATTGGCAACAATGCATTGCGCGAAATGTTCAACAAGTTGTCGAAAGACAAGTTGGGTCAACATCGCATTCCGCGTGAGGGCAGTGGACACGAGCGCACGTATGACTCGAAGCCGTACGAATTTGGTGACCCATTCCGTCTCGACTTACAGCGCACGATTCGCAATGCAATCTCGCGTCAAGGTTCCGGTACTCCCGTGCGTCTCTCACCAGAAGACTTTGAAATTGAGCGCACCGAACACACCACACAAGCGTCAACAGTGTTGTTGCTTGACTTGTCATTCTCGATGGTGCAGGCGGATCGTTTTGTGCCTGCAAAGAAGGTTGCGATTGCAATGCATTCGCTGATCAGTTCGCAGTTTCCTCGTGACTTCTTATCCATCATCGGATTCAGCAGCATCGCGTACCCATTGCGTCCTGATCAGTTGCCCGAAGTGAGTTGGGATCGCGAGTACGGCACCAACATGCACCACGCATTTGCATTGGCTCGTAAGCAGCTGGTCGGCAAGGCAGGCACGAAGCAGATCATCATGATCACCGATGGTGAACCCACCTCTCACATCACCCCAGAGGGGTATCCGGTCTTCACATATCCGTACATCCAAGAGTCGGTGGAGCTGGCAATGCGTGAAGTGATGCGCCTCACAAAAGAGGGAATCACATTGAATTCATTTGTCCTCGATGCGAGTGGATCTCTGCGTCAAATCATCGAACAGATGGCAGAAATCAATAAAGGCAGGGCTTTTTTCACCTCTGCAGACACTCTTGGTGACTATGTTCTGGTCGATTTCTTAGAAAATCGTCGTAGAACAGCCCGTTCTCGCTAATTCTCACCCTGCGGAATTGCATTTTGTGTCAGTTTTTGACACAATGACATCGCTGTAATTACAGGGTCGCAAGTCGATGTCCCCTTGGGGAGTCGCTTCGGCCCCACGCTGGGAGGCACACATGCACGGAGACACTGAGACCTTTAGCCAAGAACGTGGCTGGCAAGACGCCGCCAACTGCCTTGGTGTCGACCCTGACTTGTTCTTCCCCGAGCGCGGTGCCAGCACCCGTGAAGCCAAAGAAGTGTGTAAGGGCTGTGTTGTCCGCGGTGAGTGCCTTGAATACGCATTAGCGAATGGCGAGAAGTTCGGTATCTGGGGTGGCCTCTCCGAGCGTGAGCGCCGTCGCCTTCGTCGTCAGCGTGCTCAAGACACGCGTCGCGTCATTAACGGCTAATTGCCGTTAGCGGTTGTCTAACCGCCACTCAATCGTTCTGTCTTCCGCGAGGTCTAGATCCTCCCAGCGACCCGCCGGAATCGAGAGCAGAACATCACGGGGTAGTAGCCCCACCAATTCACAATGGTGAATCTCTGTATGTTGTCGCACTGCATCGAAAGCATCGGCGGGATTCGAAATCTCTGGCATCACCAAATTGATGCTCACTTGAGTGAAGTCGCCCACTTGCAAACCCAATGTGCGAATTGATTCGCTGCGCACTGAAGATGCGATTGCTTTCGTTGTTGTTAGGTCCACTCCAGCGAGCCACACGTTGTATGCAATGAGTGGCTGTCGTGCTCCCACGCACATCGCCCCTGCCGTGTGATGCGGCTTTGATGGACCAAGGTCTGGCACGAGCGAACCCCAGGCCGTACGACGGATGTCAGGCAGTGTCCGTTCGTCTCCGTACAAGAAACACGGCACCTGAAGTTCTGCAGTTGCCCATTGCGCAAAGTCATTTCGTGCGCGCACTGCATCGGACCATTGCGCATCAAACAGCGGCACAAATGGCACCACGTCGATGATGCCAAGACGCGGGTGAACTCCACTGTGGTCGTTGATGTTCATGAGGTCCATTGCACGTGATGCAAGGAGGCGAGGTGCTTCTTCGCCAATCAGCGTGAACACAGACCGGTTGTGGTCGCGATCTGAATGAACGTCAAGGAGGTGTTCGGCTATCGAGTCCGTCAGTGCGGCGAGCACTGTGGCATCGACACCCTCGCTCACATTGACCACGCATTCCAACATCCTCATTGCTTAGCAAGGACGAGGGAGCCCGTGCCACTGCTGGTGGTAGGGTTTTGCCCATGGGATCCACCGAACTTTTCATCGTTGCAGGAATCGTCCTCGTCTTGTTCGGAGGCAGTCAACTGCCGAAGCTGGCCAAGAACCTTGGCTCCGCTCAGCGTGAGTTGAAGAAGGCCATGGAAGACGGCAAGAGCGACCCGGACTCGTCAGAGTCGAAGTAACCGCCCGTCGGTCGTTACGACCGACGAATCAAACTTCAATGCCGCGACGGCGCTTCAGAATGCGGCGACGCTCGCGCTCGGAACATCCGCCCCAAACACCGTGCTCAATGCGCTGTTCTAACGCATATTCCAAGCACGTGTCTCCCACCGGGCATCCCTTGCAGATTGCGCGAGCGCGATCAACGCCGACACCGTCGGAAGGGAAGAACGTGGCTGGTGGGTAATTGCGACAATTGCCCTGCGCCATCCACGCTGTTGGTGAGTCGTCGAACGGCAGAGGCTTCTCTGTTTCGCTTGTGACTGTCAGTGTGAGTTTCATGACTCTCCTCGCTGTGTTCTCCCGTTGAGAACACTTTCGGTCGGTGTCTGTATGACGCCGAGACATGACGGGAAGTTCCCGCAACATCAGTCAAGCACGGTTCGTAGTTTGATATGCCCAGAGAAGGTAAAGGTTCGTTAAAGATTTGGCTTATCCACAGGCAAGTATTCAAATCTTCAATGAATTAGGGCAAAAAAGCTTCATAAGTGGAGAACTCCTGATACCGATAGGCTTGTGGATAAGCACATGTGCATATTCATGTGCACTACGTCACTGCCACCGGAGGCACCATGTCAGACACGCAGATTCCGCAAGCACCAACAGCACATGCACGCATCGTGTATCTCGGCGCAGTGTCGCCTCACTGGGAGGTCTATGGCGATTACGGCGATCAGACCACACTTGAGGAATTCCGTTCACGTGTCTTGGCTCGTCTGGTGCTGTTGCCTCGTGACGATCCACAGTTTCGCCGCAACATGGCGCGCATCGTTCGCGATGCAGAGCGCGAGCTCATTTCCCTTGAATGGGACATGGGCGATCCGAACTACGAATACTGAGTTCGACACTTTTTCAGAAAGAGCCATCCCGAAAGGGGTGGCTCTTTTGTTATTCCGGTGTGGATTCTTCAGAGTCGTCGTCGGTGGAGAAGCGTTCGCGGAACCATTCTTTGACACCTGCATACAGGGGAGAACTAGGCATGCGCCGAGGCGTTTCGTCAAGGTCGAAATCTGAGGGCACACCTTGACTGAGTTGTAGATCGGTTGCCCACTTCATCAGCCGACCTTGTGCATCGTGTTCAAAGGTGAATTCAGATGGGCCTGCGCGCAACCATGAATTGTCGGCAGTGAGATCAAAGCGCACTACGTCCTCGCTCCACATAATGTCGAGGACTTTGACTAGCCATGATTGGTGTTTGGGATGACGAATGGGAGCCAACACTTCGACGCGTAGATCCAAGTTCCTCGGCATGATGTCGGGAGAGCCAATGAGGAACTTCGTGGTGTCGTCGTCGTTGCCATGGCCAAAGATGTAGATGCGCGAATGCTCAAGGAAACGACCAAGAATTGACCGAACTCGAATGTTGTTGTTCTTGGACTGTGACATGTCCAGGGAACAGATGCCACGAATCAAGAGATCGATCTTGACGCCCTTCTCGGCTGCGGCTTCTAGTGCCGTGATGATGCGGTGGTCAACGAGTGAATTCATCTTCATCTGAATTCGACCTTCCGAACCGAATCGCGACTCCTTCTCGATGAGTTCAAGAAAGACATTGCGGATATCGCGTGGAGCAGTGATGAGGTGTTGGAACTGTGGGGAGTGACTAAAGCCAGTGAGGTAGTTAAAAAGGCTGGCAACGTCAGATGTCATTGCATCGTCGCACGTGAACAAACCAATGTCTTCGTACATTTTTGCTGTCACTGAGTTGTAGTTGCCCGTGCCGATATGGGCATAGCGACGCAGTCCATCGTCTTCCTCGCGCACAACGAGAAGACACTTTGCATGGGTCTTGAGTCCCACCATTCCGTACACAACGTGAGCTCCAGCACGTTCTAATGCTTTTGCCCAGTGCACATTGGTTTGCTCGTCGAAACGTGCAGTGAGTTCAACGAGCGCAACAACTTGCACGCCACGTTCTGCAGCAGCCACAAGGTTTCTTGCAATGGGGCTGTCTGCCGAGGTTCGGTACAACGTGGCCTTGATTGCACGTACTTTGGGGTCTTTGGCGGCTTGGCGAATGAATTCTTCCGTCGACGTACTAAAGGATTCATACGGGTGATGCACCATGAGTTCGCGATGCCGAATCACGCTGAAGAAGGACTCTCCGGTTTCCTCAGCAACGGCTAAGCGGCCTGCCGTTACAGACTTCCAGGACATGTCATGCAACTCTGGCGATTGGATTTTGTGAAGTTGCCACAAGTCAGCTGTATCGATCAATAACTCATTGAAATAAACGTCAATGGGGTCGAGTTCAAGTTCCTCAAGAACCAGCGCAAGAACTCGCGGGTCCATGCCTTGCTCTGCTTCAAGGCGTACAGGGTTTCCGAATCGTCGGGTACGTAGTTCTAACTCAACTGCAGTGAGGAGATCTTCCGCTTCATCAGCGTCAATGCTGAGGTCGGTATTGCGTGTCACGCGAAATACGTGTCCTTTTGACACATTCATTCCGGGGAAGAGACTGCCGAGGCGATGAATGATGATTGTTTCTAGGGTGACGTACTTGTTTCTGCCCACCTCGATGAAACGGTCGAGTGTGGTCGGAACCTTGACGCGCGCAAAACGTTCTTCCAATGAATCTGGATCAGTGACAATGACGCCAATGCTGAGCGCGAGATTAGAGATGTACGGAAAAGGGTGAGCTGGGTCAACCGCAAGAGGCGTGAGCATCGGAAGAATGCGCTTATCGAAGTAGACATCGAGAAAATCGAGTTGGCCTGCGTCTAATTCTTCATGTTGAAGGAGCGAAATTCCTTCTATTCTCAGAGATTGCAACAAAGTGCGGAGAACAACATCTCGTTGCGCGGCAAGTTGCATCACTTCAGAACGAATTCGCCCCAACTGATCTGTGGCAGTGAGTCCATCAATACTGCGGACTGCAACACGCGCTTCTTCTTGGTCGTGAAGTGCGCCGACTCGGACCTGGAAAAACTCATCAAGATTCGAACTAAAGATGGCAACAAATTTCAATCGTTCGAGAAGCGGCACAGACGTTTCATTGGCCAAGGCCAAGACTCGGCGATTGAACTCAAGCCAACTAAGTTCTCTGTTGACAAAATGTGACTTCACGACAGAAACCGTACAAATGAATTGCACGAAACGACTATTCGAAACAGGGGCGAGGGCGGATATTTACCCAACCTTCAGTTTCGGTTCATATAGTGGGGTGTATTGAGGTGAAGTCGAAAAAATCTGGGGAAAATCCCGTTATTGCTGCGATTGATGTGGGGACGAACAGTGTTCACATGGTGGTGGCTCGAATTGGCGCCCACGGGTTTCACGTGTTGTCCTCCGAGAAAGAGGTCGTCCGGCTCGGTTCGGGGGCCCAAGGCATGGACCAGTTGACCCCTGAGGCCATTGAGCGCGCAGTGAGTGCCCTCAGTCGCATGAAGCAGATTGCAGATGCCCACAATGCAGATATTCGGGCAGTGGCAACGAGTGCGGTTCGCGAAGCAAGTAACGCGAACGACTTCCTGGACCGTGCGCGAAATGAAGTGGGTATCTCTGTTGAAGTCATCAGCGGCAATGAGGAAGCTCGACTCATTCATCTTGGTGTGCAGCAGTCTCTCGCATTTGGTGCGGAACCAGTTTTGACGATCGATATTGGCGGTGGCTCCACTGAGTTTTGTATCTCAGTCAAAGGTCAATTGCGTCTTGCCCAGAGTTTGAAGGTCGGTGCAGTTCGTCTGACAGACGCGTTTGTTCCTGGTGGCGATGCTGGTGAAGGTGGAGTTCGTCGAATGCGCGCTCATGTTTCATCGGTGATTGCTCCGTTGGCACATGAGATTCGTGAGATGGGATATTCGCGTGTCGTTGTGTCATCGGGAACATCAGAAACTATTGCTCGCTTGATTGCTCATGATCGAGACAATCGTGTGCCGCTTTCGATGAATGGTTTCTCATTCTCGAAGAGTGAGTTCGCATCCATGATGCGAAAGATCTTGAATTGTGAGGACTCAAAATCACGGCAAGAACTGCCGGGAATGGATAGCAAGCGAAGCGACATCATTGTTGCGGGTGGAGTGATTCTGGAAGAAGTCGCAAAAGCTTTACGTATTGAGGCTTTTGAATTCAGTGAATATGCGCTTCGTGAAGGCGTCCTTGTTGATGCCGCTCAACATAAGGGTCTCCTTGACGCCGATGCCGTCGATGCAGGCCTTGGCAGTGTGCTGCGACTTGCAGAACGGTGTTCAGTTGACATGACCCACAGTGGGCATGTTGCAATGTTGTCGCGCAAAATTCTCACGCTTGTTTCACGGAAATTTGATGTTGATGCCTCCCTCGGTCGGCTCATGGAAGCGGCTGCCTTGCTGGCCAATGTCGGTAATGCGGTTGCATATTCAAAGCATCATCACCACTCGTACTACATCATTCGAAATGCTGACCTCATGGGCTTCACCGATGAAGAGATTGAAGTGATTGCTTTGACGGCTCGCTACCACCGAAAGAGCGCTCCGAAACCAAGTCATGCAGATTTCGCACGAATGACTGAAGACCGTCAACATGACATTGAGTTGATGGCGGGAATCATTCGTATCGCCACGGGGCTTGATCGGTCCCACGATCAAAGCGTGGAAGATGTTTCGATGACATTGCGCAACGATGTCATCACCCTTGTCCCTCGCCACGCTGGGGGAACTGCAGAATCAGCAGCCCTCAATGTCTTCGCTGCGCAGGAACGTGTCGGCATGTTGCAGGAATTTCTAGGGGCGACTGTTTCCATTGCTAGCTGAGTAATGGCAGGGCCTCTGGCGGAATGTCATCGCAGGTTCCCCTGAAATTCACCTTCTGATTACCGATGGGGCGATTTCAGACCTTTAAAGGCGTGGACCTGGAACTAGCCTGTCGGTATTGGTTCTTGACGAAGCCGTCGGCTTTTGTCAGAAAAACGTAAGTGAGGGTGCTCAGATGGATGAACTGCGTAAAGGCTTCCACCACCAGCTGAATGGTGCTCGGACCGACCTGGCCCGGCTCGCTGCAGCGGTCATCGAGGCAATCCCTCGCGCTACCAACATTTTGTTGAATGGTGACCTCGATGGAGCCAATGCATTGATCGCAGATGATGATCGCATCGATGCACTCTCTGTCGAACTTGAAGAACACTGCTACCAACTGATTGCGCTGCAGGCTCCTGTTGCGGGAGACCTACGTCAACTCGTGGCCATTGTGAAGATGGTGGGTGACATTGAACGTTCTGCAGATCTGACCGTCAACATCTGTAAGGCAGCTCGACGTATCTATGGTCATGAACTTGATCCTCGTCTGCGTGGGCTGATTACTCGAATGAGCGAACAGGCGCAGCAATTGTTTGAAGCTGCGTTGGAGTCCTTTGAAGAAAATGATGCGTCGAAGGCGGCAGCAATTGACGACATGGATTCGTATCTTGACGGTCTTCAACGTGAATTGGTGCGCACCATCATGGAGAGCAACACAAACGACCAGATGGATTTGCAAGTTGCTATCCAGATGGCAATGGTCGCCCGTTTCTACGAACGCATTGGTGACCACGCGGTGAACATTGGTGAACGCGTGCAGTATGTCGTTACCGGTTGGTTGCCTGAGCACAAAGGTGCTGCACGGTACAAAAATGGAATTCCACGCCCCAATGACGACACGGATGGAATCCCCATCGTCACAGGCGACTAAGAAATAATTTCTCCGATGCTGTATGTCTTTGCTGCTCTTGCAGTTGTCGGATGGTCGATTGTTTTTTGGCAGCGAAGAAATCACGAGATAGTCGTGGTCCCGTCAGTCGAGAGTGTTGAGAGACTTGATGTGCCTGTCGAAAGTGATGAGACGCTCAATGTGTTAGATGCCTTGCCTCTGGGTGTGGTGGTTGTCGGCGACAACGGTCAAGAGATTTTTCGCAACAGAGCTGCTGCCGAAGTTACGGGAATGCGTCATGTTGACGTGCTGGTTGAAGAGGTCATTGAGAGACTCGTTCGCCTTGCATCGATTGGTCAGTTGGGTTCAGAGCAGATAGAACTGGCAGGCCCGCCACAACGAGTGCTCGATGTGCGCGTCACACCTCTTCCAGAAGGTGGCTCCATCGCAACAATTGACGACATCACTGAGCGATGGATGTTGGACCAAGTGCGCACCGACTTTGTTGCAAATGTGAGTCATGAATTAAAGACTCCGGTGGGTGCGATTTCTGTATTGGCTGAGACTATTGAAGGTGAAACCGAAGATGAATTGGTTCTTCGTTTAGTGCGCAGAATGATTATTGAGTCGGAGAGAATGTCTCGAACAATCGATGAACTTCTCGAACTCTCGCGTATTGAGATGGGCGGAGAAATGCTCTCTGCACCTGTTGATCTCAACGATGTCATCGCAGAAGCAATTGATCGTGCCCTCCCATTGGCATCTCGACAAGGGGTTGCTATTGCATTTGAGAAGTCGAGAGATGAATCAACAATCAATGGCGATCATTTCCAATTGGTCTCTGCCGTCAGCAACCTCGTCGACAATGCAGTGAAGTACAGCGATGAAGGCGGCCTCGTGACGGTGTCGTTGGCAACTGTTGATGGATCAGTCGAGTTGCAGGTGGCTGATCAAGGTATTGGAATCCCGATGGCCAGCCTCGACCGCATCTTCGAGCGCTTCTACCGAGTGGATCGGGCGCGTAGTAGAGGCACTGGTGGTACTGGGTTGGGTCTCTCGATTGTTCGACATGTCGTGACCAACCATGGCGGTGAGGTGAACGTACGGTCACGAGAAGGTGAAGGTTCTACCTTTATTCTTCGATTTCCGAGTATTCACGGGTCCAAATAAGGCACGATAAGAACTAGATATGAACGCACCAGCTGCCCAAGGCATTCCGACAGTTCTTGTCGTTGAAGATGAAGAGTCTTTTATTGAGGCACTCAAAGTGGGCTTGAAGCGAGAAGGCTTCCGTGTGGAAGTGGCCAGAGATGGTCTGCAAGCACTTGACATGTTCGACATTGTGAAGCCGGACGTGGTTCTCCTCGATGTCATGTTGCCCAAGATGTCAGGCATTGATGTGTGCCGACAATTGCGGAAGAAATCGACAACTCCGATCATCATGGTGACTGCAAAGGGCGCAGAGATTGACACAGTGGTGGGTCTTGAAGTCGGTGCAGATGACTATGTGACAAAGCCGTATCGCTTACGTGAACTCACTGCTCGTATGCGTGCTGTCATGCGACGAGTTCCAACTGCGACGCGCGGTGGAGAAATCTCTGGTTCATCAATTGAGGTCGGAGATGTAGCGATTGATCCTGATGAACATGATGTGACTATCCGGGGTGAGTCTCACAAGTTGCCTCTGAAAGAGTTCGAGTTGCTGCACTTGCTTCTCGCGAATGCAGGACGAGTGTTGCCTCGTGAAACTCTGATTGATCGCGTGTGGGGCATTGACTATGTGGGCGATACCAAGACACTTGATGTCCATATCAAACGTTTGCGTTCAAAAATTGAGGATGATCCGGCGGTTCCGACGCGGATCATCACAATCCGTGGCTTGGGATACAAATATGACAAGCCACGTAACGCTTAACATCAAGATGTGAAGCGTCGCGCAGGAACTAGGTCATCTGAGGAGTATCGACTTCCTCCCATTCCTGCGTTCGACAGACTGAAGCGCACGCATTCTTTGATGACTGTGGGTGAAACCGCAATGGCGATTGCCTTGGCGGATTCCCTCTTCTTGTCGGTGAGCCCCGATGCAGCGCGAGGCAAGATCATCTTGTTCCTTGCTGTCAGCATGGCCCCATTCGCAGTGGTGAGCCCACTTATTGGGCCGCGCATCGACCGGATGAAGGGTGGTCACCGCATGGTGGTCATTCTGGTGGGTATCTTGCGAGCTCTTGTACTGCTGGGAATTTCTCAAGTACTCAGTTCCAAAGAAATTGTTCCTTCGATTGGTCTGTACCTACTTGTCTTTAGCTCGATGATTTTGGGCAAGACATATGCAATTGCGAAGTCGGCAATTGTCCCCACTGTCGAGGAAGATGAAGAGGACCTAGTCAAAGCAAACAGCAAATTAGGCCAGATTGCAGGCCTGACTGGTTTTGTCGTCGCTGCCCCCATCGCTCTTCTGCAGGTAATAAGTTCAACCCTCGCACTGGGCTTCGGCATGTTGGCCTTTCTGTTCGCGGCCCTGAATGCATATCGCTTGCCGAAGTCAGCAATTGCGACCCGTCCTGCTGAGCAGCTTGAAATTGAAGAACTTCACTCCTCATCAATTGTCTCGACGGGAAATGCAATGCGCATTCTTCGCGGATGTGTTGGGTTCATGTTCTTCCATTTGGCTTTTTGGCTCCGTGGTGAAGTGGCAGGCACCGCGTGGTTTGGCTTTGCTCTCGGAATGATTGGTGTTGCTGTTCTTGGTGCGAACACTTTCGGACCATTCATGAAGAAGCACATGCGCGAATCAATGATGATGCTGAGCGCACTGTTAGCTGTAGGAGTATCGGGAATTATCGCTGCGTGGTACGACAGGGTCGTAGGCGGAATTCTTCTTGCTGCAATTGTTAATGCGGCAGGAACGATTGGAAAGTTGTCGTTTGATTCAACGGTGCAAAGTGATGCACCTGATGCAAACCGTGGTCGTGCATTTGCACAGTTTGAAACAAAGAATCAGTTGGCCTGGGTCATCGGCGGCATTATTCCGGTGATCTTTAGTCCGAGTGGTCAGATTGGTTTTGTGGTTGTGGCAGTCGTCGGTATCGCTGGCGCTGCGATGTACTACCGGGCTGGCGGTATTTCTACGAGAGCTCGAGGCGGGCGAGCCAGAGACCCGGAGCTTCCACTTCGTTCGGAGTAGGAAGATTCTCGGCCTTCTCCAACATTGGGATTAGGGCCGGAGCACCATTTCTTTCAACGACACCTTCGATGAAAGAGCGACCACGCTGCTGTTGCTCACGTGTCAATGAGACTCCGAGAAGGCGTTCAATCAGTTGTCCATCTGCCCCGTACTCAACACGGCGGCGTCGCACTGCCTCTGCAATAGGAGAAGACGCTCCGAGAAGGCGCGCACTAACCGAATCAACAACAAAATCGATGTAGCCAGACACTGCTGCAATATGAGCGTCCAGCAACGGAGCCATTGCTTCTTGTTCGGGGGAACGCATCGCGCCCATCAGCACCATCGGATCAGAGAACACTCCTTGGATACGTGCCATTGCATCAGGGTCGGATGGGTCGAGCTCGCCAATGCTGTCCATCAGGGCTTGAGGGTCTGGGCGGAATGCTGAAACATGTTGTTGCACAAGTGCAGTCAGTCCTTGATCAATTGCCGCTGAGGCCAAGATGGCGTGAGATGCGAGTTCATGAATGAGCACCCACATCCGCATGTCATCAGTTGCGATGCTCCAGTCATTGGCGAATGAGTCGACTGATGATGACACCACCAGAATCTCAGATGCATGAGGGCGTGAGAGAGGCAACTCGTACTGGCCCAATGCATGCGACGCAAGGGCCCCGATCATGGAGCCAATGGACATTCCCATCATGGCGGGAGCCATCATGGACGAAAGATTCGCCAGCATCGCAGCCATGGGATCATCAGGAGTGTCCGGTGATTCCTCACGCCGGTTAAGTGCTGTCGCAAGATTTGTAAAGAGTGGGCGTAGATCAGTCAGAGTTCGCTGGGCCCATTTCGCACGTGTTGTTGTGAGAATTTCAACGTGACGATCTCGTGGTCCAGTCGACAATGTAGTGATCTCGCGTACATGCATGTCAGCAATGTCGGCGAGTGCGTTGTAGGCGATGCGAGTGGATGCATCAGGTTCAGGGTCAACGGTGTCGCCGACAGCACCGAGTTGTGCAAACTGCTGAGCTAAGTCCCAATTCAGGGGTCCTTGTTGAGACATTGCCCGCATCATGTCGTTGAAGAACGGCATGCCACCAAAGGGGTTGAAGGGGGTGGGGTCGTTGTCCGCCATGCTCTTCAGGTTATGTGGGCGTAGGCCCTAGCGGGGGGCGCTTTGAGGGGCTTCTGCAAGGAGGGAGAGAAGTGAGTCCTTCGCCAGAAACCAGGTGCTGTGGCGGCTATCAAAGGCAACGCCCACAACATTCATCATCTTGTCAATGAAGGCGGCCGCACCATCAATGGGGGAGTCAGTGAGAAGGGGGAGTTCCTTTGGCTTTGCCTGATGGCGGACGCTTTGCTCGTAGCCGAGATGGTGGACGCCATACCGATCGACGATGGGAAAGCTCTCAAGTTCGGCCGGTGATGTGGGATTCAAATACCGGTCCCACTTTTTGGCCAGTGCGGGACTTTGATTGGCGGTGAGACGAAGAAGAATCACAGTGGCGTCTTCATTCGTGGAGAAGAAGGGAACCTGAACTTCTTTACCTGACTCGAGGGTCAGCCACAAGGGTTTCTTGATGTCGACTGCTTCTGCTGCGACAACCCATGCGTCGCTGCCAATAGAGATGGCAGTCGTGCTTCCTTTTGTACCAGTTGCTGTTGCGACCAGCGTTGTGAGGGCATTCTTGACATGGGGAATGTCGACAGTGGTAGTCACCGCAACGGCTTCGGCTTCTGCCTCGGAAAACTCCCTGATTCCCTTGGGAATCGCGACACTCAGGATTGCGATCGAGGCAACGGCACTAACTGTTGCCGTGATGGCTGTGAGTTTTCGGCCAAGTGGCGGCGCATGTGAGAAGTGCTTATTTCGTTCGACATCGGCGAGTTCGGTGGGGTGTCGCCAGAAGCGTTCATCTGGTGAGAGAGGTGCCTTGTGTTCTCTTTCAAATTCGTCAGCGCTCACGAAGAGATGAGAGTAATCGCTCTGAGGTTGCAAGTGATGTCGGCATCACAGGTTCCGCCCACGTGGGTAGGAGTACGATGACAGGGTGATGGCACAAGGACAAGGAGATGAGTGGTTTGCTGTGACCGCTGATGAATTGCCTATTGCCAGTATCTATGAATGGGCAGTTCGGCCCGACTGTGGTGCCGTGGTCCTCTTTTCTGGCACTGTGCGTGATCATGCCGACGGACGAAATGATGTGACATCGCTCGAGTACGAGGCCTATGAAGATGCCGTGATCCCATCATTCACAAAAATTGCAGTTGAGACTCGAGTGCGCTTTCCTGATGCACGTCGGATTGCAATCTTGCATCGCACCGGAGAACTTGCTCTCGGTGAATCTTCTGTTGTCGTTGCTGTGTCATCTGCGCATCGACCTGTCGCATTTGATGCCGCACGATTCGCCATTGATGCATTGAAAGAGAGTGCTCCTATCTGGAAGAAGGAGAACTGGTCCGGCGGTTCTGATTGGGGTACGGGAGCGCACGACATTGTGCAGCCAGGCAAAGTCGGAGGACAACAATGATTGCTTTATCTTTCATCACAACATTCTTTACGTTTATGGCGGTGATTTCAGGAGGAACATTGTTGGTTCTCGTGTATCTCGATAATCGCAAGAGTCGCATTGATGATGGCATTGCACACTTTCGTCGCCACATCGATGCATTGTCTCCGGAAGCTCGTCGTAATTCTGTGCATCACAACAATCAAGATGATCGGTGGAGCCGTTAATGGCACGTGACCTCGCAATTGACCTTGGCACAGCGAACACGCTGGTGTACATGAAGGGTCGCGGCATTGTTCTGAATGAACCTTCCGTGATTGCCGTTAATCGTCAGTCCGGTGAAGTGCTTGCAACTGGTCATGAGGCATGGGACATGATCGGGCGTACGCCGAGCTACATCGTTGCCGTGCGTCCATTGCGCGGTGGTGCAATCACCGACTTTGACATCACAGAACGCATGATTCGCCTGCTTTTGCAGCGTGTTGGTGTGTCTCGATTTACTCGCCCCAAGGTCGTTATCTGCGTGCCTTCGGCAATTACGGAAGTAGAACGTCGAGCAGTCACAGACGCGACACGACGCGCTGGTGCATCTGATGCGCAGTTGATTGAACAGCCGATGGCGGCAGCAATTGGTGCCAATCTTCCGATTGATGAACCTGTCGGGAACATGGTGATCGACATTGGCGGCGGAACTACAGAAACAGCAGTGATCAGTCTTGGCGGCGTTGTTGCACTTGAGGCCATTCGTGTTGGCAGTTTCGATATTGATGCGGCAATTCAGAACTATGTTCGCCGTGAACATGGTGTTGCAATCGGTGAACGTACCGCAGAAGAAATCAAGATTCAGATCGGTTCTGCAGAGCCTGGTCCGCAAGACCGAAGTGCAGATATTCGTGGTCGTGACTTAGTCACGGGTTTGCCGAAGACTGTTCGCCTCACAGCAGAAGAAGTTCGTTTTGCAATTGATGAACCAGTTGCAGCAATGGTGTTGTCGGTGAAGCGTTGCTTGGCCAAAGCTCCGCCTGAACTTGCTCAAGACTTCTTGGCACGCGGAATGTATCTCGTCGGCGGTGGCGGAATGTTGCGCGGTCTTGCAGCACGCATTGAACGCGAAACAGAAGTACCAGTAAAGATTTCATCTCAACCGCTAGAAGCTGTAGTACTTGGTGCTGGACACTGTATTGAGAACTACCAAGCGTTGCGTGGCATGTTCATGGGTGTGCGTCGTTAACTAGTTGCGCGTGACGATGAGTTGGTGAACTTCACCCTTTTGCGTCAACACATACATCGCATTGTTCGTCGAACGGATTGCAGTGATGTTCCCCATATCGCTGAGGACTGTCTCGGTTCCGACGGTGTTCTCGCCATTGGTGAGAATCGCCGTGACTTCACCTGTGCAGTAATCGCCAAAGTAGAACCACCCGGCGCGACCCATCGCAGTGGTGTTGGTGGCTACTGCCCCGCCAGAGATAGAGCAAGCTCCATCGTCGTGGGGATACTCGTGGATGGGCATCAATGGATCGGACGCAACAACGTCAGAGTTAAAGCGTTGTGATCCCTCATACGCGCTCCAGCCAAAGTTGGCGCCTTTGCCCCCGCCCTGGGTGCGACTGCCCTTGGCAACATTGACTTCTTCCCATTTGTTTTGGCCGACATCTGCAATCCAAAGATTTCCGAACTCATCAAAGGTGAAGCGCCAGGGATTGCGTAGTCCAATGGACCAAATCTCAGGGCGTGCTCCTGCCACGTTGACGTAGGGATTGTCGGCAGGGATGGTGTATCCGTCGTTGCCCACACCGTCAATGTTGTTGGGATCAATACGAAGAATTTTGCCTAACAAGCTTGATGTGTCTTGGGCACGACGCTCAGGGTCGTTTGCACTGCCGCCATCTCCGGTGCCGATGTAGAGGTAATTGTCGGGACCAATGGCTAGCCCGCCACCATTGTGATTGGCATATGGCTGTTCAATTGTGAGAAAGGTTTTTCCAGTAATGCTGAGTGAGTTGTCGAGAGTGCCATCTTCATTGACTGCAATCCACGCAACCACAGTGTCGCCGTCTTTGTTCGTGTAGTTGATAAACGCGTCTGTCTTCGAAGTGAGACGACGAATTGCAAACCCCAAGAGTCCTCGTTCACCTTCGCCAGTTGTCATCGCCGAGATGTCTAGAACTGTGTCGATCCGTTTCCCATCTCGGGTCCATCGCTCGATAGTCCCTTTTTGAGAAACGACATAGAACCAGTTGTCTTCTGCTGAACGCTCAACTAAATCGACAGCGCCTTCTAGTGCTCCGATTCTCTGCGTTGAATACAACACAGAAGCATTGGGTGTGCCCGACGAGGTTGAAGTTGATGTGGTGTCCGTTGTCCCTTGTGAACACGCAGTCAGAACTATGACTGAGAGGGTGACGGCAAGACGGCGCATTATTCAGTGGGTTTCACACGGATGAGACCCTCTTGCACAACGGTGACAGCAAGGTGGCCGTCTTGTGTGTAGATGGATCCGCCAGCGAGACCGCGAGCATTTGATGTTGAGATTGCATGCTGGTCGTAAAGGTGCCAGTCGTCAGCACGGAAGGGACGATGGAACCACATTGCATGGTCGAGGCTGGCCATTTGCACGCCACCTTCGCTCCAGCCGAGTCCGTGTGGCAACAAGGTGGTGTCAAGAAGAGTCATGTCACTGGCATAGGTTGCGATGCACGCGTGCAGCACAGGGTCCTCAGGTAACACTCCGTCGGCGCGCAACCACACTTTTTGTCCGTTGCTCTCCACACCTTGGCGCTCA
>JAJTFJ010000005.1 GCA_021298435.1 Ilumatobacteraceae bacterium
TGTTTCGGACAACTGAACAATGGTCTCTTCCACACGCAATGTCGAGCCTGGGTCAAGAGCAGAACATGGCTCATCAAGAAGCAATACCTCTGGCTTCAATGCAAGTGCGCGAGCGATACATAAACGCTGTTGCTGACCACCAGACAATGAACCGCCTGGGGCTTTCAAGCGATCCTTCACTTCATTCCACAAACCAGCACGAGTCAGACACTCTTCAACAAGGGCGTCCTTATCGTCTGTCTTTACACGGGCCAGCTTGAGCCCTGCAACGACGTTTTCCCCAATGTTCATTGCGGGAAATGGGTTTGCCTTTTGGAACACCATGCCAATGCGGCGGCGAATCTCAATCGGGTTGACTCCTGGTGCGTAAATGTCTTCGCCCTCGAAGAGGACTTCACCAGCCATCGCTGCCTTGGGAATGAACTCATGCATGCGGTTGAGCAAGCGAAGGAATGTGGACTTCCCGCAGCCAGATGGACCGATGAGGCCTGTCACTGTGTTCTCAGGGAAATGCAATGACACATCAGCCAATGCATGGTGCTTGTTGAACCACGCATGTACACCCACAGTTTCAAGACCACCGCGACGTGAAACTTCTTTAGTAGTTCCGGTTTCGTTGTTCATGTTGTTCTCCATGGGGTGGGTCACTTTCGAGCGAGGCGTGTACTGATGGTGCGAGCAATTGCAAAGAGAATGAAAACAACGCCGAGAAGTACGAGGGAACCACCCCAGGCACGCGTTGTTGCATTCTCATCTCCGAGACCAAGGCTGGAGAAAATGTAAATCGGAAGACTTGCGATGGGCTCATTCAAACTTGTGCTCTTGGCAACAAAGTAAGACGCGGTGAGGATGAGTGGGGCTGTTTCACCGACCACTCGAGCGATACCCAACACTGCCGCCGTCACGAGACCAGAGGCGATCGTAGGAAGGACCACACGGAACGTTGTGCGTGATTGCGTTGCCCCAAGTGCATAACTGGCCGTGCGCAGGTCTTCAGGAACAATCTTGAGAATCTCTTCAGAAGTGCGAGCCACCGTGGGAAGCATCAGGATCACAAGCGCAAGGGCTCCTGCCCAAGCACTGAAGCCACCGAAGAACACCACCACCGTGGCGTAAATGAAAAGACCAGCAACAATCGAGGGGACACCACTCATTGCCTGAGTGAGGAATCGAACCAACTTCGCAAAACGGCCCTTAATCTCGACGATGTATACCGCGGCAAGAATGCCAAGTGGAACTGCAATCAACGATGCAATCAGCACCATCATCAATGTTCCGATGATTGCATGTGCAACTCCGCCATTCTGAATCACATCACTGCTCGGCGTAATGCGCATGTCATCTGTTAGGTATTTCGAATGGAAGGCCTTTGAGCCTTTTTGATACACGGTGACAAAAATTGACACCCAAGGAATCGTGACAGCAGCAAATGCAACCGTAATGACTGCTGACGCAACACGATCAGAGGCCAGATTCCAGCCATGTCGTACCGAGCCAACAAACGCAACGACGGGCATCGCAAATGCAAGACCTACATACCAACCAAGAAATCCACTGAGCCCTGTCAAGGTATTGAGCAACCAACCAAAGATTCCGGACAATGTCACCAACACACCAACACGCAGCAATGTGCCCCGAGAGTGATCCCATGGACGACGTGGTTCAGGGACCACTGTGCTTACCTCAAAAGTGGTCATACGATTTTCCTTGAACGATTCACGATGACAGTGGCAAAGAAGTTGACGAGCAGAGTCACGAGGAACAGCACAAGACCAGCCGCCATGAGTGCCTTCAACTCGTAGTCGGTCGCTTCACCAAACTTGTTTGCAATCAATGACGCCACGTTGCCACCAGCCGAGGCGAGGATCTGGAAGTTTGTTTTGAATACCAGATTGAGGGTGAGATAGACGGCCACGGTTTCTCCCATTGCGCGGCCAAGGCCCAACATTGCACCGCCGACAAGTCCACTCTTTCCGAACGGAAGCACAACCGTGCGAATTCCAGCCCACTTTGTTCCACCGAGTGCGTAGGAAGCATCAATGAGATCACGTGGTGCTTGCCCGTACACCTCACGCGCCACCGAAGTAACAATGGGCAAAATCATGATTGACAACAACAGGCCAGCCAACAGAGGTGAACGGCCAAAGATTGGTGTTTGAACATCAAACAAAGGGAACCAGCTGAGGTACTTGTACAGAGTGCCTGACCAATCCTCCACCAACGGCAAAAGAACGACATAACCCCAGATACCAAAGATGACTGAGGGAATCGCTGCCACTAAGTCGAGTACCGACGTAAGAATCGTGCGAAGCAGTCGCGGTGCGTAGAACTCAATAAACAGTGCTGATGCAATTGCAAACGGGACCGCAACAAGAATTGCAATCACTGCAGTGACGACAGAGCCCACGAGCATCGCACCAATGCCCAAAACGGCTGTAGAAGTGTCTTCAGGATTTCCAATGTCCCACTTCGAAGTCGTGATGAAACTCAGACCAAAGTCAGCAAAAATTTCAAAACCTCGATACAGCAAGAACGCTGCAATCAAGATGAGAACAACAAGAGAAAAAAGTGCGCACGATGTCACGAAGCCGCGGAACACACGGTCGACTCTGGTGTAGTGCGTTTCGATTTCCCGAGGCTCGGTGGGGGTGTCCAAGGTTTGCACTGAGAAAGACTTTCAGTAGTACCTGTACCCCAATAAACGGCAAGGTGAACGGAAGGTAAACAGGTAGCCGAATTTTTCTACCTTCTGTCACCAGTCGGATTCACCCACCGAGGGAGATGGAGCGACTGGCCAATGTGGAGACATCGGCTGAGTCGTGGGAAACCAGAAGGGTGATTCCTTTGAACTCCTGTAAAACAGCCGCCAAGACTGCCCGTAGTGGCTCCTTTGAGGCGGCATCAATGGCTGACAAAGGCTCGTCCAAGAGCAGGACTGCCGGCCGTGCAGCGATAGCGCGGGCCAATGCCACCCGTTGTGCCTCCCCACCCGAGAGTGCAGACGCTTTTCGCTCCGCAAGATGCGATGCGCCGACTGCAACCAGTTGCTCCCGAGCCGTGGTATGTGCATCACTTCGCGAGGCACCCCGTGCCCGCAACGCCAAAGCAACATTGTCAACCACCGTCATTTGGCCAACGAGATGCAACGACTGAAACATCATCCCAATGTCTCGTTGCTCCGGCTCTACGTACACGTTGTCTTTCGATGAATCAAGACAGCGCCCGTTCAGGCTCATCGATCCTTCTGCAAGGCCCAATAGCCCGGCAACTACCGAGAGAAGAGTGCTCTTTCCTGAACCATTGGGGCCGACAACAGCAACAACTTCTCCAGGAGAGAACTCCTCCTGAAGATCAAAGGCGCACTCTCCCCTTTGGATTTGTCCTTGGATGATCAAACTCATGCGTTACCTGAGTTCAGCAGTTGCGAGCGCAATCCGAAGATGACAGCTATCGCAAACAGAACCATGACGACAGAAAGACCCATCGCTAGTTCCCAGTCGCGCTCTAACAACTCATACACAGCCATGGGAAGAGTTTGCGTTTTGGCTTTCAAACTTCCAGCAAACGTGATTGACGCACCGAACTCGCCCACTGCACGAGCCCAGGCAAGAATTGCACCTGCAATCACTGATCCTTTTGTCATCGGAAGAACGACATGGGTGAATGTGCGGAATGGACCAAAGCCCATGACGCGCGCCGCATCAATCACGCCACGATCCATTGTGCGGAATTGACTTTCTACAGCCAGCACAAGAAACGGCATTGCTACAAACAACTGAGACAACACGACAGCAGTTTGTGTGAACGGCAAAGAGATTCCAAGCGATGAAAGGAACCCACCAAAGACGCCTTTTCTACCCAGAGCTGACAACAGTGCGATGCCACCCACAACGGGCGGGAGAACGACAGGCACCGTGACTAAAGCACGCGCGAGAGTACGAACTTTGTCGGATGCGTTGGACATCGCCCATGCCAATGGCACGCCCAACAGAACACACAGTGCAGTTGCAATCAGAGAAGTCTGAAGCGTGATGCGGAGGGCACTTAACGCAGTGTCGTTCGACCACAGTTCACTCATGCGGGTCCACGGAACACGAACAAAGAGACCGATGATGGGAACAGCAACAACAGCCACTGCAAGAACAGCAATTGCTATCAGACTTTTTGCAGTACGCCTCATCACTTCACCATTGCTTCGAATCCAAAATCAGTCACGAGGCGCTCGGAGAACTTCGCCGACGTCATAAATGTCAGCAATCTCGTGACCTGTGAAGAATCATTGATTGGCGTCACGAAGTAGGTGGTCTTCTCCCCTAGTTGTTGCCCATTCTCTTCATCAGGAATCACGGTGCACACGAGGTCTGAACTACTCGCACACGAACTTGCATAGCCAAGGACAACATCAAGTTCACCCATCTCTACCTTTGTCAAGAGATCAGAGGCGTTGATTGCTTCGGTGTCTGCCAATGCATTACGGCCAAAATCGAACGTGTTACCAAATACATCACCAGCATTCGCCAACACTTCATCTGCCAATTCACCACATGGCGCAGTAGCGGCACACAGCCCGAGTTTCCACTTCTTTTCAAGAAGATCATCGACTGCGATGACTTCTCGGGATGCGACACTGCCCTTGCTTGTGATGATCGCCAAGCTGCTCTCCACGATGGCGCGCGAAGTCTTCACATCAAGACCAGATGCAGTAACTGAAGTAGTGCCTGAGGAGAGGAACAAGTCGGGAGTTGCTCCTGCCTCAATAGAAGCCGCAAGGCTTCCGGACGACCCAAACTTGTACGTGATGTCGCACCCCGACTCAGTACGTAATTCATCTGTCATCGCCGTCAATGCCGACGATAAGGAGCTGGCGGCGAAGATCTCCACGCTGCAATCGTCTGCTGAGTCTGTGGAGCTTTCTCCACATGCCGTGAGAGAAAGGGCTACAACAGCCGCAACACAGACTCGCTTCACTTTCACAGCGAGCATGGTAGTCAAAATGTGACTACTTCCCAATCGCTGCTAGTTTGAGCCCATGGCCAAGCAGGACGCTCAACTTGCACGAGACGTCGTTCTCGCGCTGATTGTGTTGCAACCGCGTCACGGATGGGCTCTCCACGAGGAACTGGCACCACGTGGTGAGATTGGCCGAGCTTGGACGCTCTCGCGGCAACTTGTGTACCGAGCGATCGACACTCTTGAAGTGGATGGCCTGGTCAAGCGCGCCAAGCCAAAAGACGGGGGCGGTGCCGACAAAGTCGTCATCTCTGCAACAGCAAAGGGCAAGGCTCACATCACGGCTTGGCTTGACCAGCCGGTCGAGCACCTTCGGGATGTCCGAACAGAACTAGTCGTGAAGATGATGCTGCGTGACCGTGCAGGTCTACCCGCACAGTCATTCCTTAGCGCTCAACACGAAGCCTTTGCTCCCCTGTTGCGCGCTATTGAATCATCCCCAGCGCAGACACCCGTCGATGGGTGGCGACGCGAGAGCGCATCAGCCGTCAAACGATTCTTAACGAGACT
Organism: Ilumatobacteraceae bacterium; assembly: GCA_021298435.1. Classification (GTDB taxonomy): domain Bacteria; phylum Actinomycetota; class Acidimicrobiia; order Acidimicrobiales; family Ilumatobacteraceae; genus UBA2093. The sequence goes on from JAJTFJ010000005.1 coordinate 5,521, forward strand.
TGAGAAGTCTCTATAACAGCGAAAGATCAGCCGCCGAGATATGCGGCACGAACAGCAGGATCATCAAGCAAGAGTTGACCACTGCCTTCCTTCACCACATGACCGGTTTCGAGAACGTATCCACGACGTGCAGTACGCAGTGCTTGCGTTGCATTTTGCTCCACCAGCAAAACTGAGATTCCCTCAGAGTTGATCTGCTTAATGATTTCAAAGATTTGCGCAATCAACATTGGCGCCAACCCCATTGAAGGCTCGTCAAGCAGAAGCAAGCGTGGACGACTCATCAGGGCACGGCCGATTGCCAACATTTGCTGCTCGCCGCCCGACAAGGTGCCACCGAGCTGAGTGATGCGTTCCTGCAAACGTGGGAAAAGATGAAAGACATGCTCAAGGTCTGCTGCTTTTTCTGCGGCATTTCCGCCTCGGACATATGTGCCCATGTCAAGGTTCTCACGCACAGTCATTCCGGGGAAAATGCCGCGGCCTTCCGGCGCCTGACAGATGCCCAGCTTCACACGATCGTGTGGAGCCATCTTGGTGATGTCTTGCCCTTCGAACTTGATGGAACCTTGTGCAACTGTACGAACACCCGAGATGGTGCGCATCGTTGTTGTCTTGCCAGCGCCGTTGGCACCAATCAGAGTGACGATTTCGCCCTCACCCACAGTGAAAGAGATTCCCTTGATGGCCTCAATGCGACCATAGAACACATGAAGATCATTGACTTCAAGAAGCATTGTCTTCGACTCCTAGGTACGCAGCAATCACTGCAGGATTGTTTCGAACATCCGCGGGCAAGCCATCAGCAATCTTTTGACCAAAGTCCAATACTGCAACACGGTCACTGACCTTCATCACAACATTCATGTCGTGTTCAATCAACAGCACCGTGTAGCCCTGCTCACGAATCTTCAGGATCAACTCATTGAGTTCTTCCTTTTCGGCTGGGTTAAACCCGGCTGCCGGTTCATCGAGGCACAGAAGTTTTGGTTCTGTTGCTAACGCGCGAGCAATCTCAAGTCGGCGCTGGTAGCCGTACGGAAGATTGCGCGCGGCAGTTTCAGCACGGTCAGAGATACCCATGAACTGAAGAAGTTCCATGGAACGCTCACGTGATTCTTTCTCTTCGTGCCGCTGACGGGATGTACGCAGAATTGCTCCACCGACCGACGCCTTCTTGCGTGCGTCAGCACCTACCATCACATTTTCAAGCGCTGTCATTTCTGAGAACAAACGAATGTTCTGGAACGTACGCGCAATGCCAACCTTGGTGATTTCAAAACGCTTTAACTTTGCGAGGTTCTTTCCTTCGAAAGAAACAGTACCCAGTGTTGGTGCATACACACCAGTCATGACGTTGAAACATGTTGTCTTGCCGGCGCCATTGGGCCCGATGAGACCAAGGATCTCACCCTGTTTAATCTGCAAGCTGACTTCATTCAACGCAGTTACACCGCCAAATTGCATCGTCACATTGTTGAAATCAAGGAGTACTTCACTCATGAGGCCACCTCCCCTTCTTGGGACTTAGCTCTTCGCTTCTTGTGTTCATTTCCCACTCGCTTTGGCAAAATACCTTCGGGGCGGAACACCATCATCAGAACAAGAACGATGCCGAACACCAAAATTCGTTTGTCAGAGAAGTTGCGTAAACGCTCTGGCATGTACGCAACAAGTATTCCGCCGAGGATGGCACCGTACATGTTCCCTGAACCACCAAGGACAACGGCAGCGAGGAACAGAATCGAAAGTTGCAGTGGGAAGTTGTCGGGGTTGATGAACCCCACCTTGCCTGCATAGTGAACACCCGCAAGTCCACCGATACCTGCGCCAATCGTGAACGCCCACAGCTTGAACTTGAAGGTATTCACGCCCATGAGTTCTGCAGCGTCTTCATCTTCACGGATAGCGACCCACGCACGACCGACGCGGGAATACTCCAATCGATGCAAGATGAAGATCACGATAAACACCATGGTGAGGCCGAGGTAGAAGTACGGCTTTGCATCCAACACGCCGAACTTCAATCCGAACATTGATGGTGGCTTCTTGATGTTGCTGATGCCGCGACTTGCGCCCAGCCAGTCCATGTTCTTAGCGGTGAGACGAATGATTTCACCGAAACCTAAAGTCACAATTGCCAAGTAGTCACCGCGTAAACGCAAAGTCGGTGTTCCAAGAATGAGCCCGAACAACATCGAAATCACCACTGCGATAGGCAAAGCCAACAGCCACGGAAGATTTCCATGTGCACTTGTCAAGATGGCCGTGACGTACGCACCGACTGCATAGAAACCGACATAGCCGAGGTCCAACAAGCCGGCGATTCCAACAACAACGTTGAGACCTAATGCAATCAGAACAAAAATGACGACTTGATCATTCAGCACAGTTTCAAACTGCGAACCAGGTGTATTGACGATCTGACCTAAGACAGGAACATCAGGCCAATAGGGCAAGAGGTATAGAGCAACAACGCCGAGGCCATATGCCGAGTAACGCTGCCACTTGTTCATTGCGCGGAATTGTTCTCCGAAGCCCGAGAACAGAGCGGTCACACGCAACCAAAAATTGAGGACCAGACTCATACACGGGCCTTTCCAAGTGATTCACCCAACAAACCAGTAGGGCGGAACATAAGAACGACGAGCAATACGACGAACGCAATGACGTCTTTCCATTGGCCACCGAAGATTGCCGAGCCATAGTTCTCAACGAGTCCGAGAAGAAGACCACCCAGCAGTGCGCCCTTGAGGTTTCCGATACCACCAAGCACTGCCGCAGTGAAGCTCTTCACGCCGAGGATGAATCCGATATTGAATCGTGTCTGGTCGTACACCAAGGTGAACAACATTGCAGCCCCACCGGCCATCACACCGCCGAGAGCAAACGTCACGATGATGATGAGGTCAACGTTGACGCCGAGAATGCGTGATGTTTCTGCATCTTGCGCCACGGCGCGAACACCACGGCCAAGTCGCGTCTTGTTCACGAATAGCGTGAGAGCAGTCATCATGAGCAAGGCGCCGACAATCACAATCGCATAGTCAATGCGCACATCGGTGCCGAACATTGTGAAGAGTGTTTTCTTTTCAAGAAGACGAGGTGTTTGGTACTGATCGCGACCATGCTTACTCCACACACCAACAGCCTCAGAGATTGCGGTGGAAGCACCAATTGCTGAGATCAAGAAGGCTAAGCGCGGTGCTTTCCGACCTTGCTTAAAGAAGCGCATATACGCATACGAAATTGGAGCAGTTGCCAACAAGGCGATGATCACATTTATTTTTGCTTGATCAACAAAAACAAGCGAGACGATGAACGTAGTGAGAAATGCAAGAACAATTGCACCAAATGCGTCGCCGTTGCCGCGCAGTGGGCGGTATGCAACACGCTCGAGTACCACTGCGCCGATGCCCGAGAAGAGCATGGCAATCAACATGATGAACACGAGGAAAATAATCAGAGTCATTCCCGTGCGATACGGATAGTTCCCATCTTCGAGAAGGGGAATACTCAAAAATTGTGACGATGCAAGAAGCGCACCAAAGGTGCCGACCATGAATATTTCAGAGTGAGCGAAGTTGATGAGGCGTAAGACGCCGTACACCAATGTGTAGCCAAGGGCCACGAGAGCGTAAATGGAACCAAGGGCCAGACCGGTAACGGTGAGTTCCCAGAAGGTTCGGATAATGAGCCAATCAGGCATTGAGACAACCAGTTTCGTAGTGATGGTAAAGCTGAACGAGGGTCATTAACAGCGTAGACAAAACAGTCGGCCAGGGAACAACGTCCCTGGCCGACTGCCGTTTTGACTTTCAGTGATTCCGAAAGGAATTACTTGATAAGGCCAAGGCCCTTGATTGCGCCGTCCTTGATCTCGTATGCATAAACAGCCGAGCCAGTTACTTCGCCAGCCTCATCCCAGTTGAGCTGCTTGGTTACACCAGCAGCGTCGTAGGAGTTGATGAACTTAAGGATGTCACCACGTGAGGTCTTGCCATCCTTCATTGCTGCAAGGAATACAGACGCTGCGTCATATGCCTCTGCGGCGTATGTTGCTGGGTCTTCACCCTTGTTTGCATCCTGGAATGCCTTCAAGAACTCTGGGTTGGAGTCTTTTGGTGCGCAGGTGCAGGTCAGGATTGCGCCTTCTGCTGCTGGGCCTGCTGCCTCAATGAAACCAACGTCAAGTGTTCCGTCGCCTGAGTAGAACTGTGCTGTCACACCGGCGTCTGCCATCTGCTTTGCAAGCTTGCCTGCAGCAGCGTAGTAACCACCGAAGAACACTGCGTCAACGCCTGCGTCCTTCGCTGCGGTGATGACTGCTGAGTAGTCAGCTGCTTCTGGGTCGAGGCTGTTGAGTTCAACTGCCTTGTCACCAAGTGATGTCTGAACGATGTCTGCGAGACCCTTGCCGTATTCGGAGTTGTCATCGATAACGCCGACCTTCATCTTGCCGTCAGCAACGATGCGTGATGCAGCGCCTGGGCCCTGCTTGTCGTCACCTGCAAGTGCACGGTGGAACACGTCCCAGCCATTTGTTGAAAGAGCAGGGTTTGTTGCTGATGGTGTGATCAATGGAAGACCAGCTTCTTCGAACTTTGCGTTCACAGCTGCTGATTCACCAGAGAATGCTGGTCCAACGATGCCCTTGACGCATGCGTCAGCGATTGCCTTGTCAGCAAGTGCTGGTGCCTGGTCTGGGTCACCTTGTGAGTCGTATGCCTCTACATCGATCTGTGCATCTGGGTTTGCTTCGTTGTGCTGAGCAACAGCGAGGTCGAGACCCTTCTTGATGTTGATACCGAGGTTGCCTGCTTCGCCGGTGAGTGCACCGAAGAATGCAATCTTCGAGTTGCCTTCACAAGCATCAGCTGAGCTGTCATCGCTGCCACCGCAGGCAACGCCTACGAGTGACAAAACGAGCATTGATGCGCCAACGCGCAGAACACTCTTCTTCATGTGTTTTCCCCTTTAAGGAATGTGGCGGGATTCGCCATTACTGGGTAGTAGACAAAAACTACCCGTAAATCAGGGGTACCTCAATAGGAGGAAAGGCGTTCCACCAAAGAAACCACTTCTTGGTGAGTGTTATAGAGAGGTGCGAATCCGAACCGCATCAGGTCTGGAGGGCGAGAATCGGCGATAATCCCCTCGGCCGCCATGGCCGCGACAAGCTCCTTGCCGCCTGCAAACCCAAGCGCCACATGGCTTCCACGAGATTCGGGGGTTCTGGGGCTAGCCAAAGTGAACCCCCGGGGGGCCAAATGATCATCAAATAGGTCGATAAAGAATGAGGTCAAACTGACGCTCTTCTCCCTGAGTTTTTCTAGGGAAACCCCTGAAAAAACCTCGAGGGCAGCCTCTAAGGACTTCATGGACAAGACATTGGCGGTGCCTGTGAGGAAACGGGCGATTCCCACCGCTGGGCGATAATCGACCTCGAACTCGAATGGCTCGGCGTGGCCCCACCAGCCTTGCAATGGTTGCCCAGCCGTTTCCAACAAACGTGGAGCGACATAAATGAATGCCGGTGCACCAGGACCGCCATTGAGATATTTGTACCCACACCCCACTGCGAAGTCAACATCGAGCACTTTGGCGGTGACAACCGCGGTGTTTGCATTGATGGCACCAATAATTTCGTCGGCTGTAACAGCAACAAGTTTCATGCCGTGCTGGCTTGCAACACTTTGCGCAATGTAAATGTCAGTCGGAAAGTTATTGATGTCAACGACAATCTCGGAACGATCCGCGCGAAGTGCAACGGCAGCCATTAACGCTTTATGCAAATTGATGGACGTGTTGTCTGCGCAGATCACCGTGTCTGGCGCTGCACCAATGATGGGTGCGATGAGATTGCCCACACGCGCCGGCATCTCGAGCCAATCTTCATTCCATGAACGAATGAGTCGCTCGCGCCATTCAAACTCAATCGTGCGGTTCAGAACTTCACGTGAGCGAAATGACAACGGCCCAAGAGAGTTTCCATCGAAGTACAAAGTTCCTTCAGGAATATCGAAATGTGAACGAAGCGAAGAGAGGGCATCCTGAGCATCGAGTTCCTGCGCATGGAGACGTGCTTCGTTCAAATTCATTGTGTCTTCCCCTTCAGGAGCCCAAGACACCAGTCTCCCACTTTGGTTCCCCGCTTCAATAGGTCATAGGGCAAGTCGAAGTGATCTCGATCTTCGTCAACCAGTATCTGTGTCGCAACGTTGTGACGACGCAAATACTCACCGAACTCTGCATTCTGACGGATGAATTCAGGAGGTTCGTGTCCACCCACTGCGAGGAGTGCATGAGGTGCGGCATGCTCAACGGGCAACAACTGCGGGCTTATTGCAGCCGCAGATTCACTAGTGAGACGTAAGGGATCATTTGTTGGTGTCGCAACAAGAGGACGAACGTCATAGACACCACTCAGCAATACAAGTCCATCGACGCGACCCGCAACACGTACATCTCGTGAGCACATTGCAGCCAAGTGAGCCCCAGCGCTTGACCCGGCAATAATCACTCGCGTTGGCTGCAATTCATCAATGGTGTGCAACACATCTGCGATGCATTCCTCCACCATCTCTGCAATTGATGCATGGGGCGCAAGTGTGTATTCCACTGCGTGTAGCGCAATGCCTTCGGTCTGTGCATCAGGACCGTTGAATAAAGAATCCGCAGCCGACAACTTCTGCCAATACCCCCCATGAATGAAGATCAGCAGTGGAGCGTTCTTCTGTCGCAATCCTGCAGCATCGACTGTCGCACTACGAGTTCTGTATTCCTCTAGATACTCATCAAGAGGGCGCTTAGCGAATTTGGACGGCGAATACTGAAAATCAACCTCTTCTGCAGTTGCATTGTGCCAATCAAACCCATTCATCTCACTCCACGGTAGAGCAATGAGCATCCGTATATGAAGAACACAACTGATTGTGCCAACATCGAGGGATGGCAATCAGTGACGGCAACGGATGGGTTTTGTGCGAGCGATGCCACACCCGCCATTGGGGCCTGTACGGCGCTGCGGGCCTGTTGCTTGTGCGTACTGACCTGACTCCAACAAGTGTGTTGCTGCAGTTACGCGCCGGTTGGACACACGGCGGTGGAACATGGGCACTGCCAGGTGGTGCGCTTGATTCGCATGAAGACCCTGTGACGGCCGCAGCACGAGAAGCGTGGGAAGAAACGGGAATTGATCCTGATGACCTCACCTTCAAGGCCATCTACTCCGATGATCATGGCAACTGGCGTTACGACACGGTGATCGCGCATGCAGCATCTGACGTTGGTGCATACGAGGCCAACGCTGAATCAGCAGATTTGCGATGGGTCGATATTGACGAGGTTGCAAGTTTTGATCTTCACCCCGGACTTCGCGCCACGTGGCCTGACCTCATTGAGCATGTAAAGACTTCATTGCAGTCATAGGCGAACAACCGATGAAGTCTCGCCACCTCTTTCTCCTTCTCTGCTCCAGTGCCCTTGGTGCGATGAGCTATGGCGTGATGTTCACCTTGTTGGATGACTACCGCGATGCATATTCCATTTCTGAATCAAAGCTTGGGTTCCTTGTCGCTGCTGGTTTCATTACCGGCTTTATTGCCAATGTCTTGATTGCCCCATTGGCAGACAGAGGTCACGCCAAGAAACTCGTTCTCTTTGGCATATCGGTGGAAATCATCGGCTGTCTCACGATGGCCTTTGGCGGTTCATTTCCCATCTTGTTACTCGGACGATTCCTCACGGGTCTTGGCAGTGGAAGTTCAGAACCTGCGATTCGTCGCATCATCATCTTGGCGAATCCAGACAACATGGGACGCAATCTCGGGCTATCAGTCAGTGCTGGTGTCGGTGGATTTGCATTAGGGCCAGTTATCTCCGCAGTAACCGCCGAAGCATTCGGTTTAGCCGCACCATTCCTGATCATCACGGCTCTATTGATCATCACATTCATCGGAATCTCACAACTGCACGTTGCCGAGACTGCGGTTGAAGACGCGCCTACGCAACGAGTTGCATTCGACTTGTTGCGCATTCGACCACTGCTAGGAGCAATCATCATCGGGCTCGCACTCTTTGTGATGATCGGAACATTCGATGCATTGTGGTCCGTGATGATGGATGACATTGCAGCACCAACATGGGTCGCAAGCGTAGGCATCACAATTTTTGCACTGCCTATGTTATTTCTTGCACCCTTGGGCGGGCGACTCACTCAACAAGTCGGACCATTCAAAGCCAGCATCTCAGGACTATCCATTGCGGCACTCTTCATGGCCACATACGGCATCATTGGATCGCCCTATGTCATGTTGGGTATTGGATTAGCCCACGGAGTGGTCGATGGCCTCACCATTACCGGTGGCTCAGCAGCAATTGCACTCGTTGCGCCGCGCGAACGTCTTGCATCTGCACAAGGCTTGTACAGCGGCATGCAAACACTGACGGGTGGTCTAGCTGCAGGTACAGCAGGTTTTGCGTATGAACACATTGGCCGACACACTTTTTGGGTATGCACCATTGTGATGTTGATGCTGGTTGGAAGCGGTGCATTTCTTGCCAGAGGCAATCTACGCATCAAGGGCTAGCAGTTACTGCGCAGCTTGAATTGCGTTCCACACATTGATAGATGTGCACGGCATGTCAATGTGAGTCACACCGAGATAGCTCACAGCATCAATGACTGCGTTATGAACAGCTGGTGTTGCACCGATCGTTCCGGCTTCACCAATTCCCTTTGCACCCAGCGGATTGCGAGGCGTTGGTGTTTCCATTGAGACTCGTTCAAAACTGGGCAACTCTGCTGCAGAGATGAATCCGTAATCGGCAAGGTTGGATGTAATCGGGTTGCCGTCTTCGTCGTAGGCAACAGTTTCCAACAATGCTTGCGCCACGCCTTGCGCGATGCCACCGTGCACCTGGCCATCAACGATCAGCGGGTTAATGATGGTGCCTGCATCGTCACACGCAATATGACGAATCACGCCGACCATGCCGGTTTCAATGTCGACTTCAACAACACACACGTGTGAACCAAATGGGAAGGTTGCACCTTCTGGCACATAATCGACTTCTGCCTCAAGCGGAGCATCAATGCCCACCATTAGTTCCGCCCACGTACGAGCCGGCGCTGGTGAACCTGCAACGTGGAATGCTCCACGCACTGTGTCGATCACGATGTCTTCAACAGCTGCTTCCAGCAAGTCAGCTGCACGTTGACGTGCCTTTTCAAGAACTGCATCTGTTGCCAACTTGACCGCACTGCCACCGACTTGCAACGAACGAGAGCCACCGGTTCCGCCACCACGAATGACGTCATCGGTATCGCCGAAGTGAAATTCGATGCGATCAAAGGGAATGCCTGTTGCATCTGACACCAACATGGCCCACGCCGTGTGATGGCCTTGGCCATGCGACGAAGAACCCGTACGGATGATTGCGCCACCATCAGCTTTGATTTCAACGGAGCCGTAATCGCCCGAACCCATTGGGTTTGTTGTCTCAACATAGGAAGCAAGACCAATACCAATCTGCAACGGATCACCTGAGGCGCGTCGGCGAGCCTGCTCTGCACGAAGGTCTGCATAACCCGCAGCATCTAATGCCTTATCGAGAGCAGCTTCATATTCGCCAGAGTCATACTTTGCACCCATGGAGGTGACAAGTGGGAAAGCAGATGGCTGCAAGTAGTTACGACGACGAATCTCTGCAGGGTCGATTCCGCACACACGTGCGAACTCATCGATTGTGCGTTCGATTGCAGCAGTCGCTTCTGGTCGTCCAGCACCGCGGTACGCAACTGTTGGCGTTGTATTGGTTACGACTGAGTGAGATTCAAACTGCACTTTGGCGATGTCGTAGACGCCGCCCGCCATCAGACGAGTCATGTATGGCAACACCGCACCGGCTTTTGCATATGCACCAGCATCTTGCAAGAGGTCTAAACGGTAGGCAGTGATGCGGCCATCTTTCGTGCCACCCATGCGAGTGCGCTGGCGTTGTGCACGACCATGACCCATCGACAACATGTTCTCGGTGCGGCTTTCTGTCCACCGAACAGGCACACCTAGCTTCAGAGCTGCCCAGCCAACGATGATTTCTTCGGCATAGACACCAGACTTTGCACCGAAGCCACCGCCGACATCGGGAGTGATGACGCGAACTTGATCTTTTTCAAGCCCCAATGTGTCTGCAAGACCATCACGGGCACCATGCGCGCCCTGACTGCATGCCCACTGTGTGAGACGTGTGCCATCCCATTGTGATGCACAGGAACGAACTTCCATTGGTGCAGGCGCAACACGTTGATTCTCAATTGTGAGTTCAACAACAACTTCACAGTCAGCAAAAATGTCGCCATCTTCACGTGCAGCAAAGGTAAGAACAATGTTGCTTCCAGCACCTGGATGCAACAGCACATCACCATTGAATGATTCATCCATATCGAGCACGACAGGAAGTGGCTCGTAATCAACGATCACCGTTTCGGCTGCATCAATACCAAGGGTCTTGTCGGTACTCACAACGACCGCAACGATGTCGCCCACGAAGCGCACCGTGTCTTTGGCAACATACGGAAATGTAATGCCAGCATTCATCATCGGATTCGCAGGCGGTGCTGGATTCAGATTGATGTCATCAGCTGTCCACACATGCAGAACGCCAGGCATGGAACGTGCTTCATCCGCATCGATGCTGAGCAACTGAGCATGTGCCATTGACGAACGCACAAATGTGAGATGCACCGCACCAGGCATTTGTAGGTTTGCAATATATGTTCCCTCGCCTTTGAGGAAACGCGGATCCTCAACGCGAACAACGCGTGTTCCGAGGATGCTCATGCTGACCAGCCGCCATCAACGATGAATTCAGAGCCAGTGGAGTACGAACTGTCATCACTGCCGAGATACAAAGCCATTCGCGCAACATGAATGGGTTCGGCTTCATAACCAAGCGGAATCCGTGTGCGAACCATTTCGCGCACCCCTTCACCGGCTTCTTCAAAGGTTTGCAACATTGGCGTATCAATGATTCCTGGGTGAATCGAGTTCACGCGAACACCAAACGGCGCGAGTTCTTTTGCGACACCTTTTGTCATACCGCGTACTGCCCACTTACTCGCACCATAGGCAACAAAGCCAGGGGTGCCATCAAGACCTGCAACAGATGAGATGTTGATGATGCTTCCCTTTTGGCGTTGCACCATATGAGGTGCCACGACTTTCATGCCAAGGAACACGCCCGTGACATTGATGTCCATGGTGCGTTCAAAGGAAGAGAGCTCGGTATCAAGAATTGATCCGCGCTCAAAGATGCCAGCGTTATTGACCAAGATGTCAATCTGGCCAAATGCCTTGAGTGACTGTTCAAGAACAGCTTTCCAATCAGATTCGCTCGTCACATCGTGATGCACGAAGATGCATTGCGAGCCGTCGGGAGACAGACGCTTGGCGGTCTCATTCCCCACTTCGTCGAGGATGTCGGTGATGACAACCTTTGCGCCTTCATCGATGAAGAGTTGTGCTTCTGAAGCACCCATACCGCGTGCGCCACCCGTAATCAGAGCGACTTTGCCTTCGAGACGTGATTTACCCATGCAGAAGTTCTACTCCATGGCGTTAGTGCTGGACTACCCCTGCTTTGTCCTCTGTTCTCACCTGGAGAATTAAGCGGGTGGCCACGACTGTCAAAAGGCTGGCGAACAGAACATTTGAGACTGTGTCGGACATTTTCGTGGAAATCCATCCTCCAACAAAGGCTGAGAGGATGCCACCAAGGCCAACAATGCTTGCGGCCTTGAGGTCGACGTTCTTCTTTGTGCGATTACGCCACGTTCCCATGATGGAAGTGGGGATGATGACGGCAACTGAAGTGCCCTTCGCAAAAGTTGACGGCATGTGCAACAACATCATCATGGCCGGCACCATGACGACTCCGCCGCCGACACCGAGAAGGCCCGCCAAGATGCCCGTTGCAACACCGATGGCAACCAACGCAACGATGGAACCCAGATTCAGGACTTCTCGTACACCTGAATCAAGTGGAAGGAAGAGGCGAATGGCAGTGACAATCAAGAGACCAGCGAAAGCAATGGCAAGAGTTCGATGCGGCAAGACATTGAGTAATCGTGTCCCGAGTAGAGCGCCCAGCAATGCCCCTGCCGCCAAACATGCCGCGACTCGCCAATCGACATGATCATGCGACCAGTACGACACCAGTGATGCCGCCGAGATAGGCAGCACCGCGGCGAGTGAGGTTCCGTGTGCGACGCGCTGATCCATCTTGGCAATAAGCACTAGTCCGGGAACAAGAAGAATTCCGCCACCCACGCCGAACATGCCGGAAAGCAACCCTGCCGCAACACCCACCAGAACAATGGTGAGCACACTGGCGGAATGCGATGGCGGAGCGAGAGTGGATTCATCTGACATGGGTTCCCATGCTCCCACAAATGCCAGATGTTCCCTAGGGTTCAGGAATGCGTCGTCCACGACTGGCCTTGGTAGCACTATCCCTTGTGTTGACGGGTAGCGCATGCAGCACAACATCGACCACGACTGCTCCCCCGGTTCCAGACACCAGCGCTCTAGTGAAACAGATACTGAGTCATTGCACCGACCTTGCGGCACCTGAATTAGGAGAGGGCGTTCTTTGCATTGACAACGGTTTTCGCATCAAGTCGGATGACTTCTCATTTAAAAACTGGGGTCGCTCACTTTCGGCAGACGGCAATGTCACAGCACAAACACTGATTGACCTATTCGGACATGATTCCGTCTGCGTGGCAGGGCCAAAAGACACCTGCATTCTTCGTCCTACTGCAATTCAAAAACTAGAAGAGTGGAACACTGCTCTCAACGGTGGCCGCTGCGAAGGTCTTGCCGCATTGAGCACACGGTTTCTCCTTCGCATGGATTCTCCTTCCATATTTCAAACGAATGCTTCCAGCGTCTCTGCTCTTTCTCAAGACAATGCAAAGCTCAACTCGGCTGTTGTGTATTGGTGGGCAACACAGTTTCTCAATGAAGTCACCGATCATGCTGCAACATCACGCGGACTTTCACCCTTGCGTCTGGTTGACGATCTCATCCAAGGAATCGCCCACTCTGTTGGCCACACCGTCGGCATCTACAACGGTCCATCGGGTCATTCACTGACTCCGTTCGCTGTCACACAGCGCGGTGATGAGTTTGTGATTCATGTGTATGACAACAACCACCCCGGAGAACGCTTCGAACTATTCGTGAATTCCCGGACAAACCAATGGCGCTACCCACGAGCGTTCCGCAATGTTGATGGCTCTTTCAACACATGGTCCGGTGGAACCGGCACTCTCGAGTTAACTGCGATGTCAACACGAAAGGGACCATTTCAGTGTTCGTTCTGCAATTCTTCGCTTGCACGCTCTGCACATGTCATCACCCTTGCTTCACGCGATATTCGTGCGTCAGGGTTTATCGAAGTCACGACCGAGAGCGGCGTCCTCCGCACTTCGCCCACTGACATAGATAACTCAATCGACGGAGCGATCGTTTCGATTGGGAAAGGCAGTGGCGGTGGACTTGTCACAATTTCACTTCCCGCCACAGTTCAAAACTTTGACGTCAGACTTGTGCGTGCATCACAAGATGTTCCCGCAGCTGATGTCGTTCTCGGTCTGCGTCGTTCGGATGGAGCATCCATTCAAGTCACAGGAAATCTTGCCCACGATGTCCTGAGCAACAAGAGTCGCTCAACTGCTCTCATCTCCGTAACGTCGGATGAAACATCCGTCCGTGCACCGAAAGAAAATGTTGCACGACTGAGTCTTTCTGCAGGGTCTCGCATTTCGCGTCGTGTGCTCAACGCCGGCGAGACATTGACCGTGAAGCCGATCTCTCAGAACAGCATTGAAGTATCGGTCAAGGGTGCAAATGGTTCTCGCACTCCCTTTGTCCCTATTGGCCTGACATCACAGTCGGCAACCACTGAACTCAATGTTTCACTTGACGACACAGGGCAATTGACCCTTCTCCCCTCCCGCGTCGCACCCATCCGAGTCTCCGCAGCAACCCCTCGTAACTTCAATCCAGGTAAGACAAACCAAACAACAACGACAACGGTTCCCACCATCGAAATTTCGGAACCTGACTAGTTCGGCAGGTAGTTTCGTTGCATCGAAGCAAAGATCGTTCTCTTCTATAAATTCACTCCACTAGCTGATCCGATTGCGATTCGGCTGTGGCAGCGCGCCCTCTGCGAGAAACTGAATCTCAAGGGTCGAATCATTATCTCCAAGCACGGCATCAACGCAACTGTCGGTGGCGAACTCATGAACGTGAAGTTGTACGTACGTGAGACTCGTGAATTCGCTGCGTTCAAGGACATTGATTTCAAGTGGTCCGAAGGAGTCGGTGACGACTTTCCTCGCCTGAGCGTGCGCGTCCGCGAAGAGATCGTCACTTTTGGTGTGCCCGGAGAGATCCAGGTTGATGAGAATGGAGTCATCGGCGGTGGCCAACACCTCACCCCTAATGAAGTCAACGCACTCGTGGAAGAACGTGGTGATGATGTTGTCTTCTTTGATGGACGTAACGCTTTTGAATCTCGCATTGGTCGTTTCCGTGGGGCGATTGTTCCGGACACTCGAACCACGCCAGATTTTGTTCGCGAACTTGAGAGCGGAAAGTTCGACCATCTCAAGGACAAGCCCATTGTCTCGTACTGCACGGGTGGAATTCGGTGCGAAATCTTGTCTGTCATCATGAAGAATCGCGGCTTCAAAGAGGTGTACCAAATTGAAGGTGGCATTGTTCGATACGCAGAGCAATACCGCGATAAGGGCCTGTGGGAAGGATCGCTGTACGTCTTTGATAAGCGCTTGAAGCTTGAGTACGGAAAAGAAGAACTGCTTCTTGGCGAATGCGATTATTGCGGTGGCGCCACCAACGATTTCTTCAACTGCCGCACGCTCACATGCCGCACTCGTATCTTGGTGTGCGATGAGTGCACCACCGAGGATGAACCTCAGTGCGTGAACTGTCGTTGAGATTTATCTAACGAAACTGAGAAGCAACTTCGTGCCAGAAGATGCCGTACTTTTCAAGACGCTCTTGCGCATTCGCACCCATGGTGAAATCAGGAACACAGATTTCATCGAAACCAAGCTCTTTGTATGCAGCGACAGCATCAACCAATTGGCTAGGTGTTCCCACCACTGAACGATCAGCGGGTACGTGAGGACGCAACTTCTCTGCTGCCTCGTCTGACGGCGTGAGAAAGAACAGTGGCTGAACAGAAGTGCGGACTGTTGCAGGGTCGCGACCTTCTTTTTCACAGGCTTCGCGTAGTTTGGCAATCACACCGCCGGCGACTTCGGGCGTGCCCCAGGTATTCCATTCCTGTGCAAACCGTGCCGTGAGACGCAACATGCGATTGCCACCCGTGCCGACCAAAATCGGAAGTGGAGACTGCACTGGCTTTGGCTCACAGGGTGCATTCGTAATCGTGAAGTGCTCACCTGCAAACGTCGTGCGCTCTTGGCTCAACATGCTCTTTACGATCTCGATTGCCTCAGCGAAACGATCAACACGTGCCTTTGCGTCAAAGAGCTCAATGCCGAAAGCGGTGTGCTCGTTGATTTGCCAGCCTGCACCCATACCGAGAACAAATCGGCCATTGCTGATTTGATCAATGGTGGCTGCACGATTCGCAATCAGCGCCGGGTGGTTCATCGTGGTGGGTGTTACTAACGAACCAAGACGAAGGCGCGATGTGGTGACGGCAAGTGCAGACAGCACACTGAAGCATTCGTGGAAATCCCCGCCGATGGGTTCACCATCGGGAGTGTTGGGCATGTAGTGATCGGCGTACCAAAAACCATCCCAGCCCATGTTCTCGACTTCCGAGACAAAGTCTCGAACTTCAGTCCACGGATGCGCGCTGTTTGCCCAAGCAGAAAAAAACATGTGCAAAGAAATCAGCTTGGGCCAGAGAACATGCCGCGATAGACCTGTGGCTTCGGTGGTGTTGATTCACCTTCGTAGCGGTTGATCTCAGCACGAGCAACAACGCCCCAGTGCACTTCGTCCGGACCATCAGCAATACGCAGTGTGCGCTGGCTGGCGTACATGCGTGCAAGTGGAGTCCACTGCGACACACCAGTGCCACCGTGCATCTGAATTGCTTCGTCGATGATTTGGCACACGCGAATAGGCACCATTGCCTTGACGGCACTCACCCAAACACGTGCTTCTGCGTTACCCATGGTGTCCATCGCCTTGGCAGCACGAAGAACCATGAGTCGACATGCCTCGATCTCGATACGTGCCTTTGCGATGACTTCGGGGTTCTTACCCAAACGAACAATCGGACGACCAAATGCTTCACGAGTAAGGCCACGACGAATCATGAGTTCCAATGCACGCTCTGCTGCGCCGATTGAACGCATGCAGTGGTGAATACGACCAGGTCCGAGGCGAAGCTGCGAGATTTCGAATCCGCGACCTTCACCCAAAAGAATGTTGTCCTTCGGTACGCGAGCATTCGTGAAACGAATGTGCATGTGGCCGTGAGGCGCATCGTCTTCACCGAAGACTTCCATTGGGCCGACAATCTGCACGCCAGGTGTGTCCATCGGAACAAGAATTTGTGAGTGCTTGCGGCTTGGTGGTCCATCAGGGCTTGTGAGCAACATGACGATCATGATCTTGCAACGGGGGTCACCCGCGCCAGATGCGTAGTACTTGTCTCCGTTGATGACCCACTCGTCACCGTCAAGGTATGCAAGGCACTTCAGGTTCTTTGCGTCTGACGATGCAACATCTGGCTCTGTCATGACGTATGCCGAGCGAATCTCGCCATTCAACAATGGTGTGAGCCACTTGTCTTTCTGCTCGCGTGTTCCCACGCGCTCAAGAACTTCCATGTTGCCTGTGTCAGGTGCTGCACAGTTCATCGACTCTGATGCGAGAGGGTTCTTGCCCAACTCAACAGCGATGTATGCATAGTCAAGGTTGGAAAGACCTTCGCCGGTCTCAGCATCAGGCAAGAAGAAGTTCCAGAGGCCTTGTGCTTTTGCTTTGGCCTTCAACCCATCAAGAAGCTCAAGCTGACCTGGTGCGTAATCCCAGCGGTTCTCGCGACCCTCACCCAATGCATAGAACTTCTCAGCAGTGGGTTCCACTTCTTCAGCAATGAACTTCTTTACTGCGTTGAACAATGGGATGGCCTTCTCAGACATCGCAAGATTCATCGAATCGTCGGTCTCTGATGCTGAATGCATTCCTGGCTTTGGCATGTCACGCTCCCTATTCAGTGGGCCGCTCTGACCCCTCTCGTCACCCTAGTTCTCCTCGGCCCTCTCACCCCATGGCGGACGGGTCCCCTTCTGTCTCCCTAATCCTTATTGGCTAAGGTCAATTCCTCTATCTATATGGGAGGCACCATGTCGAGGACCGAACTCCACAAACCAGCAACTGCTCACACCAAGGCACGCAATGCCACGGTGACGATTCCGACAGACGCTGGGGACTTTGAACGCGCCACTCGGGGGTTCATCGCCCCTCACCCCACCGGTCACATTGTGGACGCAACTGGTCGCACCGTCATCAACGTCAACGATTACGACTTCCTTGCAGTGGGCAACCCAGCCCCCGACACCGTGAACCCCAGCCTGTGGCGTCACGCGCAGTTGAACCATCATCACGGACTCTTTGAAGTGCGTAAAGACGTCTACCAAGTTCGTGGATACGACATCTCCAACATCACATTCCTTCGCGGCAACACCGGCTGGCTAGTGATTGACCCACTTACAACAGAACAGACAGCTCGGGACAGCTATGAGCTCGTGACTGCACAACTTGGTTTCCTCCCGGTTGTCGCCGTGATCTACACACACTCACACACCGACCATTTCGGTGGCGTTCTTGGTGTGACTACGCAAGAAGAAGTCGATGCTGGTCGATGCATCGTTATTGCGCCCGAACACTTCATGCATGAGACCGTTGGCGAGAACGTGATTGCTGGTCCAGCGATGGGTCGCCGTGCACTCTTCCAATTCGGTCCTCTCTTGCCTGCAGCACCGACAGGTCACATCGACTGTGGTCTTGGTAACTCTGTCCCCATTGGTCCTCCGGGACTCATTGCTCCGACACACGACATCACATTCACTGGCGAAGAGATGACAGTTGATGGCATCCGCATTATCTTCCAACTCACACCAGAGTCAGAAGCACCAGCGGAGATGAACTTCTTCTTCCCCGACCTCAATGCCTTGTGTATGGCAGAAAACTGCAACCACACAATGCACAACCTGATTCCGATTCGCGGCGCTCTTGTACGCAATGCGATGAATTGGTCGAAGTACATCAACGAAGCAATGGAATTGTTTGGTGCACAGACCGACGTTGTGTTCACATCGCATCACTGGCCACGTTGGGGCAACGAAGATCTCATGGGCTTCCTCACCAATCAGCGCGACCTATACAAGTGGATGCACGACCAAACAATGCGCTGGGCAAACCACGGTTTGGTCGCTGCAGAAATTGCCGAGACGTTGCAGTTGCCAGAAGAGTTCCTTGCAAACGACCACACCCGCGGGTACTACGGCGACTTGGTACACAACTCAAAAGCGGTGTACCAGCGATACCTCAGTTGGTACGACGGCAACCCAGCAAACCTGAAGAAGTATCCACCTGTCGAAGCGGGAAAGCGTTATGTCGAACTTGCCGGCGGTGCAGATGCACTTCTCGCCAAGGCACGTGCCGCGTTTGACGCCGGCGATTATCGCTGGGTCGTCGAACTTCTGAATCATTTGATTTTTGCTGATGCATCCAATCAGGCAGCTCGTGACTTGCAAGCTGACACGTTTGAGCAAATGGGATACCAGGCAGAGTCAGCAACATTCCGCAATGCGTATCTCAATGGCGCACAAGAACTTCGATACGGACCTCCTCCTCTGACTGGTGGAGCTGGACGAGGTCGTGGCATTCTGCGCGCAATGTCCGTCGAGCAAGTCTTTGACACCATTGCTGTTCGCCTGAAGTCAGAAGAAGTGGGTGGACAAAAACTGTTCATCAACTGGACGTTTACCGACCTCAATGAGAAGTGGGTGTTGGGATTATCTAACCGCACCCTGTTCCACGTGCAGGGCCGTCATGAATTTTCTGCAGCAGCAACGTTGACAATGGAAAGAATGACACTCGTCGACATCGTGACCCAACAAACAACGTTTATGGATCAAGTCAACGGAGGCAATATCACTGTTGATGGCGATGCATCTGCGCTTCTGACCATCTTTGGCAACCTCGACGTGTTCACACCTGGGTTCCATATTGTGGAGCCATAGAACTCTTCGGCAACTAGACGTAAGTCATTTATTTGCGTCAGTATTTAAGATCCTGAGCAGCAAGGGGACGACAATATGGCTCATCGTGTGACAGCACCTGCCATGCAACGTGCACAACGCCTTCTCAGCGACCGCGTCGAGCCAAAAATCTTGAGCGATGGTCTGAACTTCGAGATTGTTGCAACAGAAGAATTCTTTGAGTCGCCTGGATACGACACTGCGACACGATCACAACTTGCACCTTTCACGATTGGCACCAAATGGGGACGCGCATGGCACACGCGGTGGTTTCGATTATCAACCAAAGTCCCCGCGCACTTAAAAGATCAGCCACTCGTTGCCCATATTGATCTTGGCTTCATCGGACGTGGCGATGGTTTCGAAGTGGAAGCTCTTGCGTACCGCGATGGGAAGGTGCTGCATGCCATCCAACCTGATCGCCGTCTTCTGCACCTCGGTGCTGGTGTTCTCGGCGAGCACATCGAGATTTGGATTGAAGCAGCAGCCACACCCATTATCGCTGGACATCAATCTGGCTATGGGCCAACGCCATACGGCGACCCGTCAACTGCACCCATCGCACCTATCTACACACTTCGGACGGCACGGCTCTGCGTCTTTCATTCCGACATCAATCAATTCTCTATCGCGTTGCATACGTGCATCAATCTCTGCCTCGACCTCGAAGAGAAGTCTCCGCAACGTGCACGAATTTTTGCCGCGCTCGAACGATGTGACCAGGTATTTGATCCCAACAATGTCGCAGAGTCACTGCCACTTGCCCATGAAGAACTTACTTCTGTCCTCTCCGTTGGTAACGGCCCATCAGCACATCGCATCATCGCCACTGGTCATGCACATTTAGACACAGCGTGGTTGTGGCCAATCCGAGAGACTCGCCGGAAGGCACTGCGCACATTCGCCAACGCCGTGTATCTCCTCAACACCAATCCAGACATGGTGTATTGCCACAGCCAGGCACAGCACTATGCGTGGGTGGCGCAGGATGCTCCAGAACTCTTTCAAGAAGTACAACGTCTTGTGGCAGAAGGACGTTGGGAACCAATCGGTGGCATGTGGGTGGAGACTGATCTCAACTTGCCATCGGGGGAAAGTTTGTTGCGTCAACTCGTACAAGGGCAACGAGCATTTAGCCAGTGGTTCAACACAACATGTAACGGCGCATTCCTGCCTGATGATTTCGGATATCCCGGTGGTCTTCCTCAGATTGTGGCGCACGGCGGATGTGAATGGTTCTTCACACAAAAGCTGAGTTGGAACGAGACAAATCGAATGCCTCACCATTCCTTCTGGTGGGAAGGAATTGATGGCACTCAAGTGTTCACCCACTTCAGCCCTGTTGATACCTACAACGCAATCATGACTGCATCACAATTGCGTTTTGCAGAACGCAACTTCCGTGACCATGCCGGTGCATCATCCTCACTCGTGCTGTATGGACACGGCGATGGTGGCGGCGGACCGACTCAAACAATGATTGATCGTTCACGTCTTGCAGCCGACTTAGAAGGCGTTCCTCGAGTCAGCTTCGGGAAAGTAAAAGACTTTTTTGCTGACACAATCGACGAATACGGCGCTTCAGCCCCTCGGTGGGTTGGTGAAATGTACTTCGAAAAGCACCGTGGGACTTTCTCCACCCAAGTCAAGACAAAGCAAGGCAACCGTTGGAGCGAACGGCTCTTGCATGAACTCGAACTGTGGTCCGCATCTGCTGGCGTTCGCCCTGCGACCATCGATGACCTGTGGCAACGGGTTCTCACTCAGCAGTTTCATGACATCATTCCTGGCTCGTCCATTGCATGGGTACACGCCGATACGGAAGCGGAGCACGCTGCAGTCGCCGAAGAGATTGAAGTCATCCTCGCTCGAGTCATTCCGGTGCAGAAGGGCGACACACATGTTCTCAATCCAGCCCCGGTCCTTGTTAACTCGGTTGCTGATATTGATGGTTCACCAGCATGGGTGACTGCGCCACCCTTTGCGGCTGCAAAAACATCACGCGAACTTCCCGATGATGTTCAAGCAGTGTCGGTTGAAGAACTGGCGAATGGGTGGCGTATCGCCAATGGACTCATCTCTTTTGACATCACACGAAATGGAAACATCGAATCCATCTCGAATGGTCAGAGAAATGTCATTCCTCCCGGACTTGTCACATCATTCACACTGAGACAAGATCGTCCCGCCGAGTATGACGCGTGGGATATCGACGCAACAGATGCAAATGCTCCAATCGAGGCGTGGCTGAATGAAGGAATAACAGCAGTTGTTGAATCAGGCCCACTTCGTGCGGTTGTCGAATGCGCATATGCGACTGACAATTCCCAATTTGTCGTGCGCTACACCTTGCGTGCCCATTCACCCACTCTCGACATCGCCCTCGATGCCAATTGGCAAGAGTCAGAACGTCGACTGCAGTGGCAGTTACCTACCGGACTTCGATCAGTACAGGCACTGTGCGGCACCCAGTTCGGTCACGTTCAACGCGCCCGTCATGCAAACACCAGTTGGGATGTCGCACGATTCGAAGTCTGTGCACATCGCTATGTCGCTGTCCACGAACGTACCTTCGGCGTCGCGATTCTTGCCGATGGCCCTCGCGGATACGACGTGCGTGGAGACGAGTTGAAACTCACACTGTTGCGGGCACCACACTTTCCCGACCCACGGGCAGACATCGGGCAGCAACACCTGGAATGGTCAGTCATGCTCACCGATGGCGATCCACTTCTTCACGGCGTGGAAGAGGAATCTGCGCGAATTGCGCATCCACTTCGCGTTGTGGATGGCACGCCAGTTCTCTCACCTCTCGACATAGACCTTCGAGTTCATGGCGCACTCATCAGTGCCGTCAAGCCAGCAGACGATGAATCGGGAGATCTCATTGTTCGAGTGTGGGAAACATTGGGAAGTCGCACCCTTGGCACCTTGCAAGTAGGAGGAGCCATTGACGCCGAACTGTGCAATGGCCTTGAGGTCTCTGATGATGTCTCACTTGATGTCACCGACGGCGTAATGGATGTGGAACTTCGACCTTTCGAAATTCAAACCATTCGCATCAAGCGGTAACTGTTACTTCAAGACCTTCAGACAAGTCAGTCCGCGGAATGTTTCCGGAACAATAAAGACGTTGTAGCGATAATCACTCCAACAACTTGAACCAGTGACTTTTACTTTCTCGCCGCCTAGTTCACCGCTCGTGCGGTCAAGTGGCCAGTCTCCAGAAATATCGGAGGCAACAAGACGTCGAGACAACTGGCCGGGTGTAACTGTTCCGGTGTAGACACCGTCATCGGTCAACTTAGATAGCCGCTTCTCAAACTGCGTGATGCGTTCAATGGCTTCGTTGGCTGCGGCAGCGGCAGCGGCAGCGTCTCTGATTGCGGCAGCTGCATCATCGACAACCGTCGCGATCTTTTCAGCTGCGTCTTCGGCTGCTGCCTTTGCCTTTGCAGCTTCTGCTCGCGCCGCAGCGATATCAGATTCATACGCGTCGACTTTCTCTTCGAGCTTGCTCACTTTCGCTGACAGTTCTCCGATTATCTCAAGAATGTTTGATGGTGGAAGCGAGTCATCGGGGATGAGTTCAGGAATCTCCCCTTCCGTCGGAACAGTGGTCTCGGTGGAATCGTTAGGACCAGCAGTAAAGATCTGCCTGGCGGATGAACCTGCCCACACCACACCAACAACGAGGATGGATAACGCCACCGCAAACAATGAGGTTCCGATAAGACTTGACGTCACTTTACGCATGTCATCACTCTACGGAGGGGGTGTCTCGCCTCTTCATTCACCTACCCCCACGCAGTACTGTCAATGTGTTGCAACGCGCAACATACAAAGGGGGCACCATGGCTGAGCGTTTTGAAAATGGATACGGCGGACTTGTCGCTGTCGTCACTGGTGGCGGTACCGGCATGGGTCGTGAGCTTGTTCGTCAGCTCACTGCTCAAGGGTGCGATGTCGCAACGTGTGATGTCATCCCAGAGAATCTCGCAGCCACTGTCGATCTCTGTACAACTGATGGCAACACCGGGCAGATCCTCACCCATATCGCCGACGTATCAGTTGAGACAGAAGTCCTCGCCTTCCGCGATGCAGTTGCGAAATGGCGCCCACATGTGCATGTCTTGTTCAACAATGCAGGCATCGGTGGCGGCGGAAGTTTCGTTCTTGATGAACGTGCCGGCTGGGAAAAGACATTCAATGTGTGCTTTGGCGGCGTCTACAACAACACTCGCGCCTTTCTTCCCCTTCTTCTTGCTGCACCATTTGGTCAAGTGGTGAACACAAGTTCCGTCAATGGCTTCTGGGCAACTCTCGGACCCAATGTGTCTCACACTGCGTACAGCGCAGCAAAGTTTGCGGTGAAGGGCTTCACTGAAGCTCTTATCACTGATTTCCGTTTGAATGCACCAACATTGCGCGCATCTGTGGTCATGCCTGGCCACATCGGCACAGACATCATGATCAACTCTCAGAAGTTGCAGGGTGCCGACCCCGAAACAATGACGCAGGAACAACTTGATCAGGTGCGCGAGCGCTACGAACGTCAAGGAACAGACATGTCAGCCATCAGCGATGCCGACCTTCGCGCTCTCATGAAGATGGGGGCAGAAGGCTTCCGCGATGTTGCTCCGATGTCAGCTGCAGATGCATCGAAGTTCATTCTTGATTCAGTTTCACGCGGAGGTTGGCGCATTTTGGTCGGAGATGATGCAGTTGTGCTCGACGACGAAGTGCGCAAAGCACCAAAAGATGCGTACCTCCCCGAGTTCATGGACCGTCTCCATGCACGTGGCGCCATGAACGCTATGGGTCGCTAACCCCAACTGTTTCCAACCACTTTTAGTCAGGTTCGCTTGTCGTTCACCTGAAAGAAAGGTGCGTGTATCACCATGGCTACATGGAACACACACCACAGAAAAGTTCAGTTCTTGAATCAGTCGTCCTGGCCATCTCTTCCATCGGATTAGGCGCTTACTGTGCGTCATTTTCCAGCCATCTTGCGATGCAGGCAGTCCTCATGAGCCTGCCACCGGCAACACTTTTCATCTCTCAGCGCCGTAAAAAGGCCACTGTCGCCGTCATGGACGCACCTCGCCACACCGCAGTGGAATACTTATCGGGTGTTCACGCCGCCTGAGTATCTCTCCCCTTCGTCGATCCGCACCTTCCGCGACTGTCCGCAGAAGTTCAAGATCGGCCGATTTGACAACATCAAGGAACCACCATCGTGGGCGACTCACCTTGGTTCCTTTGTTCACGAGGTACTTGAACACCTCTACGGTTTGCCTCACGAGGATCGCACCAATGATTCGCTGAAGACTTTGGCCGGCGATCTCTGGACTACAAACGAGTGGGAAGCAAAAGTGCTCGCTCTCACCGAGCCCAAAGGTGGCATCAGAGATTTCAAAGTCGAGGCGTTTGCCAGCATGACCAACTTGTGGAAGTTGGAAGATCCTGCCGAAACAGATCTTGATGAGATGGAAATGAAGCTCGAAGCCGATGTCGAAGGTGTTCAGATGCTCGGATACATCGACCGCTTGATGATTGACGATGAGCAGTCAGCCATCATCTCCGATTACAAAACGGGCAAAATTCCGAATGAGAAATTCACATCGGAAGACGACAAGTTCTTCCAGTTGCTCGCGTACGCACTGATGCTCGAAGCAAGTGATGGAGTGCCCACCAGCAAAGTGGAACTTCTGTATCTCACGCAGTCAGCCAAGCATGAACTTGCTGCAACACCAGTGAAGTTGTCGATCGCTAAAGGCACCATTGTGGAAACCAAGGAAGCCCTTGATGCAGCGTGTGGTACAGGCGACTTCCACTGCAACGTCACCAAACTGTGTGATTGGTGCCATTACAAAAAGATTGGCGTTTGCCCCGCCTGGAAGAGCTAGAGCGTTACGGCGTTACTCGTAACGCAGACAACCATCTTCCAAATTGGCAAGAGGAAGAATCTCTTTTTCCTGCCAGTAATCCTGGTCGTGCTTCCACTCGGACTTTGTGCCCGACTTTGGCATGAGGTGCTGCGCACGCATCAAGTAGTTCGGGTTGAAGTTGCTGGGCTCAATCCAACTTCCCACTTCCATATCGGAATCTTCGGGACGCAATTGCGGAGTCACACGCTGGGCACCCTTTTCTTCCATCACCTTGAACATGCGAAGAATAAAGTCGGCCATGAGGTCAACACGCAATGTCCAGCTGGCACGGAAGTAACCGAACACCCATGCAAGGTTCGGAACATCTGTGAACATCATTCCGCGATACGTGACTGTTTGACTCCACTCGACTGGCTTGCCATCTACTTCGAACGGAATGTCGCCCAACACACTGAGATTGAATCCAGTTGCCGTGATGATGATGTCGGCATCAATCTGAGTGCCACCCTTGGTGAGAACTCCGGTTGCGTTGAACGTTTCAATCTCATCTGTCACGACGCTTGCCTTGCCTGATGAAATACCTGCGAACAAGTCACCATTGGGCACAAACGCAATGCGTTGTTGCCATGGGCGGTATGACGGCGTGAAGTGCTTCATGTCGTAGCCCTCTGGCAGAAGGTCTTTCACACCAGTGAGCAACATGTCGCGCACCATGTCTGGCTCCTGCACGGACATCACGGTCACCATGTGCTGATCTGCAAGTGTCTTGCGGCGGGCAATCTCGTGAATCCACTCTTCGTTCACCTGCAATGCACGCAACTGATCAACCAGTTCATTGGCATTACGGCCAGGAATGAAATACGTCGGAGAGCGCTGCAACATCGTGATGTGTTCAACGTCTTCGGCCATCGCCGGCACAACCGTTGCCGCTGTGGCACCCGAACCAATGACAAGAACTTTCTTGTTCTTGTAATCAAGATCTTGCGGCCATGTCTGCGGGTGAACGATCTTGCCCTTGTAGGAATCCATGCCTGGCCACTCAGGGGTGTACCCCTCTGAGTGCTTATAGTAGCCCTGACACATCCACAAGAAGTTCGTGGTCATCTGGAAAGTGTCACCGGTGTTCAAGTTGGTGACATCAACAGTCCAGAGGTTGTCGGCACTCGACCACGATGCACCCGTAATGCGATGGCGATATCGAATGTGCTTATTGAGGTCATTGTCTTCAATGACCTCACCCATGTACTTCTTGATTTCTTCCGAAGACGCGATGGGGGTGCCAACCCATGGTTTGAAGCGGTAGCCAAATGTGTAGAGGTCGCTGTCTGAGCGCACACCGGGATATGTATGCATATGCCAGGTGCCGCCAAAGGTTTCGTATGCCTCAAGAACCACGAAGGACTTATTCGGAGCCTGATCTTGCAGGTGGTAGGCCGTGCCCACGCCGGAGATGCCAGCGCCCACGATGAGGACGTCGAAGTGCTCAATACCCTGCTTGCGCTGTGTTGCCGAGTCTGCGGTCATGGTCATATCTGCCCCCTGATTTCCACTTCAGATACTAAGACGGTGGCCCCATTTTGAAAGGGTCGAACTTTGACTCCCGCTGGACTCTCCCCCTGTTGAGGCTGGTTCATTCGTGAATTAGTCTCCCGATGGGGGTTTGACATGTTTGACATCATCATTCGCGGGGGCACAGTTGTTGATGGCACAGGCGCACCATCGCATGTTGCTGACGTTGCCATTTCTGGCGGGGTCATTGTGGAAGTTTCTGATCGCATCGTTGGCGAAGCATTCGAGGAGATTGATGCACACGGCAAACTTGTGACTCCGGGCTTCATCGACATTCATACGCACTATGACGGTCAAGTCAGTTGGGACACATTGTTGGAACCATCCAGTTGTCACGGTGTGACCACCGTGGTTGTTGGTAACTGTGGCGTGGGCTTTGCACCTGTTCGTCCAGGCCAAGAAGAGTGGCTTGTGCAACTAATGGAAGGCGTCGAAGATATCCCTGGCACGGCACTGCATGAAGGAATTAGTTGGGAGTGGGAAACGTTCCCTGAATACCTCCAAGCAATCGACAAGCGTCGCTATGCAGTTGACATTGCTGCATACGTTCCTCACGGCGCTGTGCGTGGATATGTGATGGGTGAACGTGGCGCACGAAACGAAGATGCCACTGCAGAAGATCTTGCAGAGATGGCCCGCATTGTGCGTGAAGCACGAGAAGCCGGTGCAGTGGGGTTCTCCACCAGTCGCACAATGGGACACAAAGCCAAAGATGGTCAACCAGTTCCTGGCACCTTCGCTAGCTCTGATGAACTCAATGCACTTGCCGATGCACTTGTTGCCGGTGGAGGCGGACTTTTCGAAGTTGCACCCGAAGTTCTTCCTGATGGTGGCGACCAACCAACAATGGGAATGACGGAAGAACTCGAGTGGATGGGCGAACTCGCTTTACGCACTGATCTCAAAGTCACGTTCTTGCTGTTGCAGTACATGACAATGCCCGATGCATGGAAGCAAGCACTAGATCATTCGTCGAAGATTCTTGAACAGGGCGGATACCTGCGACCACAAGTAGCAGCGCGCCCCTTCGGCATGATGATTGGCTGGGCTGGATATCACCAGTTCAACAAGCGTCCAACATTCATTGAGCTTGCGAAGTCATTGTCGCTTGATGACTTGAAGAAAGAACTCGCGAAGCCTGACGTGCGTGCGCAGATTCTTTCTGAAAAAGATGAGCCAGTGAATCATCACATTCAGTTCGATGGTCTCGGACCACGACTGGGGCAGATCCCCCATCTCCTTTATGCAATGGGCAATGGCACCGATTACGAACCCACCCCTGAGATGAGCGTGAAAGCACTTGCTGATGCCGACGGCGTTTCCACTGACGAGAAGGCATACGACTTGCTCAATGAAAACGGTGGAAATGCATTCCTGATGTTCCCCACGTTGAACTATGTCGGCGAAAACCACGATGTTATCTACGAGATGTTGACCCACCCTGCTGCGATTAACGGCCTCAGCGACGGTGGTGCACATGTGCGAATGATTTGCGATGCATCCATTCCGACGTACCTACTGTCTCACTGGGCACGTGACCGTGAACGCGGTGCAAAGTTGTCTGTTGAGGAAGCAGTTCGCTTGCAGACCACCGCAACAGCAGAAGTGCTCGGTCTTTCTGATCGCGGACGGGTCGCTGTGGGTCAACGAGCAGATATCAACGTCATTGATTTCGAGAATCTGAATCTCTCGACTCCGTACACAGCAAATGACTTACCTGCTGGTGGACGTCGTCTTCTTCAATCAGCAACTGGGTACGTTGCAACCATTGTGAATGGCATCATCACACGACGCGAGGGTGTCGACACTGGGGAACGCCCCGGCCGTTTGGTTCGCGCCTAAATCTTCACATTGCACGCAATAGTTTCTGCGTGTACCAAAAGAAAAGTCTTAGCGACCCTTCCATTCGGGTGCACGCTTCTGTGCGAAAGCGATGGAGCCTTCTTTCGCGTCCTCACTGCTGAAAACAACCTTCTGCAGTTCACCAAGCAGCGCTGGGTTGCCGCCACCGATTTCATCGAGCATCAACTGCTTTGTTGCCTGCACAGCGAGTGGACCATTTGCCGACACGCGACCTGCAAGCGCAAGAGCAGCATCACGAAGACCAGCAGCAGGAACGACTTCGTTAATGAGACCGAGTTCTTTTGCACGGTCTGCACTGATGGGGTCACCAGTAAGGCCCATCTCCATTGCAACTGCCATCGGGATACGTGCTGGCAAGCGAACGCCGCCACCAGCAGCGAACAAGCCGCGCTTCACTTCTGGAATTCCGAAGCGAGCAGTCTCCACCGACACGATGAGATCACAGAACAACACCACTTCAAAGCCACCTGCAAGAGCGTGGCCATTGACTGCTGCAATGAGTGGCTTCTTGCACTGACGAAGTGCTGCAAAACCAAGACCAATTTTTGCGATGTCTTCACCAGCAGCAAATGCCTTGAGGTCCATTCCTGCACAGAAGACTTTTTCACCTGCACCAGTGATCACAATCGCGCGCACTTCAGGATTCTCGGCTGCATCATTCAATGCATTGGACAAACCCTCACTGAGAGCTCCGTTTAATGCGTTGCCAGCCTCTGGGCGGTTGAGCGTAATAACAAGAACGTTGTTCGTGATTTCTGTCAAGACTTCCATAGCAATCTCCTCTAAAAGTGATTCTTTAGATTGCCACAAACAGCGCTGTGCGCTCTAGTTCTCGGCGGCAGCCTTGAGGTTTTTCAGCGTTTCTTCCATGTTTCGGCGATTGTGTTCTGCGCGATTCGACACGCCACTGACAAGCTTCCCGAGGCGATCTGCAAACTTGCTGCGGTAGTCGATCCAACTATGTGTCACGGTGCAACCTGCGCCTGATGGGGTGATCTCATAGACCCAATCGCACCAATTCTTGCCGAGTGCCATCAATGCGAAACTGAACTTGTTTGGTGCGTCGACCTCATTGACTTTCACCGACGTAGACCAGGCCTTGTTGCCATTCTTATTGCGACCTTTGAATCGTGCGCCCACGGCTGCCCCTGTTGCACCCTTCACCCATTCGCCGCCAAGGTTCTCGGGTGACCATTCCCCCATTCGAGGAAGGTCTGTTACTAATGCCCACACAAGCTCTGCTGGAGCGGAAATGTCTTGAGTAACGGAAACAGTGGCCATGGAAGTACCTCGCTAGTAATCAGCGAGATACACAATGTTTCGCTTTGGAGAACTTAGTCCCAGATGTGTTCGCCCTGGACCCACGTTGCGTGGAAGCCAGGACCACATCGGCTGGGAAGTTTTACTTTTGCAATCGGGCCAGCCTCGATGTCTTGTGCTGCATAGACCCAACATTCAGATGCATATGTCTCTAGGTTGGTGCAGATGGTGACGACGTATCCGTTGTCTTCTGCCCCACCGTTTGTACTGCGCGCGAAAGCAGACTCACTACCCAACCATCCATCGCCATAACTCACCATCTCACGCTTCATCGTTTCGTGGTCGTACTTCACGAGGTCCGTGAAGATCAGTGTCTTTGCTTCCAACGGAATGTGCTGGTGATACGAGTACCGCGTCTTTTGGCCGTAGAGATCAACATCGGGCAAACAGAACTCCACATTGAGGTCGTCCAATGATTCTTCGGAGGTTTCGCCAGTGCGCACATTCATGCGCCAGCGATACAGATGTGACTTCACCCGCATGTACGCCAACATGCTGGCCAATGGGCCTTCTGCCGGATCACGCTTAATGCGCGGGTCTGGCTGCATGCAGCCATCCATGATGATCCAGTCGCCTTCTTCCCATGCATTCACCATGTGCAATACATAGCCCGGCTTGAACTCAAACCACTTCACTTGATCTTGTGTGCCGTAGCGAGGAATCACACCAATACGCGACGGCATATCGGGCTTAAACGTGACGACACGACGACCAATGCTCTTCAACATGTCAGGGTCGTGGAAGAACGGCCAGTCGTGCAACAAGCTGTAGTTCTCTGTGATGGTGATGTCGTGCGGTAAGCGCGGACCAGGCAAATCAATGCGAGCAACGTGCTTCAGCGCGCCGTGCTTGTCCCACACGTAATAGGTGTAGAAACTTTCAAAGTCTGCATAGTCATACCCAATGAGTTCACCTGTGCGCATGTCTGTTTTCGGATGCGCATTAAGAGTGGTACGCAAACTGCCGCCGAAGTCTTGTAAGCCCTTGGTATCAAGAGTGACGGGGTCAAGTTCATACACCGCACCAGCGTTGTACCAACCAGTGATCAACTTGCCGTTATGGATGTTCAGCGTGGTGTTGGCAGTGTCCCGCACGTAGTCAGGATTACGTACCTCTTCGTAGCCGCGCGCTTCAGCATCACGAAGGTCAAATTCAGCCATCATGCCGTTCCGTGTTGTTGCAGCTCCATTGATGTCATCCATCAAGACTTCTGTCTTCACGTACTTGCGAGAGAAAGAGACTTTGCCATCACGGAAGTAGATGCCGTAGACCATGCCGTCACCATCAAAGAAGTGATGATCGAACTTGGGGCGGAACATGGGGTTCGGCGACTGGCGGTAATACGCGCCATACATGTCCGCCGGAATTGTGCCTTCAACCTCCAGGTCGTCAGCAGTCACTTCTGTCATTACCGGTGCATAAAACCCATGCAAATAGGGGTTTCCTGCGTGCAGTTCATCGTTGATCCACGCCGGCGCATCGTCCGGATCGGGCATCTGTGATTGCAGAACACGTGTACGAAGATCCATCGTTATCCCCTAGTCCCTCACGCCAACAACAAAACTCGCGACAGTAGAAAGTGAGCCGCCAATGTTCAGCGTGCCAAATGTCTTGGCACCTTCTACCTGTACATCACCGGCACGATTTGTCACTTGCTTCACAGCATCAAACACCATGCGCGCACCTGTTGCGCCTACAGGATGCCCACCACCGATGAGACCACCACTGGGGTTGATGGGGAGTTTCCCACCACGTTCAATCAGTCCGCTCTCCACTGCTTTCCACGATTCACCGGGAGCCGTGATTCCAAAATGGTCAATCGCCATGTATTCAGTTGTTGTGAAGCAGTCATGGGTTTCGATGCCGTCAAGCTGCATCACATCAGAAATGCCCGCACGGCTAAAGGCGTGAGCAATTGCTTCATTCACATGTGGAAAGACGAACGTGTCGTTCTTGCTGCGCTCCAGCTTGTCCATGAACTTGATACCCGCGTTGCGATGACCCCAACCGAGAATCTGAGCAGTCTCTGACGCCTTTTTTGCATGTCGTTGTGCGTATTGCTGCATGAACTTTTCCGAACAAAGGATCAGAGCGGACGCACCGTCAGTAATCTGACCGCAATCTTGACGACGTGTGCCTGGCTCAATGATGGGGTTCGCAACATCATCGTCGGTGAAACTTAAATCGGTGAACTTCCATGCGCGTGTTTGCGACAACGGGTTCAACTTTGCATTGCCGTAGTTGATTTCTGCGATGCGATTCAAATACTGGCGCTCAAGTCCGTAGCGGTAGGCATACTCCTCACCGAGAAGACCAAACACTGCTGGCCACATGAATGTGCAAGAGATTCCTTCATGACCTTGCCAGGATGCTGCGTTCTGATTGATCGATGATTGGTCACCAGGGAGTGCTTTTTGTTCTTCCACACCAATCACTAGCGCAACGTCGTAACGCCCTGCTTCAATCTCTGACATCGCAGAGAGAATTGCGAGCGACGATGATGCACATGCACCTTCATGACGCATTGCGGGCTTGCCCCACAAACCAGGCACCACTTGTGACGCCATGGCACCGAGGTGACCCTGGCCGCGCTGCAGTTCAGAAAAGGCGTTGCCAACATGCACGGTGTCCACTTCGGAAACATCCACTGATGCATCTGCGAGCGCACCTTCAATGGCTTCGCGCATCATGTCAGAGATGTCGAGACCTTCCTTCGCATAGCTGCGTGAAAAGTCCGTTTGGTAGCCCCCTAGGACATACACCGGTGCTGTCATTGTTCCCCCTTGACCCCTCTGACGGTAGTCGGGATTCAGGGTGAATTAGAAGTGCGACCAGAGCCTTATGGTCTCTTCCGATAAGCCCCTAGGAGCGGGAGAACTGCAGGCCTTCAAACGCACCAGACGTGCGCCACGCCTCAAGGTGCTCAAAGAAAGCAATCGGACCGCCAGGGTGCCCACTGCTGTTGAGCTGCTCCTTTCGACCCATCGGCTTGCCCTCGTTGTTGTAATACCCCGGGGTGCAGTCGCTGTTGCCACGCAACCCACGTTGTATGCCACTGATGAGCTCGATCCATGCATCCTCGGCATCTTTGGTGACTTCCACTGCCGTCGCACCTGTGCGTTCTGCTTCGGCGATGACAGCAGCAATCGCGACGCTGTTCTCCACATAATTCTGCGGAATATTGGAGATGAGATTCGCAGCTTGTGCTGCACCCAAGATGTACATATTGGGGAATCCGTGCACATGGATTCCGTGGAGTGTGTGCATACCTTCGGACCAATACTCCGACAGCAGCTGACCATCGCGCCCGGCAACGTCGTAGCCGTTGCGACGCGAATACGACGTGCCCACTTCAAAACCCGAAGCAATGATTAAGCAATCAAGTTCGTAGTGGACACCATTGACCCACACGCCCGTTTCATCAATGCGTTCAACGCCTCGCCCTTCAGTATCAATGAGATGAGTACCCGGGTTGTTGTACGACTGCAGATATTCATCATGAAAGCACGGACGCTTGCACAGTTGGCGATACCAAGGCTTCAGACCTGCCGCAGCTTGTGGATCACGCACGATGCTGTCGACTCGCGCACGAATCTCCGTCATCTTTTCGTCGTCGCTCTCTTCATATGCAGCGAGCAGAGTGTCTGGTCCAAACTCCTCCCCTGCTTGCACCTTTTCAATCACGCGATCACGTATGCGTAGTGAGATATCAGTCCAGCCGTCCTTCACTAAGTCCTCGTCAGTAAAGCCCATCGTTTGCAAAGTGGTGAAATTCATCATCCACTCGCGCTGCCACCCTGACTTCAACTCACTGAACCACTCAGGGTCAATGGCGTGGTTGTTTCGTTCATCAATTGCTGATGGCGTGCGCTGAAAGACAAACAGTTCCTTTGCTGCGCGAGATAGATGCGGAATGCACTGCACAGACGTTGCACCCGTACCGATGATGCCAACTCGCTTATCTGAAAGATTTGCCATGAGCGCGCCAGATGGATCGCCGCCTGTGTACTCATAGTCCCAGCGGCTGGTATGGAATGCATGACCTTTAAATGACTGCAGACCAGGAATGCCTGGGAGTTTGGCGCGATGTAACGGGCCTGTGCCCATTGCGAGATGACGAGCACGAATGACATCGCCACGATCAGTGCGCACGATGTACCGCGATGCATCAGCATCCCAGTCAATAGAAGTAATCCCTGTTGAGAACAGTGCGCCTTCGTACAGATCAAATGTGGTCGCAATGCGCTTTGCGTGTGCGTGAATCTCTGGCGCTGGCACGTACTTCGCTGAAGGGATCGTTCCTGTTTCTTCCAACAACGGCAGGTAAATCATGGCTGCGGTGTCACACATTGCACCGGGATAGCGATTCCAGTACCAAACGCCGCCGACGTCTCCCGCTTTGTCAATCAGACGAATATCAGTAATGCCGGCTTGTTTGAGACGAGCCCCCGTGACGAGTCCAGCAAAACCAGCACCAACAATGAGGACGGTGACATCGTCATGGATTGCATCACGATCAGCAGGTTGCACGTACGGATCATCAAGCAAATTCGAGAATCTGCCGAATGGCTGTTGATACTGCTCATTACCATCGGAGCGAATTCTCTTATCTCGCTCTGCGTTGTACTTCTCTCGAAGTTCTTCGCGCTCGCTGGGGGTCAGTTGAACGGCCATAGACCTCAGACTATGTGCCTTTCCACAATCATTCAGAGTTGAGCACCCATCTAGAAGTAATCGACGGAGCCAGGACCGAGGTAGACATTGAGTTATCGCGATTGAATGCAGTCAATACATTCATGTTGTGACGCCTAGGCAATACAGTGGCCACATGCCACATGTTGAAGCAAACGAAACCGCGTTAGACGCAATGCGGCTACTAGACCCAAATGAGCCTGTCGTCATGCTGAACTTATTGAAGTTTCGCGATGTCGCAATCGATGGGTACGGAGTAGACGGCATGACCGGCAGTCAAGCATTTCGTCGCTATGGAGAGTTGAACGATCAAGAAGATGTGAAGTTTGGAAGCGAGCCCATTTGGATGGGTCTCGCAAAGAACACGATTATTGGAGACGAAGAATGGGATCTTGCGATTCTTGTGCGCTACCCCACTCGTCAACATTTCATCGACAAATTGGACGACTCGAAATATCGCGAGATTTCAAAAGTTCGTGAGGCAGCACTTCTCGACAGCCGTCTGGTTGAGTTATCTCAACTCTTCAGTGCTCAATAAACTTTTCGAAGTTCGTCTGGGACTAGCGGCGACCCGTGAGGTCAATCAATCGCGCTTGAAGATCTGCAGACTCTGGAACATTGCCACTGGGGCCTTCACCGAACATGCCGAGGTTGCCGATCATCGGAGCCATCGGCGACAAGCTATTCCATGCAAATTCAACCACTGCCGGGTCAAGGACAACCTTACGACCCATACCGACGCCCAAGTCCCATGCATGCAATGCGAAGTCACAAATTCGGAACATCATCAATTGCCCAACAGGCATATCCATCATCGGATGCTCCACCACTGTTGATGGATCTGCAATCGCCTCAAATGCCTTTACATGATCCGCAACAGCCGCGGCGTAATCCGCACGAGGATCTGCACTGAATTCATAGTTATGAAAGAACGGAGAGAGTTCGTCACGCTTTGCTCCACGAAGTGCCATGTTGCAGGAAACCGCACCACCAACAATGTGGCGAAGAAGTGCAGTGACATCCCAGCCATCGCATTTGGTTGCTTTTGCCCAATCAGCATCAGAGGTCTTCTCTAACTCTTCGCTGAAATTGTTGATGGCGGACTGAAGGAGTGCAATAGACATGGACAAAAAGTAGCCCAGTTGCCCTTACATGTATTCACCAGACACCTAGGTGCTGGCACCAATAACTAGTCGCAGCAGCTATCGCGCCAGCCGCACGTGCGACATTTGTAGTGAGCGTGTTCCGGAATCAGATCTGCACCGCACAACTGGCATTCAGAGAAAGTTCCATATCGAGCTCGGCACTGATCATATGTTGCCGCTGCAACAGGCTCTGTTTGCGTTGTATTGCTCTCGTTCACAATTCCCATTCTTGCACTCACGAGTCAGACGGACGCGAGTATTGTCTCGTGATGCCCCAAAGCATGATTCAACGAGCCGAAGTCCTCATCAAGAAGCTTCTCGGTACACGCTCTGATTGGCGCCTCACCAAGCCTCAGAGACCACAGCCACTGCACGTGTCATCCACGTGGATTGGGCCCGTCTTGGCAATCATCACTATTTGCGTGGGTTGGTTTGCCTTTCCCGACACCATCGGCGATGGCAATGCCGCATTTGCGCTCTTCATTGGTTCTGTTTCCATCATGATGATGACGTGGAGCAATCTTCTCTCCACACGCGTTCTTCCACTCGAGCAAATATTCGGTGGTGTGGATCGCATGTACATCTGGCACCGCTGGTTGGGCGCATTGTCCGTTGGTGCCATGTGGCTTCATATGGAAACAACAGACGACATCAAAGGAATCCGCGGAGCATCTCGGGACGTTGCCGACGCAGCTGAAGACTTAGCCGAGACTGGATCAACCCTTCTTTACATCCTCGTGGGAATCAGTCTTCTCCGCTGGATTCCCACTCGATGGTGGCGTTTCACCCACAAGCTTCTGATTCTTCCGTATGCATTTGCGTGCTGGCACTTCTACACAGCAACAAAGCCCTATGCAAATGATTCATTCTGGGGTGCATGGTTCACGGGGTTCATGTTTCTTGGAATTGCCGCATGGGTGTATCGAGTGGTGTGGCGCGACATGTTCCGCAAAGGAAAACTTCATCGTGTCTCACACATAGAACACACCGGCAATGTCATCACGATTGAGCTCGAACCCATTGGCAAAGCTCTCAAGTATCAATTGGGGCAGTTTGTTTTTCTCACAGTGAAAGTCCCTGGTTTGGGGGAACCACATCCGTTCACCATTGCATCGTCACCAGATGAGCCTGTTCTCCGATTCGTCATCCGTGATCTGGGTGATTGGACTCATCACCTCATCGAGTCACTTGCTGTGAACGACCGCGTTGTTGTGGAAGGTGCGTACGGACGTTTAGCCCCCATCCCCCATCAGCATGTTGATCAAGTTGTCTGGATCGCAGGTGGTGTGGGCATCACGCCATTCCTGGGTGCCGCCATTTCGCAGCAGTCTGATGATGGACCGACACCACACCTCTTCTATTGCGTTCCGTCTCGAGACACTGCGCCTGCGATTACTGCTCTTGAACAGGCAGCACACGAAGGGCGTATTCATCTCCATGTTCATGCTTCTGACGAGAAGAATCGCATTCAGCCAGAGCATGTCACCACAGCGATTGCTAATCACGACTTGAATGGCGCACACATCGTGATGTGTGGGCCTGATTCCCTCGTCAAATCAATGAAGAGCGGACTGCGTCAATACGGTGCGCGTCACATTCACATTGAAGGCTTTGACATTCGTAGCGGAGTTGGACCAGACATGTCTCGTTACTTCGATGACGTTGTGCGCTCTGTTTTGAAGAGGTGAAGGTGAGCCTCAGCAAGCTGCTCGCATTGTCGGCATTCTTTGGCGCTGCGGGAAACTCTGCCGTTCATGTTGCAATCCCATGGTTGGTTCTGGAAACCACTGGATCCTCAGCGCAAGCCGGAATCGTTCTCGGGCTCAGTGGGCTCTCCGTCATCTTTACTGCACCACTCATTGGCGGACTGATTGCAGTGCTCGGTGCACGTCCTGTATCCGTCTGGGCTGACATCATCTCAGCCACGTCGGTACTCCTCTTTCCCATCGTCGGAACAGTGTTCGGACTCAACATTGCATCTCTTCTCATCATCGCAATCGTCGGAGCAATGTTTGACCCTGCAGGAGCAACTGCGCGTAAGTCACTTATTCAGCCGGTTGTCGAAAAAGAAGGACTCTCCCTCACCAAGTTCAACGGTACCTATGAAGCCGTTGCAACTATTGGCACTGTGATCGGCCCCACAGCAGCAGCTTTGGCAATCAGCGTCATCGGCGTGAACGCAACCTTCTATGTGATTGCAGTTGTATTTGTTTTCGCTTCGGCAACCGCATCATTTATTCCGGTCATCACCGTGCGAGGCGAGAAAGGCAAAGCCTTCTCCGTCAGCAACGTTGTCGGTGAAACACGCCTTGGTGTGAGCACTCTGTGGCTCGACAAACCGCTGTTGTCACTCGTCGGTCTCTACACAATGCTCACCGCCATCTATATGCCGGTTGAGTCCATTGTGTTGTCGCGCTACTTCCAAGACCTTGACGAGCCGCAAATATTGGGCTTTGTATTGTCAGCAATGTCCGTCGGCATTGTGATCGGCGCACTGCAGTTTCATCGTGCCGTTCGCATTCTCTCGCCCAGGAATCTTGTGGTCATTTCAATGTCGCTCATCGGAGCAGTGGTGTGCGCAATGGCATTCCTTCCTGACGCAATCGCATTTATTGGTCTTGGGCTTGCACTCGGACTTGCATTCGGCCCCGTCAGCCCACTCACCAATTACTTGGTACAACGACGAGTGCCGCAACATCTTCACGGCCCTGTGTTTGGCACGCAGTTTTCTCTCACGCACTTAGCGCTTCCCGTTGGAACATTGGCACTGGGATTGATTGTGCAATCGGTTGCTATTGCGCCATTGCTATTTGTGATTGGCGCATTGTTTATTGCCGTCACACTTTTGGTGGGCTTTTTTGGCCCACTTCGTCGCCTCAGTGTGAACGCGATACACCAAGTCGACACGCTGTAGGCGCAGCGCTCTATTCGATGCGCATGCCGGAGATTGCACGAGCAATCACCAGTTGCTGAATCTCTGAAGTGCCCTCAAAGATGGTGTGAATCTTCGCATCGCGGTGCATGCGCTCGACGTGGTACTCACGTGTATAGCCATAGCCACCGAGAATTTGAATTGCTTCTTCAGTCACGCGCACTGCAGTTTCTGATGCGTAGTACTTCGACATTGAACCTTCAGCGTTGGTGAAGCCGCCATTGCGACCCAACCAAGAGGCGCGCCAGATGAGCAAACGTGATGCATCAATTTGTGTTGCCATGTTGGCCAACTTGAACGCAATTGCTTGGTTCATGATGATGGGCTTGCCGAACGCGGTGCGCTCCTTGGCATAGTCCAACGCGATTTCGTAGGCAGCACGTGCAACACCAAGTGCTTGTGCACCCACTGCTGGACGAGTCGACTCGAACGTCTTCATTGCAGGCTGTGCTTCGCCGGTCTTGCCGATGTCGCGTGCACGAGCAAGCTTTGCATCAAGCTTTTCCTTGCCGCCCAACAAGCAATGACCAGGAATGCGCACATCGTCCAACACCACTTCTGACGTGTGCGATGCACGAATGCCGTGCTTCAAATACTTCTGACCTTGGCTGCAACCCTTTGTGTTGGGAGGAATGATGAAGGACGCCTGACCGCGACCCTTGAGTGCAGGATCAACTGCTGCCACCACAACGTGCACGTTTGCAATACCACCGTTGGTGATCCATGCCTTTGTACCGTTCAATACCCATTCATCTTTTGCTTCGTCGTACACGGCACGTGTGCGAAGTGACGACACGTCAGAGCCGGCATCTGGTTCAGATACGCAGAATGCTCCGAGCTTCACATCATTTGCATCGCCGTAACACTGTGGCACCCACTCCGCTACTTGTGCTGGTGTGCCGTTACCGGCAATACCTGCAGCTGCCAAACCGGAACCCATGATGGCCATACCGATACCGGCATCGCCCCAGAACATCTCCTCAATCGTGACAGGCATTGTCAAACCAGTGGGGTCTGACATGTTGTTCATCAAGAACTCCCAGCCGTACATACCGATCTTTGCGGCCTCTTGCACGATCGGCCATGGGAACTCTTCGCGCTCATCCCACTCAATTGCATTGGGGCGAATCACATCTTTTGCAAACTGGTGCACCCAGTCTTTGATCTGCAATTGGTCATCGTTGAGGTGGAGGGAAAATTCAGCCATGGCTCAAAGTTACTAGCGGGTATTGCCAACAGCACAAGTAGTGGAGTGTCTTCGGCAGATTTCACAGGGTGCCGATTTTTCATCATGCCGTACAAGGGTTTTGGAGTGCACATCTCACGGACACAAGCAGAAAAAGAGGTGTACTTTGAGCACAATCGAAACAGACCGATGGATTCTTCATTCTCGAATCCGTGAGGTCCTCGGCAACCGAGAGGGGGACATTCTGATGGAGCACTTACCGCCAGCCGGATGGTCCCACCTCGCCACAAAAGACGACGTCACGATGGCCAAGTTAGAACTCCGCGCCGAGATGGCCGAGATCAAGGCGGAACTCAAAGCCGACATCGCAGAGGTACGCATTGCAATGGAAAAAGGTTTCCGTGCACAGACGTGGAAGATGGTCGCAGCGATCGGAACATCGCAAGCCATCTCCGTGGCCATCATGGCCGCAATGGTGAACTCTCTTCGCTAGTTACTGAGCAGCAACTGTGGCAGGGCGAGTAATGCTCCACACAGCCATGAGCGCCACCATCATCAGTACGCCACTCACTGCGAACGGTGCGCTGATCCCGACGCGGTCGAACAACAAGCCAGCCATTACTGGGCCGGCGATACGACCAAATGCCGCTGTGCTTTGTTGATAACCAATTGCTTCTCCGCGTCGCTCCACTGGTGCAAGTTCCGCCACAAGTGAGCTACCCGACGGGCTAGAGAATCCTTGACCGACGGATAACAGAAACAGTGCAACGAGCAACACGATCCACGACGTTGCAAGACTCAACAACAACAGTCCCACTGCAACTAACACAAGACCAAGACGCAGCAATTTTCGTGAACCAAGTTTGGCTGTGAGAGGTCCGATGAGACCACCCTGCACTCCGACCAACGTGATGCCGACGAAGACAAAAACCAATGAGGCAGTGCCACTGGTGAATCCGAAATTTGCGTTCTCTTTGCCCCACAGAGAAAAAGTCGATTCAAAACCGGCGAAGCCGAGCATCGATATAAAGCCAACAATCGCAAAACGCTGTAACGCAGGCGACAGTGCACTGCGCTTTCTCGAAGTGACTGGCACATGTGATGTATCTGGTTTTGTTTCCGGAAGTCGAAAGATTGCGATCACTGCATTCACCGCAGCAATCGCACCCGCAACAAAGAACGGAACGTGAGGCCCGCCCAAAGCGGCGAGTCCGCCAAGTGCGGGGCCAACAACAAAACCCACACCGAATGCTGCGCCCATCATTCCCATCAACTTGGCGCGCTGTTCTGGTGGAGCAATATCGGCCACCGCACCCTGCGCGACGGCAACACTCGCACCTGATGCGCCGTCAAGTGCACGTCCGAGGAACAACACCCACAACGCCCCTGCCAAACCCGTCACGATGCTTCCCACCGCAGTACCGACAAGCGAAAAGATGATGACTGGCTTGCGTCCGATGCGATCAGAAACACGCCCAAGAATCGGCGCAAAAATCATCTGCGCAACTGAGAACGTGGCGAACATGAGACCTACCTGGAGTCCATTGGCACCAAATGTTTCCGCGTAATGACCGAGGATGGGCACGATGATGCCAAAACCAATGAGGTCGAGAGCGACAGTTGTCCAAATAATCCAATAACCCGCAGGCATTGGTGTGCGTTCGCGCTTAGCCACGACGAATGCGCGTGCCTTCCTTAAAGGTTTCTACGAGATATCCAAGGTTCTGCAACTCAATACGAATTGCATCTGCTGTTGCAAAATCTTTTGCGGCGCGAGCTTCATCAAGTGCTCGACCCTTCGCGATGATGTCATCATCGTTGTCTTCACCTGACGACAACGAGAGCCCCAGTGATTCAAGCAACTCAATCACTGCTGCGCGCATTGCGGGAACAGCCGCATCTTTCCCTGAGTCGGTTGCAATGTTTGCACGGCGCACAGTGTCAAACACCAACGCCATGGCGGCAGGAGTATCAAGATCGTTATCCATCGATGCGCGGAACATCGCAACAATGTCGCGGTCAGCAACACCACCTGCATACGAAGCAGTGCGCGCAGCAAACGAATCAAGACCAGCGAGCGCCGCAACACAGGAGTCGATGTTGTCTTGACCAACACGCACTGGTGAGCGGTAATGAGTCTGCAACAACAACATGCGATACGCACGGGCGTCATACTTCTCAAGCAAGTCGAGAAGGTTCATCACGTTGCCAAGACTCTTTGACATCTTTTCGCCTTCAAGGTCCACAACAAAGCCGTTGTGCATCCAATGATTCGCGAATGTTTTGCCGAGCGCAACAGCTTGTGCACGTTCGTTCTCATGGTGCGGGAAACGAAGATCTGCTCCACCGCAGTGAAGGTCAAACCCTTCACCAAGAAGTTCCAGGCTCATCACCACACACTCGCTGTGCCAGCCCGGACGACCTTCGCCCCACGGTGATGGCCACGCTGGCTCGCCGGGCTTAGTGAATTTCCACAATGCAAAGTCAGCAGGGTGCTTCTTATTGCCAGCACCAAGCACTTCACGGTCGCCACCGCCGCTCAACATGTCATCAACGCTCTGATGTGCAAGCAAGCCGTAGTCGGGCACTGCAGCAATGCTGAGGTACACGCCATCATCGGTGACGTACGCGGCATCGCGACCAATCAACGTGGCAATCATGTCCACCATCTGCTGCACGTATTCCGTGGCATGGGGAACATCGTCGGGGCGCTGAACACCCAACTTGCCCATCGCCTCAAACCACACGTTTTCGCATTTGTCGGTGATCTCGTTCCAGGGGCGACCCTCGCGCTGGGCGCGGTCGATGATCTTGTCGTCGATATCGGTGATGTTCGAGACCAGGCGAACCTGAAGACCCGTATAAGAGAGGTACCGGCGCAGGATGTCGTAGACCAAAGTGGCCCGGCCATGGCCCAGATGGGGTGGCCCGTACACCGTGGGGCCGCAGAGGTAGATGCTGACCTTGCCCGGCTCTCGCATGGCGAGAGGTTTCACGCTCTTGGTGGCGGTGTCGTAGAGGTTCAGCACTCTGACAAGCCTACGATTTAAGACCTATGTCCACTGTCCCTGAGAAGCCCTCCCTTGACGACATCGAACCCAAATGGGTCACTTCTTGGGAGTCGCAGGGCACATATTCCTTTAATCGCTCCGCCGAGCGCTCGAATGTGTTCGCAATCGATACCCCACCCCCCACGGTCAGCGGCTCTTTGCACATGGGCCACGTCTTCTCCTATACCCACACCGACACTGTCGCTCGGTTCTGGCGCATGCGCGGCAAGAGCGTTTTCTACCCCATGGGTTGGGACGACAACGGCCTGCCCACCGAGCGTCGCGTACAAAATTACTTCGGGGTGTCATGTGACGCTTCGGTTCCGTACGTTCCTCATTTGCAGCCACCATTTCGCGGCGACCCACCAAAGGATCACAAACCAGTTCCTGTCTCACGTCCGAACTTCATCGAGTTGTGCGAAGAGCTCACCGCTGAAGACGAAAAGGTTTTCGAAGATCTCTTCCGCCAACTGGGACTCTCTGTTGATTGGTCACTTCTCTACACAACAATTGATGAGCGTTCCCGTCGCACAAGTCAGCGCGCGTTCCTTCGCAACTTGAAGCGCGGTGAGGCATACACACAAGAAGCCCCCACTCTCTGGGATGTTGATTTCAAAACTGCAGTTGCACAAGCTGAACTAGAAGATCGCGAACGCCCTGGTGCGTATCACACCGTGAAGTTTCACAAGTCAGATGGTTCTGGTGACATTCTCATTGACACAACACGTCCCGAACTTCTTCCAGCATGTGTTGCACTGATTGCACATCCTGAAGATGAGCGCTACATCCCGTACTTCGGCAAGACAGTGCGTTCTCCGTTGTTCAACGTCGAAGTTCCTGTGCTGGCACATCCACTTGCTCAACCCGATAAGGGCACTGGCATTGCAATGTGTTGCACATTCGGTGATCTCACCGACGTGATTTGGTGGCGAGAACTGCAACTGCAGATGCGGCCCATCATCGCCCGCGATGGTCGCCTTGTTGCTGATGCTCCTCAGGGACTGACTGATGCAACTGGTCTCGAACACTTCGCTTCACTTGTTGGCAAGTCTGCGAAGCAAGCACAAACTGCAATCGCCACGATGCTGATGGAGCACGGTGAAATGGTCGGCGAGCCTCGCCCCATTACGCACCCTGTGAAGTTCTACGAAAAGGGCGATCGTCCTCTCGAAATCGTGACAAGCCGTCAGTGGTACATCCGCAACGGCGGTCGTGACACCGCATTGCGTGATGAGTTATTGGCGCGTGGTGCAGGCCTCACATGGCACCCCGACCACATGCGACATCGCTATTCCAACTGGGTCGAAGGACTCAATGGTGACTGGCTTGTCAGCCGTCAGCGCTACTTCGGCGTGCCTGTTCCTGTGTGGTATCCGCTTGATGCCCAGGGCGAAATCATGCATGACAACCCAATTGTCCCTGAGGAATCAGCATTGCCAATTGACCCCAGCACCGACGTGCCAGCTGGATTTACCGCAGATCAACGTGGCGTCGCTGGCGGCTTCATCGGTGACCCCGATGTCATGGACACGTGGGCAACCTCATCACTCACACCGCAGATCGCTGCGAAGTGGGAAGACGATGCCGACCTTTTCTCACGCGTGTACCCATTTGATGTTCGCCCGCAAGGTCACGACATCATTCGTACGTGGTTGTTCTCCACCATGGTGCGTTCTCACTTCGAACATGGCAT
Organism: Ilumatobacteraceae bacterium; assembly: GCA_021298435.1. Lineage (GTDB taxonomy): Bacteria > Actinomycetota > Acidimicrobiia > Acidimicrobiales > Ilumatobacteraceae > UBA2093. Next base: position 50,210 of record JAJTFJ010000005.1, read on the forward strand.
GGCTCCCTGGAGTAACGCTGCAATGTCCGGATGGATTCTCGATCCTGATCGCAAGAAGATGTCGAAGTCGAAGGGCAATGTTGTCACTCCGATAGATCTCTTTGAAAAGTACGGCAGCGACGCAGTTCGCTACTGGGCTGCAGGCGCACGACCTGGCATCGACACTGCATTTAGCGAAGACCAAATGAAAGTTGGTCGCAAGCTTGCAACAAAGCTGCTGAACGTGACCAAGTTCGTTCTCGGCTTTGGTGACGCAGATGAAACAATCACTCCTTCACATCACATCGACGCCGCCATGTTGCGTCGTCTTGCTGCGGTCGTTGATGAATGCACGACTGCATTTGAGAATTACGACTACGCACGAGTTCTTGAACGCACAGAATCATTCTTCTGGTGGTTCTGTGACGACTATGTCGAACTCGTCAAGACGCGTGCATACGGTGAAGGCGGCAATGCAGAAGGTGCAGCATCAGCTCGCGCCGCTTTGTGCCGTGCGTTGTCAACCTTGCAGCGTCTCTTTGCACCGATTCTCCCATTCGCAACTGAGGAAGTCTGGAGTTGGTGGCAGGCCGGTTCCATTCATCAAGCAACATGGCCGAACTCACAGGAACTCACCGCAGGACTTTCGATCGATGCAGACGATGCATTCATTGACGCAGTCTGTGGAACTCTCGCGCTCATTCGCCGCGCCAAGACAGAGGCCAAAGTCAGCCAGCGTGCCGTTGTTGAATTGGCAGCAATCACAGCGTCTGACTCTTCAATGAAGGCCATCACCGCTGGTTGGGAAGACATCGCCAACGCCGGTTCAGTCGCCAACTGGACCAGCTCAATTGCAGATGTTTCAGAGGTTTCTGTGGCTGTAACCCTTGCTCCACCTGTGGAATAGCCCACTCTCCCCCACAACGACGACCTCTGAGCCACCCCGAGAACTACGGTTACACACGCATGTCGGACGCCATCAAGAAACCTCGCCACAGTGGGAAGCAACGCATTTTTGTGTTCTTCAACATCGCGTTGGCTGTCGTCACAATTCTTGCTGGCTCTGGTTTGTTGTACGCCAACTGGAAGCTGGGCAATCGTCAAGTAGTCGCCATTGACACCACCAACAACTCAGATGGTGACCTGAACCTTCCTGAAGGCGATCGCACTGCAAAGAACTTCCTCATCACGGGTTCTGATAACAACGCCTGTATCAGCAAGGACTCACCGTTCTACGGCGGCTTTGGCAAGCGCAGCGCCTATGGCAGTCGATCCGACTCTCTCATGGTTGTGCGCGTGAACCCCATTGATAACCAAGCAGCAATTCTTTCTTTCCCACGTGACATGTGGGTCAAGCAAGCTGGCTCGTCACGCAGTAATCGTATTAACGCCAACTTCAACAAGAACGACCCCAACCGGTTGATTCGCACTCTGAAAGAAAACTTCGATATCAGCATTGACCACTACATCAATGTTGACTTCTGCGCTTTCGCAGGCATCGTCAACGCTGTTGGTGGCGTACGAGTTCCTTTCCAATACAAGGCTCGAGACAAGCGAACAGGCTTCAAGGTTCTCCGTGCACGCGTGTGTTACACCTTCCAAGGTGACCATGCATTGGCCTACATGCGTTCTCGTCACTACTCCTGGTACGACCCTGCAACGCTCAAATGGCGCACTGACGGCACCTCTGACTACGGCCGTATCTCACGCCAGCAAGATTTCATGAAGCGAGTCATCCGCAAGTCTCTTGATAAAGCTCGCACGAACCCACGTGTGGCAACGGGCATTATGAACGCTGCACTCAAGAACATCATCACTGACGACAAGCTCACACCACTCACTGTGTTGCAATTAGGTCAAGCAATGAAGAACTTTGACACTGAGACGATGGGCAGTTACACAATGCCCGGCACAGGAACCATGATCGATCAGGCTGCAGTTATTCTTCCTGACCTTGAGAGCAGCACCTCAAAGAAGATTCTGTCCGTCTTCCAAGGCAAGGCAAGTCTCAGCACCACAATCAAGGGTGCAGCGGCTTCGAGTTTGATTCCCACAGTGACAACTCTCGTTGCACTGGCATCAGTTCCCAGTGTTTCAAAGTCGAGCGCAGACGCAATTGCAGTGAGCCCCACGGCAACAACGCCAACCGGCAGCAATAATCTCGCCACTGCAAAGACCACGACGACCACAACCACCACCGTTCCTTCCGTCAGTATTGATCAGGACACACGCGGAGTGGTTCCCCCGAACGATCCCACCTGTCAATACTGATTCGTCAATAAATACGGCGTCTACGCGCTTGCTTCCAATGCAAACGCAATGACTTCAGGAATCTCGCTGGGACCCCCGACAAGAGCCAAACGCGCGCCCACTCTGTTTGCAAACGCACGTGCTTCATCGTGATCATCACGTGGAGCAATCACAATCAGTTCTTCCATGCCATGTGCCGCCATCTCAGCATCGCCTTCGACCGTTGCTCGACAATCAGACAAAAGAATCGTGATACGACGACCCGCACGTGATCGTGACAACTGTTGGCGTGCAGCCAACAATGCACCGGCGAGGTCGGTTGTACCGTGCCCCCGCAATGTGAGCACATCATTAATCACACGCTCACTCGACTTCGGTACATCCTGACTCTTTGTCACGACGACATCTTTGCCAAATGCAATCACGCTGTAGTCCTCAGGATTGCGACTTGCAATTGATGCAGTTGCCACGGCATTCGTCGCCAATGGCTGACCACCCATAGAGCCACTGCGATCTAACAACAAGCAGAAAGCAGTGCCCGGTTTGCGCCAACCGCGCACACGTAAACGATCTGGGTCGATGGCATGCCCGCGACGGGATTCACTGATTGCTTCAAGACTCGCATCAATGTCGATGTCACCAGCCTCTGGGCTGTATGCCTGTTCCACCATCTTGCCGATGCCACGTGGTCGAGCGCGTCCGCGTGCGCCAAGATCCAACATCAATCTGCCAGCGAGACGCTTTGCTAACTCTCGCAATTTCGGGTCCGTTGCACCCGTGAGGTCTGCGAGTAATCCCAGCATTTCATCGGGACTGTTCTGCATTGCTTCATCAACTGCGTACTCATCGAGTTCTCCTACTTCAGGAGAAATTTGTTCGAAGTTGTCATTGCGTGACAAGTCTCGACGAGACGTTGTTCGCTTGCCTGCATCCGCAACGGCTTGGTCGGCGGCTTCGCCTTCCTTTGTTAGAGGGAGGTCGTGCCCCGGTTCGTCGGGGCTCCAGCTTTTCCCTCGCCAGGGTCTCCTTCAACACGCCCAAAAACGTCTTGCCAAATCTCTGTGACGATTTCTTCAGACGTACGTACGCCACCTTCACGCACACGCACGCGTCCTGACAATGCAACCAATGCGGCATCGACGCCCACACTTGGTTGATCAACAGTTGATTCGCGCAATTCAGCCAATGAAACTGCCACTTTTGCAAAGTCAACGGCGCCACGAACAGATGAGCCCACGCGCAAGTCAGGATGCTGACGAGTACGACGAACAACTTCTACCGACACGACACACGCGGTCGTACACCGCGCCAGAGATTCGTGCTGTACCCACTGCATCAAAAGGGTTCATCGCAGCAACCAAGCGGAAGCCAGGCGAAGCAGCAATACGACCCAAACGTGGAACATTCAATTCAGCTTCACTCATCACAGTGATGAGAACGTTAAGTGTTTCTTCGGGAATGCGATTGATCTCTTCGACATACAACAAAGAACCATCGCGCATCGCAGAGACCAACGGGCCATCAACAAACACCGATGGGTCATAGCCCTCGTTGAGAACACGTGCGGGGTCGAAGTGACCCACCAAACGGGCAGGAGTTAACTCGGCATTGCCTTCGACAAATTCGAATCCGATACCTAAGCCTTGAGCAACGGCTCGCAACAACGTTGACTTGCCAGTTCCCGGAGGACCTTCTAACAACACGTGACGATCTGCAGCCAGCGCCGCAAGAACTAATTCGAGTTCACGCGTGCGCCCCACCACATGTGATGAGAGCGTGTTGCGCAGAGATGCAGCGCTAGTCATTGACAATGACGCCGCGAATGTTTTCGCCGTCACGCATTGCCTGGTAACCCTCATTGATCTGATCAAGCGTGTACCGCTTTGTAATCAGTTCATCAAGCTTGAGGTCACCAACGCGATACATGTCGAGAAGTTTTGGAATGTCTGCACGTGGGTTCAAGCTGCCAAAGATGGTTCCCTTGACTTCTTTGTTCCACATTGCCAACTGGAAGAGGTTGATATCGGCGCTTGTCTCATGCATTGGCGAGATTGCAGTGACAACACATGTGCCACCCTTGCCAACCATTGCCATGCCCTCGCCCATCATGTTGCCGTGCAACACGCCGGGGGTCATGATGACGCGATCCGCCATTTCACCCCATGTCAATTCATTGATGTGAGGAATTGCTTCGGCCATCGATGAGAACGTATGCGTTGCACCGAACTCCATTGCCTTCTCGCGCTTGAACTCCACAGGGTCAATTGCGATGATGCGCTTTGCGCCAGCCATGCGAGCACCTTGCACGGCGTTAATGCCTATGCCACCGATGCCAACAACGACAACAGTGTCACCAGGTTGCGTGTCGGCGCGGTTCGTGGCTGAGCCCCAACCCGTTGCAACACCACACGACACCAATGCAACTGCATCGAGTGGAAGATCTTTCTCCACCTTGATGAGTGATGCTTCTGCCACCGTTGCGTATTCAGAGAATGTGCCCAACTTGGCCATCAGCTTCACGGGGCGACCATCTTTGACATGGTGACGGTGAGTGCCGTCCGTGATCATGCCGCCTGTGAGGGTTCCTGCGCCCAAATTGCAGAGGTTTTGACGCCCTGTGGAGCAATAACGGCACCGCCCACAAGATGGGACGAAGCTGGCTGACACATGGTCGCCGGGCTGCAATGTCGTGACGCCGGGGCCACACTTCACCACAACGCCAGCACCTTCGTGACCGCCGATGAACGGGAAGAAATCATCCACGCCCATCATGGCGAGGAGTTCCTTCGGAGGAACCATGTCACCCGTGACGAAGTGCTCGTCTGAGTGGCACATGCCGGAGACTTTCCAGTTGACGAGAACTTCATTCGCCTTTGGTTCGTCGACTTCAATCTCTTCGACGACCCATGGCTGATCCATTCCGTACAAAACAGCAGCACGTGATTTCATGATTCCCCCTGAAAGTTTTCTAAGCGGTTGATTTATTCGTAAACGAGAACGCCGCGGATGTTCTTGCCATCGCGCATGTCTTGGTATCCCTGGTTGATGTCATCGAGCGTGTAGGTGTTTGTCACCAAGCCGTCGAGATCAAGTTGTCCTTCGCGGTACATGCCAAGAAGTTTTGGAATATCGGCACGTGGGTTACCCGAACCGAACAATGAACCAACAACTTGCTTCTCCATCAATGTGAGGTCAAGAAGGCTCATGTTTGCTCCACCCATTTCAAAAGCAGGGTGAATGTTGGTGACAACAACGCGACCACGCTTTGCAGCAAGTGCCATTGCTTCACCCATGAGCTGGCCATCGCCCACACCCATTGTCAAGATGACCTTGTTTGCCATGGTTCCCCATGTGAGCTCTTGCAAGAACGGCAATGCTTCGGCCATTGAGCTCACTGTGTGAGTTGCACCGAATTCCATTGCCTTTTCGCGCTTGAACTCGACCGGGTCGATAGCGACGATGCGCTTTGCACCAGCGAGCTTTGCGCCCTGAATTGCGTTCGCACCGATACCGCCAACGCCGACAACAACGACAGTGTCACCAGGAGCAACATCTGCTGCATACACAGCCGAACCCCAACCGGTGACAACACCGCAACCGAGCAAGCATGCCTTGTCGAGAGGAACATCTTTTTCGATCTTGATGCACGATGCTTCGTTCACCACTGTGTGATGAGCGAAGGTTCCGAGCATGCACATGAGCGTGAGGTCTTTGCCTTGTGCGTGGTGACGTGAGGTGCCGTCAGAAATCTGAAGACCAAGTCCCATGAGTGCACCGAGGTCGCACAAGTTCTGATGGCCGGTGGAGCAGCTTGGGCAACGGCCACATGATGGGATGAAGCCGAACACCACGTGATCGCCAGGGGCAATCCAGCTGACGCCTTCGCCGACCTGCTCAACAACGCCGGCACCTTCGTGGCCGCCCACGATGGGCAGAGCGAATGGAAGGTCGCCTGTTGTGAGGTGCTCATCTGAGTGGCACATGCCTGATGCGGCAATCTTGACCAGAACTTCGCCTGGACCAGGAGCATCAAGCTCGATCTCTTCGACGCTCCATGGAGCATTAACTTCCCAGAGCACTGCTGCCTTCGTCTTCATGACGTCCCCTTTGGTTCGGTCAGTTGGACGAGGCCCAACTGGTGTCCTTGAAGATTACTCACAGGCCCCCAACCTTCTCTAGTGGGGCCTTGCGGGGGTACTCTCATAGGCATGGAACAAGACACCCCACAGACCCAAGTCACCGAGCAGGTCGAAGCCACCGAAGCAGTCGTCACTGAAGAGCTCCTCGTTGAGGAAATCTCCATTGATGGCATGTGCGGTGTCTACTGAGCCCTCAGGCTCAGCCGTTATGACCCTCACGCTCGAGTCGGCGTGCGAGATGCACCCGCAGGTCGCCCTGCGACCCGAGCCCTTCGGGGCGCTCGCCTATCACTATGGCAACCGACGCCTCGTCTTTCTTCGCCATCCCGACATTGTTCGGGTGGTACGCAATGTCTCCACGTATCCCTCACTTCGCGATGCACTCGCCGGTGAAGGAGTCGAGGAGCAGCGCTGGCCTTCCTTCGTGAAGGCACTTTCCACTCTCACCACATCGGAGATCATTCGTGTCCGCTGAAAGCCTCGTTACCCAGATGAAGTCAGGGCTCGATGCCCCTATTTGTCTCACATGGGAACTCACCTACGCCTGCAACCTTGCATGTGTCCACTGCCTCTCAAGTTCTGGTCAGCGCGACGAGCGTGAGTTGTCAACAGAGCAGGCAAAAGCTGTTCTTGATGAACTGCGTGACTTGCAGGTGTTCTACATCAACATCGGTGGCGGCGAGCCAATGGTGCGTCGTGACTTCTTTGAAATTCTCGAACACTCCATCTCCAATGGCATCGGAGTGAAGTTCTCCACCAACGGTGCATTCATCGACAAGAAAAATGCAGAGCGTCTTGCCACGATGGACTACCTCGACATTCAAATCAGTCTCGATGGAACCACCGCAGAGGTCAACGATGCAGTGCGCGGCGAAGGCTCATACGCCACAGCAATTACTGCAATGGAAAATCTTCGCGATGCAGGCTTTGGTCAATTCAAAATCTCTGTTGTTGTGACACGTCACAACGTTGATCAACTCGATGAGTTCAAAGCACTCGCAGATTCGTTTGGTGCACAACTTCGAATTACGCGTCTTCGTCCTGCCGGCCGCGGCGCCGACACATGGAATGAATTGCACCCCACCAACGCACAACAGCGTCAGATTTACGACTGGCTGTTGGCGCATGGAGAAAACGTTCTTACTGGTGACTCCTTCTTCCACCTAAATGCATTTGGTGAATCACTCCCCGGCCTCAACATGTGTGGAGCAGGTCGCGTGGTGTGTCTCATCGATCCATTAGGTGATGTGTATGCATGCCCGTTCGTGATTCATGAAGACTTCAAAGCAGGAAATGTTTTAGACGATGGCGGATTCACCAAGGTGTGGCGCGGATCTGATTTGTTCCTCGAACTTCGTGAACCACAAAGTGCCGGTGCATGTGCATCGTGCGGTGCCTTTGATGCATGTCAAGGCGGATGCATGGCTGCCAAGTTCTTCACAGGCATTCCACTCGATGGCCCCGACCCAGAATGTGTCGGCGGAGACGGAGAGAAGTTGCTGGGGGCTGTTCCCGTTGCACTTCTTCCACGTCCTTCTATGGACCACTCAAAGCCAGCCCGCATCAAGGTCAACTCATGAGTCCAGTCGTTGTTGTTCTTGCAGCAATTGCGTCGTACTTCGTCGGCACCATTCCCAGCGCCATTGTTGTTGCTCGCACCAAAGGCGTCGACATCACAACATTCGGCTCAGGCAACCCCGGTGCAAGCAACGTTGCACGTGCTTTGGGCTGGAAATACGGCTCCATTGTTTTCGCAATTGATGCCGCAAAGGGAGCCATTCCTGCTGCCATCTTCTTAGGCGATCGCCCCATTGCTTACGTGTGCGGAGCTTTTGCAATTCTCGGACACCTCTTCCCCATCACTCGTAAATTCAAAGGCGGCAAGGGTGTTGCCACAGGCGCTGGCCTGTTGTTGCCATTGCATCCACTCTTCATGATCATCTGTGCCATCACATGGATCTCACTGATGAAGCTCACGAAGAAGGCTTCCATCGCATCCATCGTCGTTGTGCCACTGCCCATCATCATGATTGCGCTATCGAAGAAGCCGACATGGGAAGTATTCGCTTTTGTCGGGATCGCTCTTCTCATTGAAGTTCGACATGTTTCGAACATCAAGCGCCTTTTGTCAGGTAGCGAGAACACTCTCGACGTCAAGAAGTAGAGATTGTTCTCAATGGGCTCTGCGACATCTGCAGAAATCGCCGAGTCGCGGCCAATTCTTCTTCTTCCCCTCGGTGCATGGGAACAACACGGCCCGCATCTGCCGCTTGATACCGACACCATGATCATCACTCGTGTGATCGCTGACGTCCTACGTCACGAAGACCTCCGTACTGTCAATGTGATGTCGGCGCCAGCAATCTCCATCACTGCAAGCGATGAGCACCATGGTTTCCCTGGCACTCTCAGTACCGGCACACAGGCATTAAAAGATTCTGTTGTTGCTATTTGCCGATCTGCATCGTGGGCAACGGGCGTGTGCATCGCGAATGGGCACGGCGGCAATGCAGATGCATTGGCAGCAATCACCTCTGCACTTGCATACGAAAGCATCACACACAGCGTGTGGTCTCTTCCTTCCTATAGCGGCGGCGACATGCACGCAGGCCACACCGAGACGTCTCTTTTGTTACACATCGCACCCAATGAAGTTCGCAGCAATGTGATTGCTCGCGGAGCAACCCATGATGCTGGTCTTATCGACGCCATGCGTGATGGTGGGGTGCAAGCAGTGTCTGAAAACGGAATCATTGGCGATGCAAGCACTGCAACTGCTTCTCACGGGAAAGCTGTCCTCGATTTGTACACCAACTCTCTTCGTGCACATGTACTTGACTGCCACCGTGAGTGGACAACAAAGAAATGAACACATCAGGTCTCACAACTGATGATCAATGGTTTCGGTCCGAGAATGGATCAGGACTCCTTGCGGGATCACCACTGACTTATTTCTCAGTCACTGATGCTGGTCAAAAGATTCTTGATGCAATCGAAAACAACAAACCTCTTCCCGTTAATCACGCAGCTCTGACACAACGACTCCTCGCCAAAGGGGCAGTTCACCCGGCGTATGACACACCTGGGAACGCTGCGGATCTCACAGTTGTTATCCCCTCATATGTTTCCGAGACAACACACCTAGAACGCCTGCAAACATTGGTGGATTCGCTCGCCGGACTGCACCTCATTGTCGTTGATGACTGTTCACCAATTGGCATTGTTCTGAGTGGCGCCGAGGTTATTCGGCTACCGACAAACCAAGGTCCCGCAACTGCACGGAACGCTGGGCTCAATGCAGTCACCACTGCGTATGTCGCTTTCGTCGACGACGACACATCAGTAACTGCTCACCAACTTCTCGCTCTGACTTCTCACTTCACCGACATGAGTGTCGATGTTGTCGCACCACGGGTTGCGAGCACATCTGGAGAGTCTCTTGTTGCCGAGTACGAAACCTTTCACTCTCCCTTAGATCTCGGTCTCCTTCCTTCCGTGGTGCGACCACTCTCACGTGTCTCGTATGTTCCAGCTGCCGTGCTCGTCGCTCGCACCCACGCAGTGAAAGAGATGCATGCATTCGATACATCAATGCGACTCGGCGAAGACGTTGACCTCATTTGGCGAATAGTCGAAGAGGGCAGAACCGTCCGATACGACCCAACAGTGATTTGTCACCACGCGCCTCGCATGACAATACGTGCGTTACTGAAACAACGATTCGGCTACGGACGCAGCGCAGCATCACTTGATAGAAAACATCCGTTCACTGCAGCGCCACTGCGTGCCAACATCGTGATGCTGATTCCAGCCATTGCACTTCTTAGTGGATATGTCTTTGTCGCAGCCGCTCTCGTGCCTCTCATGCTTGTGTGGTTCTCGATCACGTTGCGTCAGACCAAAATCCCACTCACAACAAGAGCGAAACTGGCGATGACAGGATGGTTCTCCACGGTGCGACTCCTGACTTCTGCGATTATGCGAGTCTGGTGGCCGCCAGTACTTCTCATCGGCCAATTCTCACTGCGAGTCGGAGCAGTCTTTGTCTTCAGTGCTTTCGTGCCTGCGATGTACGGACTCATGCGCAATAAACCGCGACATACCGTCGGGTATATCACTCTTCGTATTCTTGACCCCATGGCATATGGCGTCGGCGTGTGGGCTGGCGTGATTCGAGACCGCAACCTCAGATGTTTATTACCGGTAGTCACTCGTAGTTCAATCCGACTACGGTCAAAGGTGTGACGATTCGACTTGCAGTGAATGAGCCCCGGTGGCTCGCACATGTTCAAGGGGTTGCCAAGGCAATGCCAGGCCTCGTTCCGGTCGTCAAGGGCAACGGATACGGGTTTCGTCGTTGGAATCTCATGCCACTCGCAGGTCAACTCAGTAACGAAGTGGCCGTCGGAACCGTGTTCGAAGCTCGAGATATTCCGAGCAACGTGACTCCGATTGTTCTCACGCCCACACTCACCGCCCCACCAAATAACTTGCCACTAAATACGGTGATGACTATTAGTTCGCCTCATCATGTGATTGCACTGAACTCTGCTGGTTGGAGTGGTGAAGTCATTGTGAAGCTTCAGTCTTCAGCGATGCGCTACGGCGTTGAGAGGGCCATGTTGCAATCGTTGTTGTCAGACATTGAGAATGCGCGACTCACAGTTCGTGGTTATGCAATTCATCCACCGCTTGACGGCGACGCCGCGTTGCATCTCAAAGATGTCACATCTTGGCTTGATGTTCTTGATGCTCGACTTCCGATTTATGTCAGCCATCTTGATAGTGCCGCATATGAGAAATTGCGGACGACTCATCCTGATCGAGACTTTCGCATTCGTCTTGGAACTTCGCTATGGCATGGCGATAAGTCAATGATGCAGCTCTCTGCGGACATTGTTGATCATCATCCGATTGAAGCTGGCATGCGCGCTGGTTATCGCCAAGTCAAGGTTGACGGACCAGGAGAAATCGTTCTCGTCGGATGCGGAACAGCGCATGGTGTCACGCTTCTCCCAGATGGTCGCAGTCCGTTCCACTATCAACGCCAGCGTCTCAATGTGTTGGAACCACCACACATGCACACATCAATGTTGATTGTTTCTAGAGGACGCCCTATTCCCAGCATTGGTGAATGGATTGATGTTCAACAACCGATGACACGCGTGCAAGTTGATCTCTTGCAGTGGATTAAGTAACTACTTCTATACGTGAGAAGACACGGCGCGATTTAAGCCGCGCCAGCCGACAGCAGATGCGCCGACTAGTGGTCCCTCATCAGCCAGACGCGCTGGAACAATGCGAGCATTCTTAGAGAACTCAAGTCCGCACAACTCATCAAGAGTTTTCTGAGCAGAGTTGAAAAACGTTGCACCAAATCCAAGTGCGACACTTCCGCCAACACAGACAAGTTTGAGATCAAGAAGGTTGCAGACAGAAGCAACACCGCGTCCGACCATGCGACCTGTGCGCACCATTGTCTCGTAGGTGGGCTGAGATGGGGGTCGACCAGTAATTGCCTCGATGGCGGGTCCCGAGGCCTCTGCTTCCAGGCAGCCACGGCCTCCGCAGGTACACCGGCGCCCATTGGGCTCCACAATCACATGGCCCACATGGCCTGCATTGCCGCTTTCGCCGTCCAAAAGCTGCCCATTGAGCACGATTCCGCCGCCCACACCGGTGGAAACGACCATGGCCATGAAGTTGTCGACGCCCTTGGCTGCACCCAACCAACCTTCGGCGAGGGCCAGGGCCTTGGCGTCACCATCTCCAAAGACAGGAAGGCCTGTACTGAATGCAAGCTGATCACGAAGAGGAAAATTCTTCCACTGCGGAATATTGAGTGGAGACACTGTTTCAACATTGCGAGTAATCGGACCGGCAGAACCCACCCCAACAACAGATGGAGTCGCGCCGTGATGATCGCGCGCCCTCACAAGTTGTGACTGAACTGCCTTATCAAGATCATCAAACAGTTCTTCCGCAGTCGCTGTGTGATCAACAGGAACATTGAGACGATCGACAAGTTCTCCGGCACGAGTCACCAAACCGACGGAGAACTTCGTTGCTCCGATGTCGATTGCGAGTGCCAAATCCATAAGTCGTCTATTCTCGCAAAAACAATTAATTTCCAAACGAAAAACCGACAAACTTTTCTACGAAGTACCTAAGTCTTCGATTGTTTTCTACGATTACAGCGTGAAATCTTCATGGGACGACATTCTTCAGAATGAATTCATTAGTCCCTATTTTTTATCAATGACTCAGTTTCTTGATGAGGAGCGCTCCGAACATCACGTGTTTCCACCACAAGAAAAAGTCTTTGCCTCGCTCGACGCAACATCTTTGCGTGACACCAAAGTCGTCATTCTTGGACAAGACCCGTATCACGGTGACGGACAAGCTGATGGACTCGCCTTCTCAGTTTCAGAAGGAACACCGATTCCCCCATCACTGCGCAACATTTTGAAAGAACTACACGACGACATAGGTGCTGCAATTCCTTCTCATGGCAACCTCATCTCATGGGCACAACAAGGAGTGCTCTTGCTCAACACAACTCTCACTGTGAGGGAAGGAGAAGCCGGATCTCATTACGGACGCGGGTGGGAGACTTTGACTGATGTCATCATCAGAAAAATCAATGAAAAGCCTGATTCTGTTGTCTTTCTCCTCTGGGGCGCACATGCGCGAAAGAAGAAATCCCTCATCACCCAGCCCCATCACGTGGTGATTGAAGGGGTCCATCCCTCCCCCTTGTCTGCCTATCGAGGATTCTTTGGGAGCAAGCCGTTTTCACGGGTCAACACTGCATTAGAACAAGTAGGCCACCGCCCCATTGATTGGGCAATCCCCTCGTGAACAATCTCTTCGCATCTGAATAGAGCACACTTTCACTGCCTAACAAATTCATGGGTTGCTGTGGGACAATCAACCCATGGCAATAGCTAGTCGGCAATCGGAGAAGTCTCGACAGACAGATCTCAAGGTTGCACAGAGTGCAGCTAAAGCAGTGCGGACTGTTGGAGTCGACCAGATGGCACTCACGCGTGTTGCTGCCGATGCAGGATTCTCCAGTGGTGCCATCTACGCGCGATGCGATGATCGGTCTGAACTTGTTGTCCTTGCGTGGGAGAAAAGTTTTTGGCCAATGTTGTCAGAGATCTTGTCGCTTCTTATCGAATCTGTTCTCTCACGATCCACCGTGAATTCAGAACAGATCAGAGAATTGTTCGAGCGTGCAAGTGGTGAGGATGCAATTCCCGATCTGGGAAGTGCGATGGAAGTTATTGTGGCCTCTCGTCGCGATGAGGTCATCGCCGAAGTTGTTCAACGTGACATCAACGGGCTGATGGAAGACCACGGCGTGGGTCCCTCTACAGATGGAGCAGATCGACAAGCTGTTGTCGGAGCCATCTGCACAGTGTTTGGCGCAGCTCTCCTGAACTCTTCATACAGCAACGAGTCAATTCAAGACATTGATCCATTTCCTTTTCTGGAATCTTTTATGGTCGCATTACAAAGAGGAACGAAGCCATCGAAACCCGCGGGTCCAGTTCGGGAAGTTGCGCCGTATGCGTTCCCCACAACGTACGACGATGTTCGTGATGCGCTCATTTCAGCCAGTGAATATGTCATTGCCCGTTCTGGAGTACATCGCGCCACTGTCTCTCGTATCGCGCGCCGCGCAGGTGTGAGTGTTGGTGCCATTTATGGTCTGTATGAAAACAAAGACTCTTTGGTTTCGGATTGTCTTGAGGTGCTTTTCCCCCCACAAACGGCACACGATGCCCGCTCTTGGGCAGGTGTTTTCACTGCACCCGATCAACGAGCAATGGTCACTCAAATTCTGACTAACTACATGTCACCGTCGTATGTGCAGTGGCGTCGATTTCGGCTCGAAGCATTCATTGCAGCGCGACACTCTGATGCGGTATCCGAGCAGATTGCCGGATACGCAGCTATTGCGCGCCGCACAATTCTTCAAGCAGCAGAAAATGCCCCTGCTCACGCCGACATCCGCCCCGACACAGGAATGTCCTCGCGTGCGACTGTCATCGGATTGTCCATCTTTGAAATCGTTGATCCAACAATTACTTCCCTTGATTGGCGCTGGGTTCCCGTCCGTTAATGAACAACGATGTGACATCACTAGTGTCACTACATGCTCGCTGAACTTGCCGCACGTGTCCGCTCTGGCGCCATCGACCCTGTTGATCTTGTCAACGAGAGTCTTCGACGAATCGAGTCCGCAAAAGAATTAAATGCCGTCGTGGCTCTCTACGCCGAAGAGGCACTAGAGACTGCACGAAATCATTCTCGAGAAGGTGCACTCGCAGGACTACCACTTCTGGTGAAAGACATGGCTCGGGTGAAGGGACACGTCACGACCTCAGGATCTCGTCTATACGTTGATGCAGCCCCCGACGAAACTGACGACACGGTGGTGCAACGACTTCGTGCCGCTGGTGCCATTGTCATCGGCCGCACAAACAGCCCCGAGTTTGGTGCCACGGCTTACACGTCGAACGCCGTCTATGGCGCCACACGCAATCCGTGGAACACTGCGCAATCTCCCGGTGGCTCCAGCGGAGGTTCTGCAGCCGCCCTTGCAGCTGGGCTGACACCTCTTGCCACAACATCAGATGGTGGAGGAAGCGTTCGTGGTCCGGCTGCTGCAGTAGGTCTTGTTGGATACAAACCAACCATGGGTGCAATTGGTCGCAACATATTGCCGCGTTGGATTGAATTCTCAACGCAAGGCACGACATCAGCAACCGTTGCTGATGTCCTCACAGAAGCGTCAGTCACAATCGGTGAAGCCCGTGGTGATTTTCTTGCAGTCCCTCGCGACGGAGTGCACTTTGCTCCTGTCATGCCGACGCGGGTGTTGGCATGTCGCACCTTTCGATCAGATGTAGATCCTGAGATTGAAGAGAACTTTGAGAACACCCTGATGGCACTTGAGCGCAGTGGTGTTCAGGTTGAGCGCATCGACTCACCGAGCAACAACGAAACAATCTGGAACTGGTTTGTCATCTCCACTGCAGAGCTCACTCAAAGTCTTCGTCACGAAGAGCATCGCTGGGATCAACTCACTGATTATGTGCAGGCACAACTGAAGTTCGGCTCTACTGTCACTGTTGACCAATACATTGCGGCGCAACGCAAGCGACATGACGTTTCTGCACGCTTTGATGACCTCCTCACTGCGGGAACCGTCATCGTGACACCAACAGCAAATGCTCGCTCATGGCCTGCTGAAGGCCCACTACCAACACGCGCGGGCACAACCGATGATCCAATGATCACTCTCAATACCCCCGACAATAACTACACAGGGCACCCTGCTGTCTCTGTTCCGATGGGTCTTGACGACCATGGCGTACCTTGCGGAATGCAAGTAGTTGCTCCGCGTTTTCAAGATGGTCTGGCTCTCGGACTCGCTGCTCACCTTGAAAAAATTCAGCCGTGGTCTCTCACTGCACCGGGATACACGCCGTTCTCTCCATAAACAGAGACCGATGTCCCTCGCAGTGGGTTTCTCACTAGCGTGAAGGCTTCTCATGAAGTTCGTCTCTGTTCTCTCGGCTGCTCTGTTTACGTCAGTTCTTTCAATTGCCGCCCCCACTGCGCAATCTGCAACCCCCAACGTTCCTGGTCTTGCTGTGACACCAGCACTGTCTGCCCCTGCAGCAGGCAATGAACACACCTGCATCATCCGAGACGGAAACGTCTGGTGCACCGGATCTAATTCACGAGGCCAACTCGGCACTGGCACAACGACGAGATCAATTGCTTTTGCACCATCTTTGATGACAAATGCCGTTCAACTCTCTGCCAACACTCATTCCACCTGCGCGGTGCGAAGCGATGCGACTTTGTGGTGCTGGGGTCAAATCATCTCCTCCCTTGACGCACTAACAATTCCTCCTGCAATTGTCCGCATTGACTCACCTATTCCAGTGCAGATTCCACTCGTCGGTGTCACCAGTGTCGCCGTCGGCGCCAATCACTCGTGCGCAATTTTGCAAGATCGAACATTGTGGTGCTGGGGTCTTGGAACCAGCGGACAACTTGGTGATGGAACAAAGACAAACACAGTGGTGCCAGTTCGTGCACGCATTGATTCAGTCATCTCTGCTGATGTGGGCCTTGCCCATAGTTGCGCGGTGCGTTCCACTGGTTCGGTATGGTGCTGGGGTTCGAACCAGTATCGACGCCTTGGTCTTCGCTCCTTGGCAAGCCAGCCTGTTCCCGCATATGTTCCGACAGTGCGAGCCACACTTGTCACGACCGGTGATTCATTCACATGTATTGCCTCTGTCATCAAACGAGTTCAATGCTGGGGACGAAACAACTACGCACAACTGGGACTTACATCAGGCCCATCTCGTTACACACCAGTCACCATCAGAGTGAAGAGCCCCACTGCCATCTCTGCTGGTAGCGAGTTCGCTTGCGCCCTGACTGAGGCAGGAACCACCTGGTGTTGGGGACGAAATCGATTTGGACAACTAGCAAACGGAACCAGCATCCGCAAAGCGGCCCCCCAGAAAGTCATTGCTTCATCAGCTGTTGGCACACTCACCTCCCTCACCACTGGTGCTTCGCATGCATGTGGCATTGCTGCATCAACAAGTGGCATGTGGTGCTGGGGCCTTGGTCTCAATGGTCAACTGGGCGACAGCGGCGGGGGGAATCGCATGCGTGGGACTGCGGTGTGGCAAAACGGGGTGCGCATGAAACCCATAGGCACAGACCTTTCAGCGCGAGTCGTCATCGCAGGAGACATCTCGTGCGACACACCTCGACGAGACCGGTTTGGTGTCGGACCAATCGGAACTCAATGCGGTGAAGTTGCAACTGCCCTGCTCACAACAGCACTTGCCCCTGAGGGAGTCATCGCTCTTGGTGACCTCCAATACGAAAGTGCCAGCACCGCAGAGATCGCTGCTTTCTATGAACCGACTTGGGGACGTTTCAAAAACATCACATACCCAGTGCGGGGCAATCACGAGTACATCACCGGTGGTGCTGCTGGTTACGTCGACTATTTCGCTGAAATGTCACCTTCGTACTGGACAACAGATGCAGGTGGTTGGCGAATCATCACCGTTGATTCATGGTGCCAGGGCCTTCTCTTTACTGGATGCTCTGCAACATCACCACAAACACAATGGCTACAGGCCGAACTGCTACGCGCAAAAACTGATGGGCGTTGTGCAGCGGTCATGATGCATCACCCATTTGTTTCCAGTGGACGATTCGCTACTGCAACAGTCAAACCATTGTGGGAGGCGTCCGTTGCTGGCGGCGCAGATGTTGTGTTTACTGCCCACGATCACCATTACGAGCGCTTCGCACCCCTCAATGCAGCAGGTGCCCCTGCAGTAGGTGGAGTTCCGCTCTTCATCACAGGCCTCGGCGGCGCACCTGTGTACCCAATCGATGCTCCGGTGCCTGGCAGCCTGTACCGCACCAACATTGAACACGGCGTGATGAATGTGACATTCACTCCCACAGCATTCTCATGGTCATTCGTGAGTGCAGTTGACAATCTTCCCTATGACCAGGGAAGCGCGACATGCGCTCCCTGATCTCTCGTTGAACTCAGGCAACGTCGAGATCAGACTCCATCAAAATCGGGCACTAGGGCGACTTTGCCGGCAATCTTGCGATTCTGCATATCTTTCAATGCTTGAGCGGCCTGCGACATTGGATACGTCACTGGCTCAACTGGATGCAACTTTCCTTTAGCCATCTCACCCATTACTTCGACCAGCATCTTTGCGTTGTCAGCTTGATTACGCAACATCCAAGCACCCCAGTCAACTCCGACAACTGTGCGGTTCGTTAGCAAGACATGATTCGCGGGCAACTGCGGGATACCTGCAACGAAACCGACAACCATGTACTGACCGCCAGGTGCCAATGCGCGCAGACACTGAGCAGCAAGATCTCCGCCCACGGGGTCGTACACCAAGTCGAGACGACCGTCAGCAAGTTCTCGTGCGCGAGCTTTTACATCTTCGGTTGAAACATCGATAGCAGCGAAGGCTCCTCTCGACAGTGCAAGTTGACGCTTCTCTTCAGTTGAAGCAGCTGCGATGACTTTCACTCCCATTGATACAGCTAAGTCCACGCCAGCGAGACCAACACCACCGCCAGCGCCTAAGACCAACATGGTGTCGCCTTCAACAATGGACGCACGGTAGTTAAATGCAAACCACGCAGTGAGGTAGCTCTGCATAAACGTTGCACCTTGACCATCTGTGATGTTGTCGGGAAGTGCGAGAACGCGGCTCTCCGCCACTACTGCTTCATTAGAGAAACCTCCGTTGCCCACAGGCGCAAACACTCGGTCGCCGACTTTGACACGAGTGACATCAGATGCAACCTCTGTGACGCGACCCACCACTTCGGAGCCTGGTCGATATGGCACCGGTGGCTTGATTTGATACTTGCCTTCAATCATCAAGGCATCGACATAGTTCAACCCACAAGCAAGGATCTCAATACGTATGTGACCATCAATGAGCGCCGGGCTCTCCATCTCAACGAGTGTGAGATCTTCAACTGAACCAAGGGCTTCGACCAACATTGTCTTCATCTTGTTGACGGTACTAGACCTCACATCAACTATGACGACCCGACTACCGTACGTATATGCATCGTCTCCGCCAGTTGACGCGCACATCGACGTTCACCCCACTGGCTATCTTTCTTTCCCTCACTCTTCGTGCAGTGGCTTCACTTGATCGGCCGATAGCCCGATTCCCCGACACAACTGGCTACGAGACATTTCAATTTCTAGGCGACATTGATCGCTTCTGGTCCGTGCCATTTCTCTATGCACTGATCGATACCGACGTCGGACGAATCACTCTTCAGGCCGTCATCGCCGCTATCGCATGGTCATGGTGTGCGCTCATCCTTTCCAAGATGTCTCGCTACCCCCGTGCAGTGCTCTCTACAGTTCTGCTCTTGGGGGTATCCCCTCAAGTTGTTCGATACGACCTGGCGCTTCTGTCCGAATCTCTCGGAATCTCATTTTTTGTTTTGACAATTGCCGCTTCACTGAATATGCGCAAGAACGCCAACCCCTTATCCATCAGCGTTTGGCTTGCCAGTGTGACTCTGTGTGCCTACACGCGACCAGTTCATCTCTGGGTGCTTCTCATTGTTCTCTTCTCGCCCTTCATCGCTTTCATCGCTAGTCGTGGACGGAAGGTCTCGCTCACAACACTGATTCTGCTTGTCGTGTTGGTCGGCGGGGTTTTGCAACTTCAAGGGAACAGTTCCACATCAGCGCTGAATTTCTACACAGTTCTGCAGGAACGAGTGATTACTGATGACACTCGTTTTGCATGGTTCGCTCAACAAGGCATGCCTCTTTCAGAAGGAATGCGAGATGCCACTGGCTACGACTACATCGATCAACTGCCATCCGAAGTCTCAGCAGTCATCCCTCTCCCCGATGGTCAAGTGCCACCAACACTCATGCGTGTCGGAGGAGCCCCACTTGCACAATGGGTTCATGACAGCGGCTGGAGGACATACGTTCGCTACGTCCTGACACACCCCACAGACACATTCTCTCGATTGACATCACTCACAAACGCAACACTCTCACCGCCCAATGATGACTTTCTTCCACTGGAAAATGGCCCGATGATTCCTCGAGTGCTTTTCGGATCATGGGAACTATGGAGCATCATCACCATCGGAGCACTTCTTCTTGTATTTCTCAAGAGCCGAAAGGATTTCCTGTTTCTTGCTTCCATGTGTATCACGCTTGTCGCTATTTATGCCACAACACTGCTGACGTCAGGTATTGAACACCCCCGACATTCGGTGACATCTGCAGTTGCTGTACGACTGATTGCCATCGTGGCACTTGTCTATGCGCTGCCGAGAGCTACGCAGAACCGAGAGCTCGACGAACACGCCGACGAACACGGATGATCGACTGGCCGCGCTTCCTTGCAGAAGCATGGTCAAGTGCATACAAAGCAATCCAATGACACCGGGTTCTCTTGTTGAACATCAAACGAATGGAACGAAAAGCCGTTCGCTTTCCTGCTTCGCCTTCCAATGCATTCACAAACTTTGTTGAACCATGTGTGGTGACGACAACAACCTTTTTGATGTTGGTCAGCAGAGGACGAATTCGTGCAGCACCCTCAGGAAGAATCCATGCAATCTCATTCATGAGTACTCGATCAATCCACCCTTTAAGAATTGCCGGCTGCGCCGACCACCACGTTGGATACACAAGCACGAGCGCGTGCGCCCATTGAATATCTTCCACATGGGGTTTCAAATCGGGCAACTGTCGAAGCTTCTCGTCAATATCTCCCACATGATTCAGTCGTTCATAAGAGCTGAAGACAGGGTTGAATTCCTCGGCATACAAATCATGATGGCGAACATCATGACCAAGCTGAGATATCTCAGCCAAAACTTCTTCACGCAACGTTCCAATAAACGAGTCCGGCGATGGATGAGCAGAAATTACGAGAACGTTCATAACGTCGTCATCTTTTTCTCAACATCTCGCAAGAACTGCTGACGACTCTCTGGCGTCGATGTATCAAGCGCATACAAACCTTGATGTGACGTTCTTGTTCTCTTTGTTCCACACAAACGAAGAGCTCGCGTCAAAATACGACGACCGTTGTCATTCACCAGGCGGACATACAACTTCGGAGAGCCATACGTGGAAATCACATGAATGCGTCGCATCTGTGTCAGACCTGGGCGAACACGGTCCTTCTTCGTGAAACGAAACGCCACTCCAACGACAAGAACTCTTTCCAGCCAGCCCTTCAGTTGTGCGGGCAAGCCCGACCACCACGTGGGGTATACAAATACGAGAATCTCGCTCTCTTGTACCTTTTCGATGTAGCGAACAATCTCTGGCGTCGTCACAATTTTGCGATCCATATATGTTCGCCACTCATCGACGGGCATCACAGGATCAAAATCATCAGCAGCGAGGTCAATCATGCTGACGTCATGTCCGGCTGCAGAAAGGCCTTTTACTGCAGCGTCGCGTATTGCGGAACAGAGGCTTCCCTCAACGGGATGGCAGTAGACAACAAGAGCACGCATGAAATGAACCCCCGATAGTCGGGATGCCCACTACCGTAACGCCCATGCCCGACTTAACAGGAAACTTCGAGACAGGGCGCCTTCCCAAGATTGCTCCAGGGACAGTGACCATCACCATTGCACGAATCCCCAAGAAGGGATATCGCACTGAATTTGAGCAATGGTGCACTGAGATGCAACAAGCGGTTCAAGAAGCTCCTGGCTGCTTGGGGGCGACTACTTTGCATCCCGACCGCAGCAATAACACCTACCAAATGGTGTTTCGATTCGCCGATGTCCTGTCACTACGCCAGTGGGAGCGCTCGGAGATTCGCCAAGATCTTCGCGATAAGGGTGACTCGCTCATTGACTCAGAGAGGGTCACTGCAACGGCAGGCACCGAAGAGTTCTTTAATGCTTTAGGAGAAGTTGACCGACACCGCACCAAGACAGGACGATTTGTTGCAGACATTGCATGGATCTATCCCGTTGCGCTCGTGTCATCCGTTGCGCTCGCACCTCATCTCGCAAAGATGGCGATTCTTCCTCGTGTACTTATCTCAACGGCACTCATTGGTGCAACGAGTAAGTACGCAACGGGCCCCGTACGAAAATGGTGGCGCCGCCGACGCATGTTGCCGCAAAACTCAGAGGTGCGCTAGTTATCTTGCTTGAGGGACTGAGCAAGCTTTCAAGCCAAACAGTCGAGAAATTCTTCGTCGATTCTTTGCGATGATGGAGTACACAAGTCGTGCGACAATGCGAATCACTGGCAGAGCAATCACAATCCCACTCATACGGAGAACTCGCTTCTCAGAGAGCCGAAGAATGCGCGAAACGGCATCTGCCCCTTCGTAGCGACCATTAAATGTCACGAACCACACAGATTCCAGAGATGAGACACCGTATTCACGATGCGACATCACATCGACTTGAGAAATGTGTCGACGGATGAAGCGAGAAGCTGCTTCGCAAATACCGCAGTCGCCGTCATAGACAACGACACCGGCAGCCATGATCTACGCGCTCAACAGGTCAAACACCTGCTGTGCACGACCTGCGTGGATAGTTTCTTCGCGACCATTCAGACGAAGAAGTCGTTCCACTTCTTCATTGTCTTCAGCGTCAGCCCATTTCTGGTAACCAATGTCGCCATTCAGTTCACCCTTGACGATGCCAGCGAACATTCGCGCATCAATGGTGTCGGGAAGCGGGACATCAAGAAGCTCGGCTTCCTCTGCAGTTGGCTCCCATTCAGTGCCATTTTTAATGCTGATCATTCTGGCCAACCGACGAGCATGTCCACGTTCTTCAACAGCGTTCTTGCGCAACAGGGATGCAGCCTCTTCGTTGTTCACACGGTCAGCCAACAAGTTGTAGAACAACTCCCCTGCCATCTCAATGCGGTACATCAATGTCAGTTCAGGAACTTCCAATTTTGGAACATCAGTAAGAGATGCATTGGCGGTGAAGAAATTGATGTCAGACATAATGAATCAGTTCACGTTGAGAAGGTCGACAACAAAAATCAAAGTTTCGCCACCTTTGATAACGCCACCAGCGCCTTGCGCTCCGTACCCCATTGCCGGCGGAATGGTGAGCACTCGACGTCCGCCCACTTTCATGCCTGCAACTCCATGGTCCCAACCAGCAATGACTTGACCGGCTCCTAAACGAAACTCAAATGAGTCGCCACGGTTCCAAGATGCATCAAATTCGCGCTGAGTGCTCCATGCAACGCCGACGTAATGCACTTCAACATTGGCACCAGCCTTTGCTTCATTTCCGGTGCCGACGACGACATCTTCGATGACAAGGTCTTCAGGTGGATTACCAGCAGGAACTGTTACTTCAGGCTTTGTTGCACTCATGGCTTCAACCTATCTCCCCGTCAGAGCTACGCACGAGCGCGCGTACGACGCAGAACGGGGTCAGCAATGCGCAGTGCCGTATCGGCAACTTTCATCACTCGACCTGCAGCTCCAGGAGTCTTCGAATCAATGAGATTTCCCATGACCGACAACGTGATGTCCGCTGCTGCTTGGGTTCCGACGGCAATACGCAAACCTGGCTTCAATAACCACGGATGACCAATCAAGAAACTAAACCGACGACCTGTTCGTAAGAATGCGTCAAAGCGTTCTCCTACTTCGCGGTCGTATGCCTCTGACGCAGTGACCGGATCTGCAATGAATTTCTCTGCAGCAAGAATTCCTGATTCCAGTCCGTAGTCAATTCCTTCACCGTTCATGGGGTTCACGAATCCTGCAGCATCACCGATAGCGACCCACCCAGGTCCGTGTCGGCGGATACAACTCATTGGTAAGCGCCATGCACGCGGCTTTTCGATGTAATCACCCAATGACCATGAGTCGCGAACAAGTGATGCGTATTGATCAAGCAAGGTATTCAGATTCAATTTCTTGAATCCCTTCATCGTGCTTAATGCGCCAACGCCGATGTTGACAGTGCCATCGCCCGCCGGAAACATCCATCCGTAACCAGGCACTGCAGTGCCATGTTCATCACTCAAACTGAGACACGCCTCGAGGTGACGCTCAGCGTGACGCGGAGTAGGTGCATACGCACGAATTGCGAGACCGAATGTTTCATTTGGGTCACGAATTGCGCCAAGCATTGTTGCAGCCATTCCTTGTGCACCTGCAGCCAGGATCGTGAATGGCGCACGGTATTGCTCCGACCCCACACTCACACCAATCACTGTGCCGTCTTCAAGAACTGGCAGTGCTTCGCATCCAAACCGAACGTCAACTCCGCTGGCGATAGCAACGTCGATGAGATGAGTATCAAAACGATGACGCGGCCAGACAGCACCATGATTCGGAAACTTTGCTGTTGTCGGCCATGCAAGTTCGCGTTGCTTCTTCCCAGCAATCATTCGCAAGCCATCGATGCGATGTGCAACGGAATAATCAATTCTCAATTCATCAAGCGCACCGATCGCACGTGGCGTGAGTCCGTCGCCGCACACCTTGTCGCGTCCATGGACGCCTTTCTCAAAAAGAATCACTTTCAGGCCGGCACGTGCTGCGGTGATGGCAGCGGCTGAACCAGCTGGACCACCGCCAATAATGAGAATGTCGGACTGCATTACTCAGAGCCTGCCAGACGACACATGGAACCACTACTTGCGTACCATGGGTCACATGGCTTCTATGAACCTCGCTGATGCTGTTGCCCTCATTCGGTCAACCGACACCATGGCAGTGCCCCTCGGACCAGGTGTTCCCGGTGGCTTCATGCACGCCCTTGGCGAACGGACAGACTTCGAGAACCTCCAGATCTTCGGAGCCCTCATGCCTGACCTATATGGGGTTTTGACCCAGAAGGGCGTCCACTATCGCAGCGGCTTTTTCGGCCCCGCAGAACGCTTCCTGCGCGACACTGGAGCCTCCATTGACTACGTGCCAGCAGACTTTCGCCGCTTTGAGCCCGTGCTGGAATGGCTCAAGCCCCGGATCATCGCGACTGCTGGTTCTCCCCCCGTTGACGGGTGGGTCAGTTTGTCCGTCCACGCCGGAGCAAGCGTCGACGAAATCAATCGTGTTGCTGCCGACCCTGATCGACTCTTAATCGTCGAAGTCAGCGAAAAGTTCCCCCGCACGTTTGGCATCATGCCGCACCACCCCCATCGCATTCACGTCGACAACATTGATGCACTGATTACCACTGATCGTGCGCCGCTGAATCTCGCCGACACAGAACCCACAGAAGCTGAACTGACCATTGCTCAACTTGCATTGTCATTCATTCACAGTGGTTGCACTTTGCAGACCGGAATCGGTGGTATTCCCAATCAGATCGCAACATTCCTTGCCAATGGTGACCTCGGTGATTTCGGAGTGCACTCTGAGATGTTCACAACAGGACTCATGCGACTTCATCAAGCAGGAAAAGTCACCAACAAAAAGGGCAACGAGTTTGATGGTTTCTCCCCGACAACTTTTGCTGCAGGTATTCCAGAACTATACGAATGGCTTCATGAAAACGAAGACGTTCGTTTCTTGCCAGTCAAAGTTGTGAATTCACCTGAGCGAATCTCCACCAATCGAGACATGATTTCAATCAACGGTGCTCTTGCAGTGGATCTCTCCGGACAAGTCATGGCCGACACCATCAACGGACAACAATTCAGTGGCGTGGGTGGTCACGAAGATTTCGTTGCAGGCCCTGGACTGAATCTTTCTGGTCGCAGTCTTATTTGTCTTCCTTCCACCAGCATGGTGAATGGTGTTCTCACAAGTCGGATCTTGCCTCAGTTTCCAGCAGGCAGTGTGGTGAGTACGCCGCGTCATCAGCTTGACATCATCATCACTGAATATGGCATTGCCGAGCTTGAGGGACGTTCTATCCGTGAACGTTCACGTGCATTAGCGATGATTGGCCATCCACAATTCAGGGACGAGTTGTTGGCGAATGCTGAGCAGTGGCCGAAGGATTAAGTCCTGCCGCGTTGTACAACGCAATCACCGTGACTAATGCGATCACGCCGTATGCAGTACCTGCAACCAAGTCGGTCGGCCAATGCGTTCGAATCAACCACGAGGAAACGCTGACCAGGATCGACACTGCGGCAACAAGTCCCCATGCAACCTTGCGCATGATTGAACCGGCCTTGGTGAAATACCAGGCCATGTAGCCGAGAAGAGCCACCACATTCGTTGCGTGGCCTGAAGGAAATGCGAGTTCCCCGGACTCCAATGCACCCACACGTGGCCATGACTCCCACGGGAATTGACGACCCATTGCCACCTTCATGGAACCAGCAAGTCCCGTTTCAAAAAGTAAAACAATCACAAATCCAACTATTGGTGCCCATGTTCTGCGCCGCCACGCAACAAGAGCGAGGATGGGCACGCACACTGACAGGATTAATCCTCGAAGTCCGAGCAAAGCGGTGATCTCAAAAAATGTCTTGTCCTCCACAAGGCGCCGGGCAAGGCGAATGGAATACCAGTCGAACCACTCGAACCATGTCCGGCCATCGGATTGAGGCAACACATACACCTCGTGCACATAGCCGCGCTGCATGATGACCATCTGACACAACAGCGCAATGAGCACTGTCATCGCCACCACAGTGGCCACAAGGCGGCGCGTCGTCATCATCCCGTCTATTTTGCCTTCTGCAGTACCTTCCGAAGTGTCACTTCCATTTCGACGGCAAACAGGGTGAGGTGAGGCAACTATGGTGACCATATGACCAAGGCACAAGTAACCAAAGACTCCATTGATCTCGGCATCGTGGTGTGCAACATCGACAATTCATTGGCGTTCTACAAAGATCTCTTGGGATTCGAACTTCAGGGCACGATGCCAATGCCCGGCGGCGGCAACATGCATCGTTTGCTATGCGGGACCACCACCATCAAGCTCGTCAGCACGGATCCTTCACCGGCACACCCCGTCGGCGGACCAATCACTGCCGCATGCGGTTATCGATACTTCACCATTTCAGTGAACAACTTGGAAGAAATCACGCAAGCCTGCAAAGACGCGGGGCACAAAGTGCAAGTCCCCCCTACCAGTATTCGCGCAGGTGTCACGATTTCAATCGTTGAAGACCCTGATGGCAACTTGGTGGAATTTCTTCAGATCGGCTAGCGCCCGTTTCGTCTACTGATGAGGCGATGCAAATGATTGTGCGAGAAGAGCGAAGCCTTCATCAAGGCTGATACGTGGAGACCACTGCAGCAGTTCTTTTGTCTCAGAGATATCAAACCAGTGTGAGATACCCAATTGATATGCGGTGAAAGCAGTGAGTGGTGGCTCTGCATGCGGCCGCAATTTGTACACAGCCTCAATCACCTTTCCTAATCGCACTGCAGCACCCAAGCCAATGTTTCGTGGTGCATAGGAAACATTGGCAGCGGAACAAATCGACTGCACCAAACTTGCCACCGTGCGAGGCTCACCATTGCTGACAACCAAAGCACGGCCACTGAGATTCTCTTGCACACCCACACGCTCTGCAGCTGCGGCTAACGCATCAGAAACGTTGTCGATGTATGTCGAATCAACAACTGCTTCACCGTTATTGACCAATGCAAGGCGGCGCTGTCTCGCCCGCTCCACAATTCGGCCCACAAGTTGTGTATCTCCTGGTCCCCATACCAAATGCGGTCGAAGAGCAACTGCTGCAATGCGCGTATCCGCTAGCACCGCACGCTCTGCAACAGACTTTGTCTGAGAGTAATGACCCAACACGTCATCACGTGCAGGTGGTGAAACAGCTCCGAGAACAGGCGTCGTGCTGTACGAAACAGAGGGAGACGACACATACACAACGCCCCGAGCACCGGCAGCAACAGCAGCACTCATCACGTGCTGTGTTCCCACAACATTGATGTCACGAAACTCAGAGAAGCGACCCACAATTCCGACCTTTGCTGCAGCGTGAATCACAACATCACAGCCGCTCACTGCTTTCTGCACTGCATCTGCATCACGAATATCCCCACGAAAAATGGGGACTTCCAGAGCAGAAGATCCACGCTGAAGAATCTGGACATCATGCCCACGACGAAGCAGCTCTTCAGCAGTTTTTCTGCCGATCATTGAGGTGGCGCCCGTGACAAGAACTTTCATTTTCAGGTCAACTGTTCATTGGCCCACTGGCCAAGTGCGATGCGATCAATCTTTGAGTTGTGACGACGATCGACGGGCAGTTTCTTCTTAAACAACACCGCGACTACATCGGGAGCCACTTCGCGCACCTTCATTTCAATCGGACGCACAGCTGCTCCTGTTGTCTCTCCGTCACACAACACAACGACCAGCGCAGAAGACGAACCGACGGGCACAGTCACTGCAGCAACTGTGACATCGGGAAGGAGATTCTCTACTGCTTGTTCAATCGGAACTGGTGTCAAGACTGTGTCGCCGATTCGAAGAACATGAGCGCTTCTGCCCTCAATGAAGAGACCATTCTTCACATGGCCTACATCGCCCGTGCGATGCCATTCTCGTGAGTTGAACTGCACGCGGGCATCTCTGTTGCGTTGCCAGTGCTGGTCGTAACCCACCGAAAGCCACGGGCCCGTCACAAACACTTCTCCGGTCACGCCATCAGCAACGGGATGAACCACATCGTCGGACGTGAAACCCAATGGCAAGACCATGACATCAACACCTGGCAAGGGGCGGCCCACCGATACTCCTTCATGGTGTGATGCTTCAGCCCGCACACCATCAGTCACAATCAACATCTCTGTCATTCCGTAGGGACTGAAAAGTTCAGCATGAGGAAACGCGTGTGCAACGTCATGCAGCAGAGCATCACTCACTGGAGCACCAGCAGACATCATGCAACGAACAGTGGGGAAAACTGCTGCATCCTTGATGACATTGCGTAACGGAGCCGGAGCGGCAAAGAGAATTGTTCCGTTGACACCGTTGAGTGCGTCGTGAAGATCTTTGGCGGCCAGCTTGCCCGGTGCAACGACGTTGATTTTCGGAAGTGCAACAGCCACACCCC
This sequence comes from Ilumatobacteraceae bacterium, assembly GCA_021298435.1. Taxonomy (GTDB): domain Bacteria; phylum Actinomycetota; class Acidimicrobiia; order Acidimicrobiales; family Ilumatobacteraceae; genus UBA2093. Next base: position 79,172 of record JAJTFJ010000005.1, read on the forward strand.
ATGCAGGACCGTATAACGCAAATGGAATGTACGCCGCTGCGATTCCATCGTCATCGGTGATTGAAAACTGCTGCTGAATTGCGTGTGCCAGTGCACGTAGTTGCCCGTGGGTGTAGACCACACCTTTTGCAGGCCCAGTTGCTCCCGAGGTGTACAGAACTGCTGCCTCTTGAGAATCAACCACAGCAGGAGATTCAGTCACTCTTTGCTCACTGATTGTCGTCATTGCTTCGAGGTCAAGCCGCTGGGCACGATGGGCAAGATGCAGGACACGCGATGCGATTCTCGTTGCACGCATCGTGAGAACAAACTGCGGGCGGCTCTCTCGCAAGGCCCGACGCATATTTGAGATTCCTAAACCAGGATCTGCAACAACCGGCACAAATCCTTCTGACCAGCAAGCGTAAATACAGGCAATTGTCAGGGCAGAAAACGGTGTCAGAATCGCAACTCGGTCTCCCGACTTCACTCCGGAACGTCGAAGATGCCCTCTGCTTGATTGCACCATCGACAACAAGTCAGCCCACGATGTTGTGAGTTTTTCCTTTGCATCAAAAACAGCCACGCTGTTCGGTGTTGTTGACGCCCGACGATGCATCGCAGCATTGAGGTCTGCAAAGCCTTCCGCTGGGCCGCCAACGGAAAGAGCACCTGCACTGTCCAGCCATTCGTGCACCAATCGTGCAGCGTCTGGATGCTCTGGTGAGAGGTGCCCAATGTCGAGTGTGATGGTGTGAGCATGCGGGAATGTCTTTTGCATATCTGCAAGAACACCTGTGTGGAACACAAAATCGCGTGTCCCCCACATCAACAATGTGGGCACCTTGATCTCGTGCGCTTGTTCTGCAACGCGTTGAAGTTCTGCGGCAGAGACATGACTAGGAGTCGTAGGAATATCGGCGACAAAGTTAGCAATCGCACGCCTGCGAGCCGCACTGGCATATGGCGCGTAATAGGCAGAACGAATGTCGCGAGGAATGCCACCAGTAGGCGCTACTGCTCCAACAAGAAACGCCTTTGACGTGGAACAAATGGCATTACGCAAGAACGGTGTATTCGATACTCGAATGAGACCTGGCACACCTGTCGTTGGGATATGTGTTCCAGTGTTGAACAACACAAGTTTTTCCACTCGCTCTTTATTCTTCGTTGCCCACCCCAGCGCAACAGGACCACCCCAGTCATGAGCAATCAGAGTGACTTGCCCATGAACATCTGCCGCGTCAATCAATGCATCAAGGTCTTCAATGCGCTGGGCCAATGTTCGTGCACCAGTCGGACGACTCGAAAAACCCATGCCCAGTTGATCAATCGCAATCACGCGATAGTCCTGGCCAAGTTCTTGAACGATCTGTCTCCACAGGTACGACCACGTGGGGTTGCCATGGACGCACACAACAGTTCCGCGTATCGGGGTGGTTGGTGACGCCTCCAGCACCGCAATGGTTTCACTATTTCCATCTCGATGAATGGTGTACGAACGAACCCACGTCGGGTCGATGCCCGGCAACTGCCGAACGTTTTTCACCATTGCAGTTCAACAAAACTGACGTTGAGACCAGAGCCGATACCCATACACAGAATGTTGTCGCCATCTTTAAACAGATGTTGATTGTTCGCCATCGTCAGGGGGATTGCAGCGGGGCCAACGTTTCCCAACTCAGGGAAAGACACAGGAACCTTCGCAAGATCAATTCCTAATTGCGCACACACCCCATCGGTGTGGACTTTGCTGACTTGATGGAGGATGTACCAGTCGATGTCGTTCTTCCACTTGTCGTACTGCTCTGCCTCAACAAAACAATCATTCGCAAGTGCAATTCCGTTTTCCAGCAACCCACGTGTATCGGTTGTCATTCGATCAAGAGTGCCGATGCACAAATCGTGATGTTCGGTGGCAGCACGGGATACTCCACCCACGATGCGGTGCCCACCCTGATCGGCTGGTCCGAGCACGGCAGCGACTGCACCAGACCCGAGAGTCAACGAAGCGAATTCGGCATAAATATCTTCAGCAGTTGTCCCCGGCATCTGAAGACGACGAATGGTCTCTTCCTGGGTGTACCGACTGCCTTCGCCGTCAACGATGAGGACATACCGCACCTGACCAGAATCAATGAGTTGTGAAGCAATCCAAATCGCATTGATGAAACCAAGACACGCGTTTGCCAAATCAAAATTCATTGCAGAAGACGACAAACCGAGTTGATGGTGAACTGCAGAGGCCAATGATGGCTCGAGATGGTGTTTACACACTGAGGTGCTGATCAGCACATCGATGTCTGAGGCCTGCACATTGGCATTCTTGAGAGCCTCACGACCGGCTTGTGCTGCCACTTGGTCGAACGTTGTGCCTTCTGGCCACCAGCGGCGACTCTTGATGCCTGCGACGTGCTCGAGAAGACCAGGGCGAGCGCCGCATGCGGCATAGGTTTCAGCCAATTGCTCGTCGATCCAGGCAGAGGTCACTTCAAGGGGGGCGTCAACGCACCCCAATGCCACGAGTGCTGTGTTTTTTGCCGTAAACACAGCGTTTGCCATGACAACTCCTTTTCCTTCAGCCTAATGCGAGACTGCAGGGATGGCAGAAGCGATGAAGTACCACTCGGTATTTGCATGCCCCCACTGTGGGTTGTCTTTTCACGAGACAACAAGTGGTGTTCAATGCCCGAATAGTCATTCTTTTGACCGCGCTCGGGAGGGATACCTCAATCTCCTTGTCGCTGGACGAATCACCGCAGGCACCGTGTCAGGCGACACACCGGATTCGCTCGCGGCACGACGACGATTCCTTTCAACGGGTGCATATCACCCCATCGCACAAGCAGTCGCCGACACAATCGGCGATGTTGATGGAGCTGTTCTCGATATCGGATGCGGTGAGGGTTCGTACTTGTCGCACATGAGATCCCCAGATCAATATGGCCTCGACATCGCAAAGCGAGGCGTACAGATGGCGAGCAAACTTCTGCCAGATGCTCAATTCGTGGTTGGCACCGCATTTCGCCTTCCCGTACTCAGCGACTCATGCGATGCAGTGTTCAGTATCTTTGCTCCGCACTCTCTCGAAGAGTTTCAGCGAGTTCTCGCCCCGTGTGGTCAATGGGTCACCGCAACTCCTGGTGCGCATCACCTGCATCAGATGCGTCCAAAGCGTAACGAAAACATTCTTGAACGGGAACGACGTCGCGATGAACCGCCGACACATGCCACTAATGCCCAACGAGTGCAGTTTGATTTAGATCTCACCGAAGAGGCAGCACAGGACTTGTTTTCCATGACTCCACTTGTGTGGCAGACAGCGGCAGATGCAGCACCTGTTACTCACGTCAGCGTTGATGTGTGGATTGCATCAGGGTTTAAGTCGTAGCGTTAACACAATGACTCGTTTTGATCGCGCCTATTACAAAAGGTTTTATGGCAAAGATGGTGCTCATGACGAGCAACGCATCGCACATCTCGCCACAGCAGTTCACAGCATGTGCGCTTGGTGGGGTGTGGACATCGCCACAGTTCTTGATGTCGGGGCAGGCATGGGAATGTGGCGCGACTGGTACAACACGAATCATCCTGCGGTGACGGTTCGTTCCATTGATGTGAGCGAGCATGCATGCGAGACCTGGAATCACGAACTGCGCAACATCGCAGAGTGGAAGCCTCGTGGCAAATACGACCTCGTGATTTGCCACAGTGTGTTGCAGTACTTGGACAACACATCGTTCATCCAAGCAATTGAGAACCTCGCCTGCGCAACACGATGCGTGCTGTATCTCGAGATTCCGACAAAGTGGGATTACGAGAACATCGTTGACTCTCGATGCACAGATTTACAGGTATACAAGCGCAGTGCGGCGTGGTATCGAAAGCAATTACAGCCGTATTTCACCCAAGTGGGTGCAGGGCTATGGACACCCGTTGATGGCTTACCGATGTATCAACTGGAAGCCAGTCGCTAACTAGTTCGCTACGGGGCGAAAGCGATACAACGCATTGCCCTGACCGGTGTCATGCCACACGACTTCAACAGGCATGCCGACCTTCACGGTCTCCACATCGCAGTCAACGATGTTTGTCATCACGCGCGGGCCTTCTGCAAGCTCTACGTACGCAATGACAAATGGACCGGATTCTTTGTATGCCATGGCACCCTTCCGGATGACAGTGAAGCTATAGACAACACCCTTGCCACTCGCATCAAACGTTGAAACGTTGTCTGTCCAACACGATGGGCAATGACGACGTGGGAACCACAACACCGTGTCGCACTCATTGCATCGCTGCAACTGAAAGCGACCTTCTGCAGTCGCTGCCCAGAAAGCAGCATTGGCCTGGGTGACTGTTGGGGCGGGGGTAGGCAAAGTGCTCATGCGTCTTCCTGTCCGAGAATAAGAGTGACCGAGCCATGACGAGAACCAAGGCTTCCGCCCGTGCCGTGTGCAAGTGCAATCTGCGGGTTCGGTACTTGTACTGCGGGGTGTGCTTCCCCGCGCAACTGCCGAACTGCCTCAATCACTTTGGTGATGCCACCACGGTTCGAAGGATGGTTGTTGCACAATCCGCCACCATCAGTGTTGAACGGCAACTTGCCAAACGGTGCAACAAGGCCACCATCGGCAACAAACGCGCCGCCCTTCCCCTTTTCACAGAAACCAAGATCTTCAATCGTCTGCAACACGGTGATGGTGAAGCTGTCGTAGATCGATGCGTAGTTGATGTCTTTCACCGTGACACCAGCTTCTGCAAACGCCTTCGGTCCCGACCACACTGCACCAGTATGCGTGAGATCAATGCGGCCGTTGTTGGTGTGTTTTACCGCTTCACCGTGACCAAGAATCTTTGCGTTGGTCTTGCCGAGCTTCTTGGCAATCTCTGGCGACACAATCACGAGTGCGCCACCGCCATCGGTGACAACGCAACAATCGAGACGATGCAATGGGTCAGCCACCATCGGTGAATTCAGCACTTCATCAACGGTGACCACCTTTTGCAGGAGGGCATTTGGGTTGTATTGCGCGTGAATACTCGCAGCCACTTTGATCTCTGCAAGCTGTGCAGACGTGGTGCCGAATTCATACATGTGACGCTGTGCTGCAAGCGCATAGGAATGTGGCGCGCCCATCATTCCCCACACCTGCTCAAATGCAGATTCTGGTCCTGGGGTGAAGGATGGACCTTGCCAACCGCTCTTCGGCTTCCCAGCGAGAGTCACCAATGCAACGTTGCACTTCCCTGCTGCAATGGCCGCTGCTGCGTGACCAACATGAGCGAGATACGACGAACCACCGGTCTCTGTGCTGTCCACATAAGAGGGGCTGATGTTGAAGTAATCAGCGAGAGTCAGAACCCCAAAGCCGGCAGTGCCATCACAGAACAACGCATCAACGTCTTCCATGCCAAGGCCAGCATCAGCGAGTGCACCAAGCGCAACATCGATGTGAATATCCCACACGGTCAGGTCAGGAAGGTCTCGTCCTGGGTGTTCATAAATGCCGGCGATGTAGGCCGCGCCTCGAATACTCATAATGCGCTCAATCGATCAAAATTTGGGGACTCACAATTAGAGCAGGTACAGGCATTTGTGGGCTCAGTTGAAGTAGTCCAACGAATGTGAACTTTGCCCGAGAAAACCAAAACCCCCGACCCGTGGAGGCCGAGGGTTTTAGAAATGGAGAAGTGCAATGTCATTGCTGACATCCACTACTGGTGGCGGGGACAGGATTTGAACCTGTGACCTTCGGGTTATGAGCCCGACGAGCTACCGGGCTGCTCCACCCCGCGTCGTAGTTAGACCCTTACCGTACAAGGGCAATCGCACGCTTCCAACCTGCTCGGCGGGTACCCACGGCGTACTGTTGTAGCGATGTTCGCAAACGCCAAGAAGACCCGCCAGGCCGTGGAAGCCCTCCAGGCTGAAGTCTCTACGTTGCGTGAACAGGTCGCCGAGCAGACTGCACAGGCTGCCGCCGAGCGCGAAGCAGCACGAACTATTGCAGAACGTATCGCTGGTCTCGAAGCACGAGTCTCCGGAATGGGGTCAGAGCTCTCTCGCCAGTTACATGAACTCGGTAACGAAATCGAAGAACTGAGTAAGCGCGCTGAAGAAGCTGGTGTCGCTGAAGTTGTCGAAGCATTAAAGAATGCACAGACACGACTTGCTACCGAGCAAGCACGTTATCAAATCACTTTCCGCCAGGACCTTGCAGCCTTGGCAAATCAGTTGTTGCAACGCGCTCGCTAAGAGCAATTACTTAATGGCCGTGAGTGCCTTTTGCACCAAAGCACGTGCCTGCAATGTCTTTGTTTGATACGTAGCGAAGTCTGGCGGATTCTTTGCCAGTGCAGCATCTGCTTCAGCAAACAAACGATCGGCTTGTTGCAACATCTGTCGCGCTGTCAAACCTGAACCTGCAGGAACAGTTGTCGTTGGTGAACCCGGAATGGTTGTCGTTGTTGGACCACCTGTTGAGCCGCCCACGCGGTCACCAAGATTCATACTGAATCCGGGGAACAATTGCGCGATGACATCGGTGAGGCTGTTGCCAATGACCGACTTGCCGTTATAACTAGCCAGCACCTTGCGAACAAAGATCTGCTTTGCGTCTTCGCCATCAGGGAGAACGAACATTGGTCGCAAGTAGATGAGTCCCTTACCAACAGGAACTAGCTGCAGATCTCCGTACATCACTCGTGAACCACGTTGGTCGAGTGGCGTAATCGTTTGAGAGATAACAGGTTCGCTCTCGAACTCGGCAGCAACAGTTGCAGGCCCTGGAGGCAGTGGTGACTGCACATCAAAGACTTTTAACTTGCCATACGTCTTCGGGTCACTCGATACCACCATCAGTGATCGCAATTCCTTACGACTGTCGTCAGATGAGAACGGAACAAATGGACGGATCATGGAGAACTCGCCCACATCAGTTTGTGAACCCGGTGTATGGAAGATCGAGTAGTACGGGCTGAATCGTGTGCCGACTGAGTCCGTTGCATTGATGGAATCCACCGCACCGACACCTGGGGTAGCTGTTGCGCCAGCGGTTGATGTGCCGGCTGTGCTGCCTTCAGGCTCTGATGGTGGAGCCTGTGCAACGCTCCACGCCGCATCTCTGTTGAAGAACAACGTTGCGTCATCAAATTGGTATCGACCAAAGAGGTTGGTCTGCACTCGGAACAAATCCTCTGGATAACGGAAGTGAGCGGACAATGCTGCAGGCACTTCCTTCTGGCTCGTAAAGAGTTTGGGGAATGCGGCCTTCCACATACGAGCGATGGGGTCCTTCGTGTCAACGAGATACAAAGTCACTTCGCCCGTGTATGCATTCACAACAGCTTTCACACTGTTGCGGACATAGTTGAAAGAGTGATTCAAGCCACTGCTGGCGCTCAACTGGGAGTTGTTTGCGGTTTCCGCATACGGATACCGATTCGTTGTGGTGAATGCATCAATCACCCACTGCACTTTTCCTTCTGTAACAACGGGATAAGGATCCGAGTCAAAGTGAAGGAACGGCGCGATCTTTTCTACGCGCGAACGAACATCGCGCTGAAGAAGAATCTGTGAATCGTTTGTGATCAAGCTTGAGCCAAACAAGTTGAACTCACCAAAGTTAATTGCGAGCGCAAGCTTGCGAATCAGGCCACTGAAACGAATGCCACCGTCGCCTGCATAAGCACCGGCTTTGGTGTCAGGGCACGCTTGTTCCTTCTGAGAAGTATTCACAATTGAATAGCCATCTAAGCCATCACCAAAATAGATCTGCGGTTGCGTGACCTTCAGGTCGACATAAGAAGGACGGCCATCATCAGTTGCGATGCTGGCTGGTGCTGCGATGACTCCACAACCGTGTGTGTACAACAGATGTCGCGACACCCACGTGCGGTTTGGAATTCCTTCTGCTTTCAGTTCACGTGTTGCGACAAGAACTTGCTGCACTCGACCATCAATCGAATAACGATCAACGTCGAGGTCTGTCACTCCGTAGAACGAGGCAAGACCTTGGTCAAGTGCAAAACGATCTTTCATTTGGACTGGATCAAGCTGGCGAACATCTCGCAGAGCAGCATCGTTTGCAGTTACATCATCAGCTGAAATGTCACCGAAGCTCTGTGAAACACGCTCCACATCATCAATTCCCATTGCTGCTTTTGTGGCTTCAATATTGCGCTGGATATACGGAATCTCACGAGTGCTCACGTTTGGCTGAACGATAAAACGCTGCACGATGGCTGGGTATACCGTGCCGGCGACAAGCGCCACCACAACCCATAAGCCCACTGCCATCACTGGAAGGCGCCATCCACGTTGACGCACGTTCCACAACAACAGAACCGCAACTGCTAACGAAACCAGGATCATCAAGTTGAGAGCAGGAAGCTGAGCCTTGACGTCGGTGTACAACGCACCACGAACAACGCCGCGCTCGGATGATGTGAGGTCGTACTTTGACAACCAGTAATTAGCTGCACGAAGCAACGCTGCGCCGGCGAGAAGAACGGAGAGATGCACCTTCGCTTGTGGTGAAACACGCTGCACGCGATCTTGAGGACGAATGCTGCCATTCACGAAATGGAAGGCGGTGACGATGATGATTGCGAGCACCAACATGCCGAATGTCCACGCCACAACAAACTGTGCAAATGGCAAACGGAACACATAGAAACCAACATTGGCTTTGAACTGCGGATCACCAACCGAGAATGCTTGGCGATTGCGAAACATCAACCAGTTCTGCCATTCAGCAGATGCGGGGAGTCCCAACATCAGGGCAACAACTGCTGCGAGTGCGACGCGCAGTTTCCCTCTGTTCTTTGCAGTTGCTTCACGAATGCGGATCACCGTTTGATCTTCGGGGGTGTTCGGCAGTGTCAGTGGTGCAACTTTGTCTGCAATCATCAAATTGACGAGAAGAAAGACAAATGCACCAACGGCGAATATGGCAGCAAGTTCGATCTTGCTTGTGAGAATTCCCCAGTACACCTCGCTGTGGCCAACGCTGTCGAACCACAAGAGATTCACATAGAACGAAGAGAGGCTTCTTGCAGAAAAGGCCAGCAGCAAGACAGCGCCAATGACCACCGAGACAATGATTCGGCCTCGAGATGGCTTTCCAAAATTAGGAACTCGAAAGGCAGGCCCTCCCGGGCCGCGGGGGGGAAGATCAGAACTGTTACGCACGCATCAGGACGCTAGTCCTGAACGGGGCAAACAAGGCATCGGCATCCAGGATGAGCCGGCGGCATTGCGTGCCCTGTGGGGAACTCTTCACCCTTGGTGACTGCACCAGCTAGTGAATTGTCCTCGCACTCGCTGCAGCATTCTGCTTCAGGGTCGACCATCCAACTCACACGCGATTGAGGGTCAAGAGCCAGGAATCCACCCTTGCTGTACGACGTGCATGCAAGATCATCAACGTGCTGGTCGATGAGATCGGTCTTCCACTTGCGGTAGACATCGCGCATCAGGCTTGCCAAGATCTCACGGTCGCCCTCGGCCTCACCGATAGCGATACGAGTGTCCTCGCGGAACCCTGCAACCAACCCAGCTGTGACGGAGTCCTTCACGTGGCTAGCAACTGCCTTCTGAGTCACACGACGGCTGGAGCCACCGGCTGACTTCACGGACTTCGCACCAGACCCGGCAGCTGCCATGGTGTCTTCGGCGATGGACTGGGCGTAGCGAACCGCTTGCTCGTCGACTGTTCCCAAAATTGCATCCATCTCAAGGGAAGAACGCTTTCCACGGAGATGTTCAAGCACATTGTTCTGTTCATCTGCCAACACTCGCTTCAGCTTGCGAGCCATGGTGACGACAAGACCAGACAAGGCTTCATCGCGTTCAGCAAATCGAGCCGGATCCGCAGCAATGATCGCTTGCTTTGACTTTGATCTCTTCTTCGGAGCTGCCTCTTTAGCGATGACCTCTTTTGCGAAGGCCTCTGTAAACACTGGCTCCACCCGAACGACAGGCTCTGGTGTGTCCACTTTTGTTGCGACATCGGCAGTTGTACCTGCACGCAACTTTGCGAAAATATCGTCAACACCTGAAGTATTTTTTGGTGCCTTTTCTTTAACGACTTCGACAGGTGCGATGACCTCAGGCACCTCAGCAACCTCGGGAACATCGGTTCCGCGACGACCACGTCCAAACAATGAAACAACATTTGTCTGATTCGTGTCCGCTGGTGTTTCTTCAACAATTGGCAACTCATCGGTGGTTTCTTCGAAACGAGACATGCCATGCACTGGGTGCTCAGCAGAAATCACTGCCGTCTCAATAATCTCGTCAACTGCTTCCGCAATGACGTCTGCAACTTCCATCACTTCTTCAACAAAAACTTCTGGTTCAGAAATGTCTACTTCAGAGATTTCCGGTGCAGGGACATCGACAACGACAACAGCGGCCATCTCTGTCTCCACAACTTCTGCTGTTTCATGATCAAAAATAATCGTTGTTGTTGTGGTGACTTCAACGGCTTCAACGACATCAGCAGTTTCATGATCAAACACCTTCGCTGATGCATGTTCAGGATTAACAATAGGAATTGGACCTGTTGTTGGTGTCAAATCCACAATGAATTCAGGCTCATCGTGAGCTTCAGTCAGACCATTAATGACATCTTCGCTCGCAAGTCGTGCACGTTCGAAAGCATTCAACAGACGATCGCGGCCATGAAGCAGTTGCTCAATCTGGCCACGTGCTGCATCACGACGACGTGACAATTCAGAGAGAACTTTTTCACGATACGCACGAGCCTCATTGACCATGTCGCGGCCCTGTTGCTTCGCCATCTCGATTTCAGCTTCTGCATCGTGAGCAGCGTCTTCGTTAATGCGCGCTGCTTCGATCATGGCTGATTCACGAATACGTGCTGCATCTTCAGCTGCATCTTTTACAAGACGAGTTGCCGACTCTTCGGCACGATCACGAATCTGTGTACTTGCATCACGTGCAGTGGAAAGAACTCGAGCTGCCTCTTCGCCTAGAAGTGTGGTCACCGTTTCTTCATCGAGACGACCTGGCGCCGACATGCCACGTGTCTGCATGGTGCGCAGTTCATTTTCAAGGAATCGTTCGCGCTCTTGAAGACGTGCAAGTTCGGCGGCGACCATGCGAAGGAAATCGCGCACTTCACCCTGGTCAAAGCCGCGACGGTTGGTCGGAAACGCAGCGGAGCCCACCGCAGCAGGTGACGACGGGTCGGGACGGGAGAAGGAAATAGCCATGACATCTCCACAGTACGGTGCCGTAGGGGGTCAATAGTGGCATTATCCACAGGCCCAGGTCTGTGGCAAGCCTTGTATTGAAAGGGAGAACTACTTTTTCAAGGTCTTGGGGAGGCTTGATCCGCCGTTGTCTCGCAGTGCCTTCAGCGCAGCATCCAAGGTGGCCACCTGCACAATTCGAACCCCCGAGCCCGCAGCTGCTCGGGCTGCTTTCATCTCATCCGGGCTTTGGCCAGCCGGGACAAGGAACAAAGTGACGCCCGAATCCCTCACCGCGACAGCCTTTTGCTCCAAAGCCCCAATTGCGCCGACGTTCTGGTTCTCATCCATGGTTCCCGTAGCCGCAACTTTCCCCTTCCCCATGAGGTCGCCCTCTGTAAGTTCATCGAGCAAGGCCAAAGTAAAGGCCAACCCTGCAGATGGCCCCCCAATGTCGGCGGTGCTGATGTTGACATCGAACGGCAACGAGGTCACGCGCGTATCTGCCGGGATAAACCCGACGATTGCTCGCTCGTCGTCGGGACTAGCCATCAATGTGACCGTCACCTTCTTTGCTTTTCCTTTTGATTCCTCATTCGGAGCGACATATGGCAACACAGTGAGAACAACCGACTCCCCGACTTTGCGATTCTTCATCTCAACGGCAAGGAGCGACAACGTTGGTGTTGCTACTCCATCGATATGAGTGATCTGCTCCCCTACTTGGAGATTCACACATGCAGAGTTTTCTGCGGGAGCACCCTGGCAGATCAATTGCTCAATCAAAATAGGCCCTTCCTTCAACGTTGCTTCAAGGCCTACCTTGCTCATCGCAACGTATTCAGCGATTTGTTTTGCGCCAGTCATCGCCTGAAAACCAAGTCGACGTGACGATGTAGGGGTCTGTTCGCCAAAGTGTTCTCTGTAGGTATCAACTCGTACATACGGGTCAATCCATCCGAGGATGGAATCCAAGATTGATAACTGTCCACCAAACGCAGTGACGAATCGAATGCCTTCGTCAGCCACATACCGTTGTGGAACAGCACCGCCTTCTTTCGCTGGCATAAACCCAATTCGAGAAGAAACAGTCATTGCCTCGCCTGGTGCAATTTCCCAGCGCTGGATTCGCACACTCGCCATGACAACGACCGTGAGAAGAATCAACCACGAAACAGTGATGAGCGGCAGAGCAACCCGAAGAGGGCGAATATCTGCAGGGAACGATGGTGGTGGGAGGGGTACGCTTTCCTCGTTCATGAGTTCTTCATTCATTTCTCAGTCGCTCCTTTCGATCTCTACTTCTGGTGTCGGCGTTCGTGCCGTGTGGGTCATGGCATTGGCGCTTCTCGCATTGTGGATTACTGACCGCATGAAGCCTGCCACGCCTCGACGCCCAATTCCTGTGCGGGTCGACAACAAATTGACTCCGTTGTACCGCGAACCAGACCAGCAGCAACGTCGTAAGGCAATTTTTAATCTCTCTGCCGGCGCACTTGTCCTCGGAGCACTCATCGCATGCATCGTTGGCTTCATGCTCACCATTGCTCTCGAGCTGGTGGGTGGACTTCTTCAGGCGTAAACAGTGTCTGTTGACGAGAGATTCGCTGTTATCCAATCTGGATTCAACGGAGACGTTGCTACCGCGCAAGCCGGTTTGGCGTCATCTCATTCAGATGTGAGAGCTAGCGCTCTTCGTTCGCTTCATCGACTTGATGCTTTGACATCAGACCATCTTCGCGCTGCAATGACTGATTCAGAATCTGAGGTTCGCCGAACAGCCACCGAGTTTGCTGCGCCGTTTCATGATGTCTCAATTCATCACCTCATTGATGATGCAGATGTGTTCGTCGCCGAGATGGCTGCATGGAGCCTGGGCGAACGAGTTCCAGTCACCGATGAAGAACTGCAGCATCTCATCAATCGCACAACTTCACACGAGGAACCTGTTGTTCGTGAGGCATGTGCGGCTGCGCTCGGTTCGATCGGCGATGAACGAGGGTTGCCCGCGATTCTTCAGGCATGTGAAGACAAGCCGGCTGTTCGCCGCCGCGCTGTCCTCGCACTCGCACCGTTCGATGGAGATGAAGTCGATGCTGCGCTGCAGAAAGCTTTAGAAGATCGCGATTGGCAAGTGCGCCAGAACGCAGAAATTCTTATTCATCCTCGCGACTAACGCTTCTGTTTCTTCAGTGCTGCCACGCGAGCCTTTTCGCACGCTTCATGCACAAAACATTCCTGCAGATGATCATTAATCATTCCCATTGACTGCATGAAGGAATACATCGTTGTAGGGCCAACAAACTTCCAACCGCGTTTCTTGAGATCTTTCGATAATGCAATCGCTGAGGGTGAGGTTGTTGAAAGTCCAGAGGGGTGTTGTCCTTCTCCATCTCTCCCATAAGGAGCAGTCGGAGCAAAAGACCAGAAGTGCTGCGCTAACGACCCTGTTTGTTCGACGAGTTCAAGTGCTCGGGCCGCATTATTGATTGTCGCTTCAATTTTTCCACGATGGCGAACGATTCCTGCATCATTCATCAAGCGAGTGATGTCCTTTTCGGTAAATCGCGCAACAACGTCAATATCAAAGCCAGCAAATGCCTGTCGGAAATTCTCGCGCTTACGAAGAATCGTTAGCCAACTCAACCCCGATTGAAAACCTTCAAGACAGACCTTCTCAAAGAGGCGTTCATCGTCAACGACTGCACGTCCCCACTCTGTGTCGTGATACTCCTGATACGGAACATCATCACCTGGCCACCAGCAACGAAGTTTTCCTGCCGACGCTGGACGTAACCATTCACTTGACGAAGTCATGTCGTCTCCTTCGTGAAGTGATGTGAGTATGTGACAGTACCTACTTGAATTGAATACGTGCTGTAGAACTCTTCAATACCTCGTGCCCGAGCAGCAACATGCTCAGGATGATCGCGCCATGCGTTGTGCGTGTCTTGATTTGAAAACGTCACGATGGTGACGCGCTCGCCATCCGGTGCAGTGAATGTCTTGAAGTCAACTAATCCCGGCATGTTGCTCGCCAATGATGCAATGTGCGGAGCAAGATCTGAATAGTCACGTACTGCTCCTTCAGCAAGCCGATTTCGAAAGATTGTGATGATTTCAGACTGTGTAGGTGACATGGCACAAGTGTTTCATGGTCTTCACTACGCTTTCCAAGTTATTTGTATGAAGCAAATAGGAGTACGGTTAACCCCATGGCGAAAGAATCCTCAGTCCCGGGCTTCACCCAAACGAGACTCATCATGGTGCTGGGTGCTTTGGCAACCGCAACCATGCTCGCCAACTTGGAAACATCCATCATCGCCACTGCACTTCCCAAGATCGTGGGCGACTTCAACTCCTTTGAGAGTTTCGCGTGGGTCGGCACGTCGTACATCGTGACCTCGGCAATCGCCACACCACTTCTCGGAAAACTCTCCGACATCTACGGACGTCGACGCATCTTTCAAATCACGATGTTCATTTTCCTCGTCGGTTCGTTCCTCTGCGGTGCTGCTGGTTCCATGGGACAGCTCATTGCGGCTCGCGCCTTCCAAGGTTTAGGTGGAGGAGGAATCCAGGCGCTTTCCTTTGCCGTCATCGGCGACATCATTCCGCCGCGTGATCGCGGCCGTTACATGGGCTACTTCACACTTGCTTTTGTGGGTTCGGCAATTCTCGGGCCTCTCGTTGGCGGGTTCATCATTGATCACTACGAATGGAAGTGGATCTTCTGGATCAATGTGCCGTTCATCCTGATCGTGGGCACCGTGACACACTTCGCTCTCAAGCTTCCCTTCAAACGCAAAGAAGCAAAACTTGACTACGCAGGTGCAGCACTGTTGTCATTCACCATTGCCACATTGATGATCGGACTCGAAGAAGGCCGCAAGGGCTGGACAGAGACAAACGTGCTTCTTCTTTTCGCATCTGCTGCGGTGGGACTCTTTGCATTCATCCAAGTAGAGAAGCGTGCATCAGAGCCGATGATTCCTTTGCACTTGTTCTCCAACAAAGTTGTCTTCCGAGCAGCAATGTTGGGGATGATCGCTGGAACAATTGTGTACGGGTCTGGTTCATTCCTTGCTCTGTACTTCCAAGATGCCCTCTTCGTTTCCCCAACCGAATCAGGTCTTCGCTCACTTCCTCAAATGGTCGGTGTCACCGCTGCCACATTTGGTGTCGGTCGACTGATCTCAAAAACAGGGCGCTACAAACCGTTCCCCATTATTGGTTCCACACTTGCAACGATGGGCCTCATCGCCATGGCCCAGATTGACGGCACGACGAGATATATCTTCTTGGTTGTTCCCATGATTCTCATGGGCTTTGGCGCTGCATCAATTTTCACGTCAACATCTATTGCTAGTCAGAATGGCGTGGAGTATCACGATCTCGGAGTTGCAACTGCCACTGTGATGTTCTTCCGGTCTCTCGGTGGATCGTTCGGTCTTGCAATATTTGGCACACTTCTTAACTCGACCATTCGTAACGAGATCCCAGCAAGAGTTCCCAACATTGCTCCTGAAGATGCGTCCACACTGATTCGCTCCCCAGAGATGATTCAGCGTCTTCCTGCCATCCCGCGTCAAGCAGTCATCGACAGCATTGCACTTGGTACCAGCAGAATCTTCTGGTGTTGTGCAGCATTAATGGCACTTGCAGTAGTTCTTGCTTGGCTATTGCCAGAGATTCCACTGAAGCAACGCGCTGGGCTTTCTGATGCCCTCGAGGACAAAGCACCTGCTCACTAATTGAGCAGACCTCTACTGAGGTGTTGCAACAAGCACGGGGATTATGCGCGAAGTGTTTGCCCGATAGTCGTTGTACTGCGGGAAAACACCGGCTGAACGATCCCACCAGGTTGTTCTTTCGTCGCCTGTTACTTCACGAACAGTGAAGCGACGTGCCTCGGGGCCATCTTGCACCAAGACTTCCGCGGGGTGAGCCAAAAGATTTGAATACCAATCAGGATTCACATCAGAGCCACCGCGAGACGCAACGAGCGCATACTCACCTTCGTGCTCAACGCGCATCAAAGCGATCTTGCGAACATTGCCCGACTTTGCACCACGCATGGTCACGATGATGACCGGAATGCCGGAGTCACGAAGTGTGTTGCCTTCTGTGCCACCCGACTTCTCGTACGTGTCGACTTGGTCGCGCACCCATGCGCTCGCGCTAGGAACGTAGGTGCCTTCAAGATGAGCCATAGTCGCAGTCTACGGTCTAGCGATTTTCGGTATTCACACCAAGGACACGGCCGAGCTTGCGGAAGCTAGAGCGAAATGCCTCAAGGACTTCCGGATTGTCGATGAGTTCTTCAGGTAATCCTTCTTGAGTCACCACGATGAGAGTTCCGCCATTGTCTGCAGTGAAGGTTTGCGTTGAACGAAGTTCTCCGCCCATGAACTCAGGCTCCCCAAACACCATTTTGTGTGGGGCTTCCAGTTCCAAGATGATTCCTTTATTGGGGCTCACCTCTCCAGATTCTTCAAAGACCATGTCGAACTCAAACCGCCCACCGACATGAAATTCCATGACAACAGAATCCAAAGGGATGGACAAGCCTTCAGGTGAAAAGAACTGATGAAAAAGCTCCGGAGTTGAATATGCATTCCAGAGGACGTCAGGAGTTGCACCCACCCAATGTGTAATCACCAATTCTTTGCTCATTGGATTACTTGCCCGCTTCCTTCAACGCTGCATTTGCAACCTCTGCAAGTAAGCCAATGCGCTCTGTCTTATATCCGTTCGTGGGAAGGCTGAGAGTAAAGCCGTCAACACCCGCATTCAGGAATGCGAGCAGTTTTTCGCCGACAGTGTCAGGATCGCCGAACACAACAATTCCCTTCAGCATTTCTATGACGTCGTTGTTCCAACCTTTGATTGCAGCAATGTCAACCAAGTCTTGATGGGCCTGTTCCATCGTCGGAGCAACGCAGACCATCTGTGCCTTCGTCACCTTAATTTCAGAACGATTACGACCAAGACGTTCACAATGCGCCGACAATGCTTCAAGGCGTTCAGTGACTTCTTCCACTGTGCGTGAAGTCAGATTTGATTCATCCGCATACTGAGCCACCATTCGCAGTGTCTTTTTCAATCCACTTCCGCCGATCATGATGGGGATACGCGAAACTGGTGCAGGGAAGTTCATTGCTTCAGTTGTTTGATAATGCTTGCCCTGAACGGTCGCCTTTTCTCCACGCAACATTGGAATGATGATTTGCAGTGCTTCTTCGAGTTTCTCGAAACGATCTGTGAAAGTGCCGAAATCAAAACCCAACTGATCATGTTCAAGTTCAAACCAGCCAGCACCAATTCCCAGAGTTGCACGACCATTCGAGACGATGTCAAGTGCCGTAATTGTTTTCGCTAAAAGTGTTGGGTTGCGGTATGTATTGCCAGTGACTAAGGCCGAGAGCCGCACCTTGCTGGTGTGCTGGGCGAGAGCAGAGAGCAGAGAGCAAGGTGTAGCACTCGAACATTGCTTCGTCCGGAGTTCCCAAACCAGGCAACTGATAAAAATGATCCATGACCAACACACGGTCAAAGCCAGCATCCTCTGCCGCCTTTGCTTGTGCAACAACATTCTGGAACAAGGCATGTCCCGTCAGATTTGGATAGGTGAAATTGGGAATTTGATAGCCGAGGCGAGTCATGATGCGTCCTTTGAGTTCAATCTCTTGTCTACCGCCTTACCGATCAGATCAGTAAGGGTCAACTGCGGGAGACGTTGAGGCATCCCCAGTAATACGTGCCTTTGCGGTTTGACCACGTTTCCCAGCAGGAACCAATCCGGTCACCATTGCTAATCCCATGATTGGCATGTTTCCATAGACCGTTTCAACGGTCGTATCAGACAAAAGAATTGTCTCATGATAAATCCCAACAGACCCGTTGTCGCGCACACGACGATTGAAAGCTCTCCATGCTGGAAGATGCGCTGCATCCTTCATTTTTGAGTAGGCGTCGAGTTTTTCAAATGACTCCCAGTACTGCCATACAAGAACTGTTTTCCCAGAAATAAAGGTACTTGGCTTCCCAACTAATCCAAGATCCCGATTCTTTTGAAGTTCAATCAACATTCTCGGCATTGCGATAAACACTGGGAACCATTTCCACACTTGCCAAAGGCGATTAAAACGCATACCGATTAGGAAAAGAACTTTTCCATCGGCACCAATATCTGCAGTGAAACGACCTCTATTGACTTTTGCCATAATGGCGACAGTAGCAACAATGCCGAGTTACAAAGTGAAGCGATAGACGTTTGTCTCGCGCTGCACAAAGCCAAGCTTTTGATACAAGCGGTTCGCTGCTTCACGCGACGGACGCGATGTGAGATCGACGGTTACTGCACCGCGGGCACGAGCCTCAGCTAGTGCAGCCTGATTCAGCGCTTCACCAACACCGTGACCGCGAGCAGAAGAGTCGACGACGACGTCCTCGATCCAAGCGCGCAGGCCAGTTGGGATGCGAAATGTTGCAAGCGTGAGCGATCCCACAATTTTCCCGTCAATACGAGCGATAAAGAGCACTAAAGAATCTGAAGACACAATCTCCTGCAATTCACTTGACTGTGGTGGCGGATTCGAGGACGACAGTTGTGGAATCAGCAATTCAAACGCTGAGATGAGTTCCGGCGTAACTTCGGTGGCCCGTTCAACAACAACTGACATGGTCTCCACCTTGCCACAAGATGAACAAATTCCCATGTTTTCCACAAGGAAATTCAGGAATTTCATGGCCCAAAAAGGACGGTAGATTTCAGAGGTAATGACGGCTTCAGATCACGTCCGCTGGCTATCAAGTCCAAAACTCCATAACCCCACGGTCATCGCAGCTTTTAGTGGCTGGAACGATGCAGCCGACGCCGCCAGCACAGCCGTACGTACATTGATTGACGCGTGGCACGCAGAGCCTCTTGCAGAAATCGACCCAGAAGAATTCACTGACTTCGCAACGATCCGTCCTTCGGTGCGTTTGGAAGATGGCATCACTCGTTCCATCGTGTGGCCAAAAGTCAGCCTGTGGCATGCGAGCACTCCCGGAGCCGACGTCATTCTTATTCTCGGACCAGAGCCAAGTTTGAAGTGGAGACTCTTCACTGAACAGATCATCGGTGTTGCTGCACGCTTTGACGCAGCCATGATCTTGTCACTGGGCGCGCTCATTGCTGAGGTGTCACATCGAGGCGACGTGCAGATCATGGGCACCGCTAATGACGACGCCATCATTGAACGCTTTGACTTGCGCCGCTCTCGTTACGAAGGCCCCACCGGCATTATCAGCGTCTTGCATGACGGATGTGCTCAGTCATCTATTCCTTCAGCATCGCTGTGGGCAGCTGTGCCTGCGATTGCATCTCAGATTCCTTCACCGAAGGCCGCAAACGCACTCATCGCTCGTGCAGGCGAAATCATCGGAACGCCTGCACCGCTCGGCGCGCTTCATAATCGCATTGTTGATTACGACAATCGTGTCGAAGCAATGATTGACGACGACGACGAACTTCGTGAATACGTTGAGCGCATTGAGACTCTTGGTGAAGATGCTTTCGGCCTCGATAACCCGAACCAACTCGAGTTCGACTTCAGCGATACTGATGAAGACGATGATGCCGAAGAGAACATTGACACTTTGGTAGACGAGGTCGAGCAGTTCCTGCGCGACCAAGACGGTCAATAGTTCTTACATTCCTTCTTCGCCACGCCACAGTTGTTCGCGTGGCGCATCAAATGTCGCTGGTGTGATGATCCCGTTGATCGCAGCAAATGCCATGTCGCCCCACCATTGAGCACCAGCAGTTGGTGTTGGCAATTCATCAGGACCAAACCAACCGACATCTGCAGTTTCTAATGGATGGCCATTGAGTTCACCACCCGTTGCCTTCATGTGAAAGAGCAACATGTACATACCAAAGCGTGAGAAACCCATCCGCATACCGTCAACGACACCCAGTAACTGCAACGGCATTGCATGGATGCCAGTCTCTTCTTCGACTTCCTTTACTGCGACTTCAGCAGGTGAATACCCCACATCAGCCCAACCAGTCGGGTACAGCCACACCCCACTGTCTTTCCGCTTCACCAGAAGAATCTTTCCTTCTTCGTTCCCCACGATTGCACCAATGGCAACTTTTGGCGTGACGTAACCCGGAACTCCTTCGCCGATTGATTCCATCCACTCTTGAACAAAGTGATCTTGCTCTCGCCGTACTTCAAGAGCCTCATCTGCCGACGCTTTAATGTCTGCGGCAACCTTCAGCACTTCTTCATACCGTTCGCGTTCGTACAAGCTCTGGGTAAAGCCCATACCAGTGCGGGCGATTGCAGCCAATGTCTCACTCCAACGAATGAGGTCTCGGGTGAAATTTTGGGGAGATGCATCGCTCACACAACAAACCCTAGCCCTGCGAAGCAGAGCTCGATTCCGTCATCGCATCGTCACGTCAAATAAGCACGTGAAGAATGGCGCGGGAGATCTCATTCTTGTAGGACTCATCGGTGATTCTTCCGCCACCCGACTCACGAACATAGAAAGAGTCAACAACTTCGTTTCCTAAGGTCAAGACACGCGCATGTCGAATGTCGAGACCCAGATCAGCAATTGCTTTTGTGATTCGGTGAAGAACGCCAAGCATGTCAGGAGCACGCACTTCGAGGAACGTTGCATTCGACGATGCTGAATCATCAAAACGAACAGTGGGCGCCGCAGGTGCAACTGCAGATGTTGCTCTGCGCGGGCGAGCACTTGCTGCACGATCCGCAAGGCGCGATTCAAGAGCAAGGCGACCAGAGAGTGCACGCTCAAGATTCTCGACAATGGGTGACCAATCGATTTCGCCAAGAGGACTAATGACACGAAACTCCGATGCAGCCATTCCCTGTTCATTTGAATGCGCTTCGGCACCAAGAACATCAAGACCACTCAGCGCCAATACACCTGCCACTTTGCTGAATGTTCCGGGACGGTCGGGGCTTACAACCGCAACTCGATCGGGCAGTGCGCGAATTGCAACTTCACCCGCTGCCATCATTTCCAACACGCCTGCATCAGGGAACAAACGCCACATCACTTCTTGCACATCGCCACCACCCAGTACATGGCGGGTTCTGTCGACAAGAAGTGCAATCAGTTCTGCTTTCCAGTCACTCCATGCTGATGGGCCAGTCGCTTTTGAATCCGCTTCTGTCAACGCGTGCAAGAGATCAAGAACGACCGTGCTTCCAAGACGCTCAGCAACCATTGTGATGGTCGCATCATCGGACAAGTCTCGTCGCGTTGCAGTATCAGCAAGTAACAGGTGATGTTCAATCAAGGAACACACAATCCCCTTGTCCGCATCGGTCAGACCCATGCGTGTTCCGATGTACTCAAACATCTCCACACCTACTTCGGTGTGGTCTCCGGGATACCCCTTACCGATGTCATGAAAGAGAGCACCAATGACCAACAAGTCGGGGCGAGTAACTCGCTCAACGAGGCCCGCCGCATTTGCCACTGTCTGCCACAGATGGCGATCAACCGTGTAGCGGTGAAACGCATTGCGTTGTGGCTTGCTGCGAACAGGTGCCCATTCAGGAAGTACTCGTACCAAGAGGTTTCGTTGGTCAAGAGCTTCCAAGACAGGAATCGCGGCTTCGCCTTCCAACAACAGCGCGACAAGATCATCACTCGCGCCTGCAGGCCACGGATCCGGCCACACCGGTGATTCTTGACCGAGTCGGTCCAGTGATGGTCGAGCGATACGAGCACGCAATCGCGCTGCTGCCGTTGCCACACGCAACAACAATGTGGGGTCTTCCGACACATTCACATTGTCAACAAGATGAATTTCTCCATTCAGAAGTTCAACGCCAGGGGCAATTGACTGTGGAGTACTTGAACGATTAGCGGGAGGGTCAAGACGAGACCACGCTTCGTCCGAAATCCAGGCAACACGTCGACCCACTTCTGCGAGAGCTGCCATTAACGCATCATCAGATTCGAATCCTGCGAGTGCAGCAACAGGTCTTTGATCTTCCAGCCGCAGAATTTCGTTTGGACGGCCATTGTGACGATGCAGTGCAACGCGAACATTCAACAAAACGTCATTGCACCACTCCAGTTGTGCTGCATCGCCGGGCAACAAATCAAGACCGGCTTTCACGGCCCATTGCAATGCATGAATATCGCGAAGACCACCAAGACCTTCTTTGAGATTCGGCTCTAACAAGAATGCAACTTCGCCGTCTTTGGCGTATCGCTCAAGAACACGAGTGTGGAGTTCTACGAGCCACTGACGGCCGCGCTTGCGCCAACTCTCTTCAGCTTCGGCGATGACCTGATTTCCCAGAACTTCATTTCCTGCAATCACGCGTGCGGTGACAAGTGACGTTGCAGTGTCTAAATCTGTTCCACACAACTGAATGGTTTCTTTCGGCGTGCGTACCGAATGGCCCAGTTTGATACCCGCATCCCACACTGGGTACCAAATGCGAGGTGCAATCTCACTGATGTCCTTCACATTCTTGTGAACCAAGAGGACATCAAGATCACTCTGTGGTGCAAGTTCGCGACGTCCGTATCCTCCCACTGCAATCAACGCAATGTCATCACGCTTTTTCACATCCGCAGTAGCGACATCAAACAACTGTGCAAGCCACGAATCTGTTGCCGCAGACATTGCCTGGCACGCCGTGAGACCCCTCAGTGACAAGTCATTTGAAATGTCCAGGCGTGTGACCATGACCTGAGCGTACGGTGCCCCACCAGCGGGAAAGCCGCGAATTCAAATGGTTCACATGCTTTTTACAATTCCCCCGAAAGCCACGGTGACGGGGGATTATTGGATCTTGCCCTCTGCGCGGCGCCGGGTCAGAACAGTGGCCGCCTTCCATGCACCCCAGCTAATACCGGCTTCGTGAACGTCTTCCGAGAGGTCCTTCCATGTCAACGGGCCAACGGCGTAGTGGTCGTGGGGCATGACCTGAGCATCAAACTCATCGCGACGCGGCACAGGGACACCTAAGACGGCCAGTGATTGATTCGCAAAAACATTTGCCTCGCGGATGACCTGCAGCGGATTAAATCTTTGGTGGTCAACATCGGTTGTCAGAAGCGCCAAGAGATCGCCTGAAAGCTGTTCCATTGTCAGTTTCGAGACTGATTCAATTGCTTCCATAAAGTCAGCCCCGGCGCTCACACCACCATGGGATGCAATCTCCAGCATTCGTCGCGCGACCCATGCAGGAATCGCCTGCATAACTGCCACGTATAAGTCCCTGGGATACGACTCCAAGTCCTCTATCGATGCATTCGTACTGCTCATTGGCATCAAACCTACAGAACATCAGAACGCACCTGATTATCCCTGCAATATGGGGACGAAAGTACACTCAAGAGGCATTCTCGGAGGCTTTGATGACGTTTACCCCAACCACACCCACCGGATTCCCCGGCACCATCGGCAAGACGATCTCTGAGTCAACCCCATATTTCCCTGATCACAATCAAGGAGCAGGAAAGCCCAACATTCTCATCGTGCTGCTTGACGATGTGGGCTTTGCAGATTTTGGTTGCTACGGCGCCGAGAACAACACACCCACCATTGATGCAATCGCACAACGTGGTCTTCGATTCTCTGGCTTTCACACGACAGCGATGTGTTCCACAACGCGAGCCGCACTGCTCACTGGTCGCAATCATCACTCTGTTGGTGTTGGTTGCCTCGCCAACTTCGACAGCGGCTACCCCGGCTATCGCGGCAAGATCACACACGAAGCAGGAACACTTGCTGAAATGCTCCGCCCGCACGGCTACCGCAACTACATGGTCGGCAAATGGCATGTCACACCTCTCACCGAAACAGGCCCCACTGGTCCCTTCGATGGATGGCCACTTGCACGCGGGTTTGACCGCTTCTACGGATTCCTTGATGCTGAGACTGATCAGTACAGCCCTGAAGTTGTGCGCGACAACACACATGTCACCGCACCCGGCACGTATTGGACTGGCTATCACCTCACCGAGGATCTTGTTGATAACGCCATCACCTATGTTGCGGACCACACTGCTGGCGCACCCGACACACCATGGATGATGTTGCTTGCACCGGGTGCCTGTCATGCACCTCATCAGGCTCCCGTTGAGTACATCGACCGTTGCGAGAAGAACTACCTCGATGGTTGGGATGCAGCACGCGAACGTCGTCTCGCAAACCAAATTAAGTTGGGAATTGTTCCACCAGACACCGTCCTTCCTGATCGCAACGATTGGGTTCTTCCGTGGGCAGACGTACCTGCAGATCAGAAGCCACTATCTATTCGACTAATGGCTGCATATGCAGCAATGCTCGAACACTTTGATGATCATCTCGCACGCTTGGTGAAGCAGCTTGAAGACTCCGGTCAACTCGACAACACCGTCATCATGGTGATGAGTGACAACGGTGCAAGTCAAGAAGGCGGACCATTGGGATTCATCAATGCAATGGGGCCTTTCAACCTCATTGCGGAATCGATCGAAGAAAAGATTTCAAAGATCGGTGACATTGGCGGCCCCGATACGCACAGCAACTTCCCGTGGGGTTGGGCGATGACCGCCAACACACCATTGAAGCGCTACAAGCAGAACACGCACTCCGGCGGAATTCGTGATCCCTTTGTCATCGCATGGCCAGGTGTTGTGAATGACCACGGTGGTGTTCGCCACAACTTCTGTCATGCTGTTGACCTTGCCCCGACCATTCTCGAGATGCTCGGTCTCGAAGCGCCAACAACTGTGAACGGCATCGCACAGATGCCGATTGAAGGTCAATCATTCGCCCCTGTCCTCAGTGACCCCAGCGCAACAATCAATCGCGGCCCACAATATTTTGAAATGTTCGGTCACCGAGGCATCGTTGTTGACGGATGGAAAGCAGTTGCCTATCACCAAATGGGAACTCCGTTCGAAGACGATGTGTGGGAGTTGTACCACCTTGCACAGGACTTCAATGAGATGAATGATCTTGCTGCACAAGAGCCAGAGCGTCTTGCGAAGTTGATCGAGATGTGGTGGCAAGAAGCCGACAAGAACAAGGTGTTGCCACTCGACGACCGCTTCGCACCACGCTTCGCCGAGAACGCAGAACGCCATCGAGGCAATCGTTCGCGCTACACCTTCTGGAAGGGAATGGGGCACATCCCATCCGATGTCGCACCCGACTTACGCAGTCGTTCATACACAATCTCTGCATACATCGATGTTCCTGCAGATGGGTGTGAAGGTGTCTTGATCTCTCACGGAGACCTCACCAGTGGATACAGCCTCTTCATTCGAGATGGATTCCTCGAGCATGACCTCAACATTGGTGGCAGTCACCAGATGCTGAAATCAGATCGCAAGATCTCGGCTGGAGCTCACATCGTGGGCGTGCGCATGAAGCGCAATGGCAACGAAGGAACTCTCACGATGTTCATTGATGACGTTGAAGTGGGCACCATGACAACGGAAAACATCTTCTGGCTTCTGATCTCGTGGTCAGGTCTTGACATTGGCCTCGACCGTGGAACACCAGTGAGCCATTATGAATCGCCGTTCTTGTTCACAGGCGATCTCAAGAAAGTTGAAATCAATCTTGATGATGATCAAGTTCTTGATTTCCATGGCGCAAGTCGTGCCACCATGGCACGCGATTAACTAGCGCTTTCCGCCCGCAGGGACATCGCGGAACGGCATGTCCCTATCGACTTCAGGCTCTTTGGGTAAACCAAGAATGCGTTCACCGATGATGTTGCGCTGCACTTGATCCGTGCCGCCACCGATCGATGTGAAATACGCATTGAGTTGTGAGTAATTCGCATCACGTGCACGAGGATTCTCATCACCATCAAGTGTTCCTTCAGCGCCCAACAGTTCGCCCTGTAAGTGACCAGCAAAATGCAATAACCCACTCATGGCGAGTTTTCCGAATGACGCAAGAGGTGACGAACCGCCACCTGCAGCCATTGCCTTGGACCGGTCGTTATTCCAATCGTTCACTAAGCGCATGCAATGCAACTTCGCTAATTTCTGTCGCACCTTCAGGTCGTTGTTCTTTCCCACGGATTGCGCCAGTTTCACCAACGACAAATCTGGCAATGGAATGTGACCCATTGCAGTTGCAGTCGCGCCACCAGCGGGGCCACGAGGGCCACGACGTGAGATGCCCATCATTGCGCGCTCGTACGCCAGCGCACTTTGCAATACCCACCAACCCTGATTGAGTTCACCGAGCATGTTCTGCGCGGGAACTCGTGCATCAGTGATGAACACTTCGTTGAAACGCGAGTCGCCCGTCGCCTGTCGCAGCGGACGCACTTCAACTCCGGCTTGCTTCATCGGAAGATAGAAGAAAGAAATTCCGCGGTGCTTTGGCTGATCCCAATCAGTGCGAGCAATCAACATTCCGAAATCAGCATCTTTTGCGCCTGAGGTCCACACCTTCTGACCGTTGACAACCCATTCGTCTCCGTCACGAACTGCTGAGGTGCGAATACCTGCAAGGTCTGAACCAGCTCCTGGCTCGCTGTACAACAGACACATCGCAACTTCATCCATCAATAACGGACGAATGAATTGCTCTTTCAACTCTGGTGTGCCGAAGCCGACAATGGATCCAGCCCACAGATTGGATTTGTCTTGCCCCGTACCAGGTGCACCTGCAGCAACAAACAACGCTTCGACTTCTTTCGCTGTGTCGTCATCCAGCGCGCGACCCATGCAATCTTCTGGCCAGCGCAATGCAGCCCACCGGTTGTCGATGACGAGCTCTTTCCACTTGGCAAGATCCATGTCGGGCTGCCAATGCGCCGCTAAGAAATCGCGTGCTTCATTCACAACATTTGCCACGTGTCCCCCGTTTCAATATCCCAAACCTAGACCCAGCTATGCGCACATTGCATTGCCACAAGGCGATAAATCGGCACACATGCCAACATGCAAGCCCCGTCAAGTTATCAACCTAAGTTGATATGCTGACACCAGAGATTCTGCCCTCAGCGCGGAACACGGAATCTCTGACGCAGACATGATGCACGCATTCCGCAACAGAATTCGAGAACTTCGACTTGAGGAAAAATACCTAGTTGTAGGTCCGGACAGTAATGGGAATCTGCTTGAACTCATTTACAGATTGTCAGAAGAGTCAATTGTCATTTTCCATGCCATGAAGGTAAGACCAAAACATTTAAGGATCGTGAAATGAAAAAGAAAGCGTCAATGGACCTTCAAGACTTTATAGATCGTTTTGAACGAGGCGAGATTGCGCTCGGTCGAGAACTTACCCCCGCGGAAATGGCCATCACATCTGCAGTCTTTGAGCGAAGCATTTGGGACAAGGAACTCCGAAGAGCGATTTCTGCCGCCCGAGAATCTGGGGTGACGTGGCAAACAATCGGCGATCTACTTGGGGTGACACCTCAAGCTGCGCACAAGAAGTATGCACACCTCATCAACGATGCCAATTAGATCTGGTGGATCAGTTCTTCGACTGGTGTAACCATGCCGACATAGAACGCGCCGAAGTCTGCATACACAGCCGATGCCTCGTCGTAACGCATCGTGTACACGACTTCTTTCAAGTCATCAGGGTGCACAGCAAACAAGGTGACTCCCCACTCGTAATCGTCAAGGCCCGTTGAACCAGTGACAAGTTGAATCACGCGGCCGGCGAATGTGCGCCCGCTCTTGCCGTGCTCTTCCATCAGTTCTTTACGCTTGTCGAATTCCAAGGTGAACCAGTTGTCTTTGTGCTCACGGCGCTTTGACATTGGATAGAAGCACCAAGCGTTCTTTCCTGCAGGTGGCAATGTTGGGTACAGACGCGCATTCAACATTTCCTGCGGCATGCCCTTTGAATATTCAGACACTTCGGTGAGCGACACATAGCTGTCAACAATTTCAAGACCTGCATGCTGCACACCGGTTTGTAAAGCCTTCAGAGCGCGCATGTCTGCGGCCATGCCCATCACTGCAAGATCAGCTTTGTGACCCAACATGGAAACAGTGACGACGGTGACGCCGTTTTCCTCTGCAGCCTTCACTGCTGCAACAAGATCATCACCCTTGAAGTCAGGGAATGGCTTGCAAAAAAGGTGGACGACCCCAAGGCCGACCGAGGGGGACATCGGTTCGCTCATATTTCTAACCTATCTACTGACGAGTGACTGTGACGACGGCTGACGCAAAGCGAGTACCTGCATCACGATCCATGTGGAGGTACAAGGACGGCTCTGCAAGTTCAAGCTCCATCAGAACAGGAACTCCGGCGGAGCCACGAACAACGTCAACACGGGCATACAACGGCGCGTAACCGAACTTCTCCACGATGAAGTCCATGACTTGTTCGCCCAATTCACGCTCTTGCGATGACGCATCACGCGCTGAAATATCTTCTTCGGTGTACAGGCCGTTCTTCACGTTGTCGCCTGTTGCCAAGATTGCACCTTTGCGGAATGCATGGCTATAGGCGCCGTTGAAATAGACCATTCCGGTTTCACCGCGTTCATCAATGAAGCGCTGATACGGCTGCACCATTGCAACTTTGCCCGCATCAATCAGCGAACCCAAATGAGCTGCTGCTTTCACCGGTGACTCCATGTGGCGTTCAGTGTTGTTGGAACCAGCGCTGATCGTCGGCTTCACCACAATGTCACGATTCAACATCCCATCATTCGTGATGAGCACTAAGTCTTCAGCACCACGAACAAACGTTGTGGGGATCACTGGAATACCAGCATCGATCATTTCACCGAGATACACCTTGTCGGTGTTCCACTTCACGATGTCAGCACTGTTGAACAACGTTGTCTTCGCAGAGACATCATCAAGCCATTGCACGAAGTCGTCATACCGGCGGTGGTAATCCCATGGAGAACGAATAATCGCCGCGGAGAACCGTGACCAGTCCTCGGCGGCGTTATCCCAATCCGTAATTTCTGCGACGATGCCGCGGTCTTGCAGACCGCGAATAATCAGCGAAAGATCTGTGTCGTGATGTCGCGCCTCAGCACAACTAACGAGTGCGAGAGGACGCGACATCGACGATCAGAAATGTATGAACGACTTAGAAGTCGCCCATGCCACCGTGGTCGTGACCTGCATGTGAAGCCTCTTCTGGCTTGTCTGCAATCACGCACTCGGTGGTGAGGAAAAGAGCAGCAATGGATGCCGCGTTCTGCAATGCAGAGCGTGTCACCTTTGCAGCGTCGATAACGCCAAGCTTCACGAGGTCTTCGTACTCGCCGGTTGCTGCGTTGAGGCCTTCATTGCCCTTGAGGTTCTTCACCTTTTCAACAACGACTCCACCTTCAAGACCAGCATTTTCTGCGATCTGCTTGAGTGGGCCTTCGAGTGAACGTGCGACCATGCGTGCGCCGGTTGCTTCGTCACCTGTGAGCTTTTCAGCAGCAGCGATAACTGCAGCCTGTGCGCGAAGAAGTGCAACGCCACCGCCAGGAACAACGCCCTCTTCGATAGCGGCCTTCGTGGTGCTCACTGCGTCTTCGATGCGGTGCTTCTTTTCCTTGAGTTCTACTTCGGTGGCTGCGCCAACCTTGAGAACTGCAACGCCACCTGACAACTTGGCAAGGCGCTCTTGGAGCTTCTCGCGGTCGTAGTCAGAGTCGGTGTTTTCGATTTCAGTCTTGATCTGGTTGATGCGACCCTTGATGTCATCCTCGGTGCCAGCGCCTTCGATGATTGTTGTTTCATCTTTTGTGATGACAATCTTCTTTGCGCGACCAAGAAGGTCGAGAGTTGCATTCTCCAACTTGAGACCAACTTCTTCGCTGATGACCTGTGCACCAGTGAGAAGCGCGATGTCTTGCAACATTGCCTTGCGACGATCGCCAAAGCCTGGAGCCTTGACAGCTGCGCTCTTGAAGGTGCCGCGAATCTTGTTCACGACGAGAGTTGCAAGTGCTTCGCCTTCGATGTCTTCAGCGATGATGACGAGTGGCTTGCCGCTCTGCATGACCTTTTCAAGAACAGGAAGCATGTCGCGAACGTTTGTGATCTTGCCCGAGACGAGAAGGATGTATGCCTCGTCGAGCGATGCTTCCATGCGATCTGCGTCGGTCACGAAGTATGGGGAGATGTAGCCCTTGTCGAAACGCATGCCCTCGACGAGGTCCATTTCCATTCCGAATGTCTGGCTCTCTTCAACGGTGATGACACCGTCTTTGCCGACCTTGTCAATGGCTTCAGAAATCATGCGGCCGATTTCAGTGTCGGCTGCAGAGATTGATGCGACCTGAGCGATCTGCTCTTTCGAATCGACTTCTTTCGCAAGATCCTTGATGCTGACGATTGCTGCTGCGACTGCTGCCTCAATGCCCTTCTTCAGTGACATTGGGTTTGCACCGGCTGCAACGTTGCGCAAACCTTCGCGCACCATTGTCCATGCAAGAACTGTTGCTGTCGTGGTGCCGTCGCCTGCGACGTCATCAGTCTTCTTTGCGACTTCCTTGACCAATTCAGCGCCGATGCGCTCGTAAGGATCTTCGAGTTCGATGTCTTTTGCGATGGAGACACCGTCGTTAGTGATTGTGGGTGCTCCCCACTGCTTGGCGAGAACGACGTTGCGACCCTTTGGTCCGAGCGTGACGCGGACAGCGTCAGCCAACTTGTTCATGCCAGCTTCAAGACCGCGACGGGCCTCTTCATCAAACGCAATGAGCTTTGCCATGGTGGTTTCCTCCGAATTGGGGTGCCTATATGGGGGGGACGCCGAGGGGCGAACCGATGGCTAGCACTCTACCGTTGAGACTGCTAACGCCACACCTGGCAGTTGTATAGGAAAACCGGCCTCAGGCCAGCCAAGCCTCTACAGGCTTAGAACCAGCCAGCTACGTGATACCCGATCGGCCTAGCGGCCTCACTCGAGTCGCTGGCTTTTAAAAGCCGCCGGCTACAGCTGGGATGATCGAGACGGTGTCGCCGTCCTTCACAGGGGTTTCAAGGCCCTGGAGGTAACGCACGTCGTCATCCGACACGAAAATGTTCACGAACTTGTGCAGGTCGCCTGAGCCATCAAACAAACGCTCGCCAAAGCCGTTGTGAGCCGCATCAAGCGACTTCAACACTTCACCCAAGGTGCCAGCAGGAACTTCCACAGTGGATGCTCCACCGGAGATGGGACGCATGGTGGTGGGGATTCGAACGGTAACGGCCATGGGCAAAACCCTACCGAGCGACTAGGGATTTGTCACCAGTGGCGCCACACGGTCGCTCCACGGCATCGCAACTTCCAACTGAGATGCCAACCGCACCAAAACATCTTCACGGAACGGGGCGGCCACAAACTGCACACCCATCGGCAATCCAGACGTCGACCAATGCAAGGGAAGGCTGATCGCTGGTTGGCCCGTGAGGTTGAACTGCGCTGTGTACGCCAGCACTTCAAGTAGATGACGTGTGCCGTCTTCGCCGGCGAGATAGCCGATCTTTGGTGGTGGACCCGCAATCGTGGGCGTCACCAAGATGTCGAAGCCGCGAGAGCCATCCATGGGTTCCCACCACTGCACAACTTCGCGGCACCATGCGTGCAACCACATCATGTTGTCGAGATACATCCCTGTTGAAACGTTGCGACCAAGATTGCGCATCAACAAGTTGTCGGGCTCCATGTCGCCCTCGCCGATCTCGCGTCCGAGAATTTTCTCAAACGTTGAAACATCTGCATGTGTCCATGCAGCAACAATCGCGGTGAACTTGCCAGCGCTCTCCGGATGTTCCAATGCAGTGGGCCACGCAACAGACACATCATGTCCGAGCGATGTCAACATCTCTGCTGTTCGACGAACGGATTCACGAGATTCTGCATGATCTGTTTGATGAGCAAACAACGGATGATCCAAAATGCCAATGCGTAAACGACCCGGATCGACGCCGACTTCTTGCAACAACGGACGTGCAAATGGTGGCGCTGTGTATGGGTCGCCAGGTTCGTAGCCGGCGATCACATCTAGAACTGCTGCAGTATCGCGCACGGTGCGCGTGACGCTTCCGTCAATCGTCGAACCCATCCAGCTTTCGCCAAGGTCTGGTCCTTTACTCACACGACCACGCGATGGCTTCAACCCAACAAGTCCGCATTCGGCTGCAGGAACACGAATCGAACCCCCGCCATCGTTTGCATGACCAACAGCAACGATGTGCGCAGCCACACTCGCAGCAGAACCACCCGACGAACCACCGGTGGAATGGTCAAGGTTCCACGGGTTACGTGTCGGACCGTAACTCAACGGTTCAGTTGTAATCGTGTTGCCAAACTCTGGCGTATTTGTGCGACCAATAACTACAAAACCAGCATCACGAAAACGACGCGTGAGATAACTGTCTCGTTGCGCGATGTAGTTTTCGTTTTTCAGAAAACGCGTACCCATGTGATGTGGCTCACCGGCCATTGACGCACCAAGGTCTTTCAACACCATCGGCACGCCTGTGAATGCACCGTTGGGCAGACCTTTCGCAACATCATCACGTGCGCGATCAAAACGTGGGTGAATGATTGCGTTGATGTCGCCGTTCACGCGCTCTGCTTGCGCAATTGCGGCGTCCACCATCTCGCCTGCCGACACCTCGCCTGTGGCAACCAAAGCGGCTTGTGCCGTCGCATCCAATTCGTTCAATGAATCACTCATGGTGGAAACCTTATGCCCGCCGTAAGGTAGCCCCGTGCGAGTTCTTGCAGCGGCTGACAAATTCAAGGGCACCGCCAGCGCCGCACAGATCTGCGCCGCAATTGGGCACGCGTGTTGGGCGCTCAATATCGATTGCACCGAGATACCCATGGCTGATGGTGGCGAGGGAACGCTTGATGTTCTCGGTGGACCCAACCGCACCACTCTCGTGACAGGACCATTAGGCCAACCAGTCGAAGCAGCATGGCGACTGCATCGAGGCGTTGCAGTTATTGAGATGGCTCGTGCGTCGGGACTCACTCTCGCCGGTGGTCCAGCAAAGAACGACCCACTCAATGCCACAACACAAGGTGTGGGTGAACTGATTGACACAGCACTGAACGCAGGCGCAAGGAAAATCATCGTGTGCCTCGGTGGTTCTGCCACAACAGATGGTGGTCTTGGCGCGCTGAAAGCCATCGGCACACCTGCACGACTCCTTGCAGTTGAATTCCTCGTTGCGTGCGATGTAGACACGTTGTTCACCGATGCAGCGAAAGTCTTTGCGCCACAAAAAGGTGCAACTCCTGCGCAAGTAGGAATGCTGACTGGTCGACTCGAACAACTCGCGCAGCGTTATGAGCGCGACTACGGCATCAACGTTGCGCGCATGCCTGGCAGTGGCGCTGCGGGTGGCCTTGCAGGCGGCCTTGCTGCACTCGGCGCAAAACTCATTCCTGGCTTTGACATCGTGGCTGAAGAGAATGGCTTTGATGAGGCCGTGAAGGAACACGACATTGTCATCACCGGTGAAGGTTTACTTGACGACACCAGCTTCGATGGCAAAGTCGTCGGGTCGGTATTTGATTACGCACAAGATGCAAAGAAGCGCACACTTGCAATTGTGGGCGATATCGATGAAGCAATGGACGCATCATTGCGAGCAGAGATCGAAACAATCAGCATCACTGAAATGTTTGGTACCGAGATGGCGTTACAACAGGTGTTGCGTTGTGTCGAAGACGCCACAACTGACGTTCTCAAAAAACTTCGTTCCTAACGTGTGTCGCTTCTAGCGACACAGCATCAACAAAAACTATTGCTGAGGAACTGTGGTGGTTGCAGCGATGCCGTTCGGACCGCCTTCAGCACCAGCAAGTGGCTTGTTTGAAAGGTCTGTGCCCAAAAGAATCAGAACGCATGCTTCGCCGATGTTGCCATCTTCCAATGGAACAGGGTTAGGCATTGGCCCAAGATCAACATTGCCGCCAAGAACTGCTGCAACATTTTGCGCATTGGCTTCACAGCCCACGGTGTAATACACGCCGGTCTTCAAACGCTTCGCTGTACCAGGAGCCACGTTCTTTGCTTCGGGCACTACGTATCCACGTGCCTGCAAACGACCAGTCATGTCGCCGGCACTGCCTGCGATACCCGATGCGTTCGCAACCTGGATCTTGAAGCCCATGATGTTGAACGGTGCGGTGGACGATGACGAGTTCGGGTCGGTGGTTCCACCGCCAGGAACCGTGACTTCCGGTGCCTTGGTGGCAGGGGTGACACTGGTGCCACCATCTGCGCGCACATCGCGAAGGATGAGGAATCCGAGAAGGAGTGCGACCACCGCAACGGCTGCGCCAAGGCTGCCGTTCGAGGCTGATGGAAGTGAGGGGCGGGATCCGCGGGGGCGTTGCTGGCTCATAAGAAAAGGTCCTCCGTATTGGAAAAGGAGATATCCACACCGTAGTGGGCGGGTGTACAGGGCGTGGGCCACCGCAGTAAACCCTTATATATCAGGCAAATGGAGCCGGGTGTGGGGGTTGAACCCACGGCCTACGCATTACAAGTGCGTTGCTCTACCACTGAGCTAACCCGGCGAGGTCTCTCAGCCTAGGCGCGTCCAGCCATTCGCACACGGGTCACTTCATAAGTGGCCAGCGCAGCTGCTGCCGAGACATTGAGAGAAGACACTTGGCCCAGCATGGGGATGCCCACGATGGTGTCGCAACGGTCCTTCACCAGGCGGGACAAGCCCGTGCCCTCAGACCCCAGAACGATGCAGATGCCCTCGTTGGCCAACTTGCCGATGTCAAACAAGGTGTTGGTGCTCGAGTCATCAAGACCGACAACCCAAATGCCCTTGTCCTTCATCTGCTGAATGGCAGTGGGCAGGCCTGACACAAGAGTCATGGGCACATGCTCAACTGCTCCGGCTGATGCCTTTGCCACGGTAGGAGTCACGTGCACTGCACGATGCTTTGGCAACACCACACCTGTCACGCCTGCACCATCGCAACAACGCAAGAGAGCACCGAGATTGCCGGGGTCGGTCACGCCATCAACGGCGACCAAGAATGGTGCGACACCATTGTGCGTCTTCAACATGTCGGCAAACGATGCCTCTTCCAGTTGATCAGCAAACGCGATGATTCCTTGCGGTGCTTCGCTGCGCGCTGTGTCTTCCAATGTACGACGAGCAACTTCAAGAATGGGAACACGTTGTGCGTGTGCGATTTGTTCGATGTCATCAAGAATCGGTGCAGCATCGATGTCGGATGCCATCCAGATCTCGCGGATCTTGCGCTTCTGACCAATCAACAATTCACGAACTGCTTGACGACCTTCTACTTGTTCTCCACCGAGACCTTTTGCAACAGGTGCATTACGACGTGGTGCTTCACCGCGACGACCACCAGGAAGTGGAGCCGAACGACGAGCCTTTGGGCGCGGAGCATCATCGCGCGAGAACGAAGCAGCACTGCGTGATGCACCACCGGCACCAGCACCCTTGCTGCGCGACACAACACCGCGAGATGCAGCAGCGCCACTGCGAGGTGCAGCAGCCTTCTTTGCTGCTGGCTTGCTTCCGGCGCGGCTGTTTGTATTGCGTCCACCAGCGGGACGTCCTGGAGGTCCGAGGTTGACCTTTGCCTTGGGCTTATTCGATTTGCGTGCGGCCATGGCTATGACTCCTTGATAATGACGGCTGATGCGAAGCAGGCAATGCCCTCGCTGCGTCCGATCGCCCCCAGGCCTTCAGCGCGTCGTCCCTTAACAGAAACGGGTGCACCGACGGCTTTGGAAAGCAGGGTCACCATTGTGTCGCGAGATGGAGCAATTCGTGGCGATTCGCACACAACACTGCAGTCAACATTGCCAATTCTCCAGCCCGCGGCGGTCACTTTGGCCGCAACATCACGCAAAATGGCCAATGAGTCCGCGCCCTTCCATGCTGGATCGGTATCTGGATAGTGCTGCCCAATATCTCCGAGCCCAGCCGCACCCAAGAGAGCATCAGCTGCTGCATGAGCAATCACATCGGCGTCGCTGTGCCCCACCAACACTCGCTCACCAGGAAACGGAACGCCACCCAAGATGAGCACGCGACCTTCAATGGGTGCATCAGCGAATTTGTGGATGTCGAACCCTTGGCCAACTCGAACATCAATCATCAGACTTCACCTCGTAACAAATAGTTGGCGTGCGCATTCGCCCATTCCAAATCTTCACGCGTTGTGATCTTGCGATTCACAACTTCGCCCTCCACCACGATGACTTCGCCGGCAATCTTTTCGATCAAGGTCGCGTCATCGGTTCCTTCACCGCCACTTGCGTGAGCTTTGCGAAGCGCTTCGGCACGAAACGCCTGAGGAGTTTGGATGGCACGAAGGGTCTCGCGATGCAAAGTGCTTGTCACGACGTTCGATGCATTCACTTGTTTGATGGTGTCGACAACAGAGACACCTGGCACAGCTCCGGCCGCTCCATCAACGACCGCAGAAATCACATGTTGGTAGACCGCCGGACTAGCAAACGGGCGTGCGGCGTCGTGCACCAAAACGATTGTTGCTTCGGGAGGAACCGCGGCAAGACCCTTGCGCACTGATTCACTGCGTGTTTTGCCACCTTCCACTTCGTTTTCGCCATGTGCTTGTCCCTCGGGCAACACGGTGATGACACCAACGGAATGTTTTGACGCCCCCTCAACAGCCCAGTCCACGATTTTCTTCCCGCCGATGAGTTCAAATTGTTTTGCACTGCCAAAACGGAGGCCTGAACCTGCCGCTACGACAATTGTCCACACAGTTTCATTTTCAGCCATGCCCGAAGGGTAGTACGGTCAGAATTGCTATGGCACACGAACAAGTTCTCGCTGAAACAGAATTCTTCGCAGAGGCACCTCTCGAATTACTCGCCCCCATTGCTGCTGCAGGCAAAGTGCGCGAGTTAGTGCGCGGAGATGTCCTCTTTGAAGTAGGTGACGAGCCCGACAGTATTTATGTCGTTCTTTCTGGTCGTATTGCAATTGCGATTGGTAATCGTCCGTTCGATCATCGCGAGAGCGTGATTGCACTCATGGATGAAGGCGACCTCTTCGGTGACATGGGCATGCTCGACAAGAGCCCACGATCCGCGGGTGCACGTTCACTCGAAGCATCCACAGTTCTTGAGATTCCATACTCTGCAGTGATTGAACAACTCAACAAGTCAAGCGACTTGTTGTGGAATGTCATCCGCATGCTCAGCCGTCGTCTTCGTGCAATGGACCAAGCACTTGCAGACAGCGTCTTCCTCGATGTCACCGGTCGTACCGCGAAGCGTCTCTTGGAATTGTCAGGCGGCAAAGATGAGTTCACGTTGCCAGTCACTCAAGAAGAACTCGCCGGCATGGTGGGCGCGTCTCGTGAGCGCGTGAACAAAGCAATCGCAAGTTTCATCAAGCTTCACTGGTTGGAGCAGAGCGAGCGCACGTATCACATTATTGATCGTGCAAAATTGGAACAGCGCGCAATTTAGCCTGTAAACATTGCGTTTTTGCAATGTTTTTCACAACTAACGCAGGGCGCTGAGTAGCCAGTCTTTTGTCTTTGCGTATGCATCGTCTGCGTCACTTTTTCTGTATGACGGGCGCGACGCATCGTGTGCGAATGCGTGATTCGCTTCAGGGTAGAACGCAATCTGTGCACCTGTTGCACGCAACTGAGCGATGTCTGCTTCGGGCGTGTACGGGTCTTCTCCACCAAGGATTGCAAGAACGTTGTCTGCATACCCATTGATGAGACACGCAAGTGGTTCCACGTGCCCTGGGCCTTTCCATGCGGGTGGCATCACAATCATTCCGTAGAACGAAGCGATGCGAACGAAGCGCTCATTGAGTGCTGCCTTGAAGCAGTACATGCCGCCCATGCAATATCCGATGAGTCCAGTTGTTGCAGTCCCTAATGCATCGGCACCTTCCAACAAGTCACGCATGTTGTCGCTGTCGTTGAGTTGTGGCAGCACTGCAACACGACTTTCAATCGACTCATCAACGCTCTTGCCGGGAAATGGTTCAACAGCGATTACAGACATTTCCCATTCACGTGAAAGCCGTTCCACCATTTCGTCATATAAAGGTCGTAAACCGAAGATGTCGGGCGCAATGACAAGACCCATCTTCGGATTCGGGTGCTGAACCATGATCGCTTCGGTTCCTGAGGGCAAAGTGATGCGCATCTGCAAAGTATTGCCCAGCGGTGAGACCCTGGGTGAGACCTCAGGACCCTTCGTGGGTAAAGGGTTTTCCGCACTGTGCCCCGCATGGCACACATACCTACTTCCACTGCACAGCCCACCTCAGCCCCTTCCACATCTCCCCCACCTGACCAACTGGTCTGGACAACTGTTGGGGCAGGCCCCAGTCGCCAGATCATCGATGAGTGGACTCGGTACGCCCGCCGGCCAGCCATTGTGCGTCACGTGAACTCATGGGGCTTCATGCCCCGCCAGATTGAGCATCTTGATGAGGTGCTGGAGCTCGCTGGTTTTGGTCGAGCGATTGATGACTCGGACGGTGATCAGTTTCTCTGGCACCTTGTTCGCGAAGCGGAACACGATGAGATCGCAGCTCGCATCGTCCTTCATCGCATGATGCCGTCCATCATGAACATGGCACGTCGTCGCAGTCGGGTCTTCCAAGGTGGCCTAGAGATGGCAATCAACGATGCTGTTGGCACGGCGTGGATGATCATTCGAACATTCCCCCATCATCGACGACCTCGAAAAATTGCAGCCAACATTGCGAAGGACACTGAGTACTACGCGTTTGTTCGCCAACACCGCCTCAAGCGCGTGAGAGAACAACAGGTGGGAGATGAGATGTTGCAGGGAACCTATGAGTACCAACTCGCTCACGGCGATTCAGAGGACTTTGACAACGCCATGGCTGAAGCCGAAGAGAACGGCGTGAAGGCGCATCACATTGAATTATTGAATCGCCTTGCCAATGGCGAACACAGCAGAGATATCGCTGCAACTGAAGGAGTCTCAGCGCGCACTGTTCGTCAGTACCGCAAAGATGCAGTGGAAGAAGTCCGCCGCGTGTTGCTGAATGGCTGAATGGCTGAGTGGCTGAGTGGCTAACGGTGATTAGCGAGCAAGTTTGACGCGACGTAATCGCAAACTGTTGGTCACCACGAACACTGATGATGATGCCATCGCCAAACCAGCCCACATCGGGTTCAATCGCCCAGTCGCAGCAAGTGGAATCGCTGCAACGTTGTACGCAAAAGCCCAGAAGACATTGGTGCGAATCGTGCGCAATGTAGCTCGCGACAAAAGAATTGCATCGGGCACGGAACGAAGGTCTCCGTTGACGATGGTGAGATCACTGGCTTGCATGGCAACGTCAGTGCCGCCACCCATTGCAATACCCACATCAGCCTGTGCAAGTGCAGCAGCGTCATTTACGCCATCACCCACCATGGCGACGGCATAGCCGCGCTCTTGCAAGTCCTTCACCACCGCGACTTTTTCATCGGGCATCACGCCTGCATACAGGTGGTGTTCGTCAATGTCGATACCCACTGACAATGCGATGGCTTCTGCAGTTGCTTTGTTGTCGCCCGTGAGCAACACCGGCGCAAGGCCCATCAACTTCAGCGCTGCAATTGCTTCAGCACTTGTCGGCTTTGGCTGATCAGATACACAGAGAACAGCATTCGCACGGCCATCCCAACTCACGAGAACTGCGGTTTGCCCATCAGCACGGGCTGAGGCAAGGGCTTCCTTCAAAGAACTTGGGATGATCACAAGTCGGTTGGTGAACATCTCTTCACGTCCGACCAGCACGATGACGCCACCGATACGACCAGCAGCACCCACACCGGGCATTGCTTCAAACTCATCAAGTTTCGGCAGTTCGCCTAACTCGGCTTCAGCTGCGTTCACGATGGCGCGCGCAATCGGGTGCTCACTGCCCTTTTCAATTGCAGCTGCGTAGCGCAAGGCAGATTCCCGCGAGACACCTTCCGCACACACAACGTTGGCAAGCGCCATTGCACCAGTGGTCACTGTGCCGGTTTTATCGAGGACCACAGTGTCGATACGGCGCGTGCTCTGCAAAACATCAATGCCTTTAATCACGATGCCCATCTGGGCGGCACGACCACTACCGACCATGAGTGCTGTTGGAGTTGCGAGTCCGAGTGCACATGGACACGCGATGATGAGAACAGCAACCGCAGCGGTGAAGGCTTTTTCAACATCTCCGTCGATAATGAGCCACGCAGCCAAGGTGGCTGCACTAATTGCAAAGACAACCGGCACAAAAATAGAAGCGACCTTGTCGGCGACTTTTTGCACAGGCGCTTTCGTGGCCTGCGCATCACGCACCAATTTGGCCATGCGCGCAAAGGTCGTTTCGCCACCCACACGAGTTGCACGCACCAGTAATCGGCCATTTTGGTTCACCGTCGCGGACGTGACATTGTCGCCAACAACGACATCGACAGGAACGCTTTCACCCGTGATCATGCTTGCATCGATGCTGGATGTGCCTTCTTCAACAACACCGTCTGCTGCGATTTTTTCACCGGGGCGCACCACCAGAATGTCACCTTCGCGCACCACCGATGCAGGAATAGAGACTTCCTCCCCATCGCGCAATACGGTGGCGTACTTTGCACCCATTGCAAGGAGCGACCGCAATGCATCACCCGCAGAGTTTTTCGCGCGCATCTCGAGATAGCGACCGAGGAGAATAAAAGCCGTGACGGTGGCGCCTACTTCGAAGTACACATGGGCAGTGCCTGCGTGCGTCATCGTTAATCCGTCATGCACCATGGTCTCGTCTAGGGCATTCCCCCATACAAGTACCCAGATGCTCCAGAGCATCGCTGCAATCACGCCTACAGAGATCAATGTGTCCATTGTGGTGGTGCCATGACGAGCGTTTTTGAATGCTGCTTTATGGAATGGCCATGCACCCCACGTTGCAACGGGCAGCGACAATGCCATTGCCCACCATTGCCAGCCACTGAATTGCCACGGCATGATCATGCTGAGCGCAACAACAGGAATTGATAGTGCGACAGAGAAGTAGAGACGAATACGAGCCTGACGAAGTCGCGCCTCGAGGTCGTCATCAAACGGTGTGTCATCAACAACTCGTGCGCCATAACCGGCATCAACGACCGCCTGAATGAGAGCGGACTGTTCAAGCGATGTTCCGTCGTATGCGACCATCGCGGATTCTGTTGCGTAGTTAACAGCAGCTTCCACACCGTCAATGCCGTTGAGTGTCTTTTCAATGCGTGCAGCACATGCCCCACAGGTCATGCCTTGAAGAGCTAGTTCAACTTCAACAATGGATTCGGGGGGAACCACGACGCTCATACCTCTTTCCTACCACCAAAGTCGGGGTGACGCTTCTCTAGAAACGCTGCAATTCCCTCTTGTGCCACATCTGACACCACAGCCTGTGCCATGACTGCAGATGCGAATGCATAGGCATCGGATTCATTCATACCTATTTGTTGGTAATACGCCTGCTTGCCGATTGCTTTGCTTTCACGAGAACCGCGACATGCTCGTTCAAGGAGTTCCAGTGTTGCGTCGTCAAGTTCACTGTCGTCGACGACAGAGTTGACGAAGCCCCACTCCAAAGCAGTCTGTGCAGAAATAACATCACCAGTCATCGCCATCTCTAGTGCACGCTTTGGTGGTAGAGAACGCGCCACAGCAACGAGAGGTGTGTGACAGAACAAACCGCCCTTGCCGCCCGGGATAGCGAAACCAGCAGAGGATGCTGCAACTGCGAGATCACACGTGGCGACCAATTGACACCCAGCTGCGGTCGCTAATGCATGCACACGAGCCACGATGGGTTGTGGGATGGAGTGCATCGTCTGCATCAGGCTCGAGCACACAGTAAAGAGGTGCAGAGCATCAGCTTCTGAGGCACCCTTCATCTCGCCGAAGTTATGTCCGGCGGAGAACACCGGGCCTTCTGCCGCAAGGATGACCCCGAGAGCGTCCGAAGAAGCAATCTCTTCAAAAGCCGCTGTGAGTTCGAGAAGGACATCAAGGGACAAGGCATTGCGCTTGGCCGGATTACTGAGGGTGACGGTGACGAACTCACCGTGGCGTTGCGAACGAACTGAAGTTGACATGGCCTACCTCCTGCGGTTGCACCAACAGTACGCCAATCCAAATGGTGCGCCCTC
This sequence comes from Ilumatobacteraceae bacterium, assembly GCA_021298435.1. Taxonomy (GTDB): domain Bacteria; phylum Actinomycetota; class Acidimicrobiia; order Acidimicrobiales; family Ilumatobacteraceae; genus UBA2093. Next base: position 121,494 of record JAJTFJ010000005.1, read on the forward strand.
TGGGGCTCGAACCCAGGACCTGCGGATTAAAAGTCCGTTGCTCTACCAACTGAGCTAAAGGCGCGGAGGTGGAACGGAATGCGGAGCGTAAATCGCCCCGGACGCCGAATACATCCATTTCTGAGTGTAGTTCGGAGAAGTTGAAACCACCTAGGGGCGTTTAGCGCCAGAGGCTAAGAAGTCTTGCGAATCTCGTCTGCCCCGACCTGTTGTGCCAGCAAAATGCGCGCTCTCGCCACCCGGCTCTGAACCGTGCCGCGAGGGCATTGCAAGACGGCAGCCACTTCGTCATATCCAAAACCGAGAATACGAACCAAAACAAAAGCTTCTCGGAACTGAGACGGCAAGGCATCGATGAGTTCACGAGTTTCGATGGCATATCCCGCTTCGACTGAGATTTCCAGCTTCCGTGCTAATCCGTTCACCAATGACTGGTCTTTTGATCTCTTCTCTGCATGATCAAGGCACACTCGACGAGCAATTGACATCAACCAGGATTTCGCGGTGGAGTCCCCTCGGAATGACTGCAGGCCTCGATATGCACGAAGAAAAGTCTCTTGCGTGATGTCATCAACATCATCGTTGCTCTGTCCGAACCACCGACAGAATCGACGTACGTCTTCCTCGCAGGCACGGATAACGCGTGAGAAAGCAAGATCATCGCCGTCTTGGGCGAGAAGAAGGTCTCTTGTCGCATCGTCCATGAAGAAAATTGTATTCACAGGATTTTCTCCATTATCGGGAACAAAAGGTGGCACATGACCGTCTGTATTGACATGGAGCCCAACGATCCCCGATCCCACCAATCATTAGGTGACCCACTGATGGGGGTTAGTCCAGCAGGTCCGGCACAAGAGCAATCACGTGGACAAGCCCAACGCCCACGCCTACCCAAGAAAACAAACAATCGAGGATCACTCAATTCCTTTCATTCCAGTCTCACCGGTGGAATCCGGCTGTCGTTGTGTGTTGCCGCAGTGTTTGCATCGACGGTTGCGCTGGCACGACATGATGACGAACCAATACAAGCCGCAACCAGTACTCCCGTCGACTCTGGTTCTCCCAGCACCGCGCCCGTTGTTGCACAGAAAAGAGTCCTTGTCTCAGACCCTGCCAATACAGCGATAGTCCGTGAAATTGCTGGCGACCTTCTCATTGTCGAAAGCATTATTCCGCCCGGGGCTAATGGACACACATACGAACCAGTCCCTGCAGATGCCATCAAAGCTGCAAGCGCCGATCTCTACATCGAGAATGGGATGGAACTCAATATGGCGGTGACCAATTTTGTTCGATCCAACTATCGAACGGGCACTCCCGAAGTCAGCCTTGCTAATGCAATTCCAAAGAATGAAGTCATCAGCACAGACTCGGCGGAACAAATTGCTGCTCACGGACATGCGCACTCTTACAACGCTCACTTTTGGACGAACCCCGCGTATGCAATTGTCTATGCGCAACAAGTGAGTGCTGCGCTTTCACAAATTGACAGTGCAAATGCAGCGACATACACAACACGAGCAAATGCTTTCATTGAACGATTGCGGATTCTTGACACTGCTTTTGCGGCGGCAATTGCTTCCATCCCACCGCAGAACAAAAAACTGGTTGTGTATCACGACAGTTGGTCCTACTTCGGACGCCGTTATGGGATTCCCGTCGTCGGTGCACTGCAACCTGTTTCCTTCTCGGAGCCATCTGCAGATGAAATTCGTAAAATGATTGATCAGATACGACGAGAGGCCGTTCCTGCGTTCTTCGGTAGTGAAGTGTTTCCCTCAGATGTGCTGAATGCAATCTCAGCAGAAACAAAAGCGAAGTATTACTCAGACCTTTCCGATGAAGTACTGCCTGGTACGCCAGGTTCGCCAGAACATTCGTACGAGGGAATGATGATTCAAAACGTTCGCATGATGACAACTGCTTTGGGAGGCAATGTAGCTCTCCTTGCAAATCTCACACCCGGAGGATCGCCATCATGATCACATTGCACGACATCGGCTTTTCCTACGGCAACAATCACGTTCTCCATGACATCACCACTGATTTTCATCCTGGCGAAATTGTTGGAATCATTGGACCGTCGGGAGCTGGCAAAACAACTCTTCTTCGGATTCTCCTTGGGGAGTTGACACCAACTCAGGGACGAATCAACAATTCCTCAAGTGCCAACATCGCTGTTGGGTATGTCCCACAGCTTGATTCTGGCGAACGAACTTTCCCACTCACAGTGGAAGAAATGGTTCTGCTCGGAGCAGCAGCATTCAGCAGGAAGAAGCCATGGTTCGACCATTCAGAAAAGCGAGAAGCCTCAAGAATTCTTGAGCGGCTGGGCATTTTTCAACTACGAAACAATCGACTCAGCGAGTTGTCGGGTGGGCAGTTTCAACGAGCGCTGATTGCTCGAGCATTGATGTCGCGACCCTCGCTGTTACTCCTCGACGAACCAACGAGCGGCATCGACTTGCACACTCGACAGCAGGTGCTCGATCTTGTCCATGAATTGCAAAACGACGGATTCACCATCATCCTCACCACTCATGACTTGAACTGGGTTGCCGCACAACTGCCGCGAATTCTTTGCCTCAACGGCACGGTGACTGGTGATGGAGCGCCTTCAGAAGTTCTCACGAGCCAGGTAGTCCGAGAGACCTATGGGGCAAACATGGATGTCATCTTCCATCAGGGTCGACCCGTTGTTGTCGACTCCGTCAATAACGGAGGTAATCAATGAGTTACTTCACCGATCCGTTTCAATATGACTTCTTTAGTCGTGCACTCATCGTTTCCGTCCTAATCGGTGCGCTCGCAGGTGCGATTGGTCCTTTCGTTCTTGTGCGAAGAATGGCATATATCGGCCAAGGAATGTCCCAAAGCATTTTGGGAGGCGTCGCAGTAGGAGTTGTGTGGGGACTTGATCTCTACTTCGGCGCGGCTGTTGCCGCCGGCCTCTCGGCTGCACTCATTTACTTCGTTCGCAACCGCGGCGTACCTGTTGATACCGCAATCGGCATTGTCGCTTCGACTCTCTTTGCTATTGGTGTTGCGGTTGTTTCCTCGTCAAGGGATCGACGCTTGAATTCTGCAAACCTGCTCTTTGGCAATGTCCTAGGGGTTGACACAGAAGACATCGTCTTGGTTGCTCTTGTAACCGTCATTGCTGCAATCGTTTTATTCCGAAACTACAAAACACTTCTTGCAGTGACGCATAACTCGGCTGTTGCAGCAGCACATGGCGTTCGTGCTCGTCTCATGGAAGTTGTCTTTAGTGCACTTCTTGCCATGGTCGTCGTCACAGCATTACGCGTTCTCGGAGTTCTTCTCGTCGCAGCAACACTTCTTATCCCAGCGGCAACCGCCACCATGACGTTCAGGACATTCCGAAACATCACCATTGCATCCATCTGTCTAGGGACATCATTTGCAATCATCGGACTGTTCTTGTCATTTCATCGCAATATCGCCAGTGGACCAGCAATAGTTCTGGTCGGCGCAACAGTGTTTGCAATGAACATGTTGACAAGCACCACATCTCAACGGAACAGAGCCTGACGGCCATGGATACTGAGGGAAGGTTTTCGTGCCCGTGGCTAGAACGGGTATCAGCGTTACTCGACGACGAGTTGCCAGTTGCTGAACGACAGATGGTTACTTCGCACGCACAATCGTGTGAGACCTGTTCTCCGATAATGAGCCAGAGAAATCAAAAGAACGAACCCGCTCATCTTCTGAGCGTGATTCAGCCTCGTTCGATTGTCACCTTTCCACAACGCAACACTCCACAGCTGCGAGCACTGCTCGCCATCGTTGGGATAGCAATCATTGTTGGCTCAGTGCCGGGGTTCATCCGAGGCAACACTGACGGCAATAGCCTTCATGATCTTCGGCACCTCTCCATTTGGCAAGTTGCACTGGGGATGGGCGCAGTCTCAGCCTCAATTTCATTCAGGCTCTCTCGCCTGTTGACAGTCATTGTTGCAACGTTTCTCGTTCTCACAGGTCTTGCAACTGTTTACGATCTTTTGACGGGACATAGAGGTCCGTGGACTGACCCGCTTCACCTTGTTGAAATTGCAGCAGTTCTCGCAATCTTGCGTCTGATCTATCCGTCTCTGAGACTGTCAAGAATTCGTCGACGAGAGATCTCAACACATCCTTAACAGAAGACATCTGTTTCCTTCTCTGTAGCTAAAGCCTTACGCTGGTCACATGGGCCGAGTACCTCAGGTGAAGAATGGTCATCCGCCAAAAGTCTGTGTGGCATGTGGTCGGCCCTTTGAATGGCGTCGCAAGTGGGCTCGTGATTGGGAAAACGTCAAGTACTGCAGTGACCGTTGTCGCGCACAGAGTTCGCAGTCCTAAGTACGTGCGTACCGATGTGACGACAAGCCATCACAATTGGGAATGACGGCGCCATTCGCGGGGTTCTACTTCGCAATGCCAACTCTGTTGGTCCCCCATTCACAGGAGTGAAACCATGAAAAAAACAATCACCGCAATTGCAGCAGCCTCAGTTCTGCTCTTGTCAGCATGTGGATCCGATGGATCATCAACTGACACAACTGTCGCAGCATCCGACACAACCGAAATGGCAAAAGAAGCCGGAACCATCGTCGAAGTTGCTCAGGGCAACCCAGACTTCTCAACACTCGTCGCAGCAGTAGTGGCAGCAGATCTTGCTGAGACACTCTCCGGCGAAGGTCCATTCACAGTGTTCGCACCAACAAATGCAGCATTCGAAGCATTACCAGCCGGACTTCTCGAGAAGCTTCTCCTTCCAGAAAACAAGGACACCCTTGTCAAGATCTTGACCTACCACGTGGTTCCAGCAAAGGTGATGGCAGCAGATGTCATGGCAGGCGATGTCACCACTGTTGAAGGTTCAACATTCACAATCGCAACCGAGGGTGGTGTGAAGGTCAACACCTCGAACGTGACTGCAACAGACGTACCAGCATCAAACGGTGTTATCCATGTCATCGACGCAGTGCTTGTTCCATCATCTGTGGACGTTTCCAAGCTCTAAGCATTAAACAAAAAGGACCGGTGAGGGAATTCCCTTGCCGGTCCTTTTTTATTTTCTACGTGCTTAACGCTTGATGCGCAGATCACACCATTGCAACAGTGCTTCACGCACCTCGGGCGTGTCTGACTTCCGCGTACGAGGCAAACGATGAATCGATCGTATAGCACGATCACACCAGAATTTTCCTGAGTCGTCGGCGGTACCGCGAGATGCCAACCAGCAAATGGTGTCTGCACCTTGTTCAGCACTACGCAACAACGGCTTGGTAAGAAGCCGAAAAGCCGGTAGCGACTCTTGCACTCCTGGCGTATCGGCCCAGCCGGGATGCATCGCTGCGAAAGAAACCTGAGGCTCACGAATCGCCCACATCTCGTTCAGGGTTACTTGAATACGTTTCGCAATGGCGTATTGGCGTGTGCCGTCGTAATACGCAGGAGTCATCTCTGGAGATTCATCGAGGGACACATTCGGCAACGACGCTGCATACATCCCGCCCGACGACACAGTGATCACTCGGCCTGCAGAAGACTTCAACAACGGAAGTAGTTCTGTTGTCATCTGGTGCGGACCTAACACATGTGTAGCGATTGTTGTTTCGAATCCCTGCGCCGTGACACTGCGTTCTTTGAGTAGTGCTCCCGCATTATGGATGAGTGCATGAAGTGACGAATCACCCATATCAGCAATCACCGTGTGAAACTTCTGAGTGTCTGAGTCTCGAACAAGTTCACTCTTTGTGCGTTCAAGTTTCTCTACCGATCGCCCCACAAGAATGAGATCAGCACCCATGGCGGCTAACTGTTGAGCCGCCGCCTTGCCCAACCCCGAGGTTGGGCCTGTAATGACAATCGTTTTCCCTGTCAGAGCATTGTGATCAAGCGGCGCAAACTGCCCAGCTCGCACGAGGTAACCGATACGGGAAAAGCCCGGAACAACCAAGGCGTCTAGCGCATCATCAAGAATCTTCGGCAATGCCATACAGGCACGGTACAGCCCCTACAGAAAACGTCTATACCCTGTAGCTATGACTTCTAACGTCACCGAGTTCATTGGCGTCTACGACGCGGATTCAACGCTCATTGGCGAAGTTTCCTATTGGATCGGTGCCCGACTCGGACGTGCCCATTGTTCGCTCTGCGAACTCACTCATGGTCTCTTCACACAGAAGAGCGAATGGAAAGCATGCGCAAAAGTACTCTCAGTTCCATTCCATGCTTTTCACCGGAACGACGCGCCCTCCGATGTACTTGCCGCGCTGGCTGGTGAATTCCCTGCAGTGCTGCAACGCACTACCGAGGGTTTGTCTGTCATTTTGACGAAGAATGCTCTAGACAGTTTCAACGGAAACACCACTGACTTTGCACAGTGGCTTTCCGACTACTTAATCAATTATTGAGAGCGGCGCGGGCTTCTTCGGGGTCCGGTGTGAAACCAGGAGTGTCTCGACAGAACTCCACCATGATTCCGTTGGGGTCGATGTAATAGATGGAGTGGCACCAGCCGTGATCAACATCCATCAGTGGCTCAACTCCACCAGCTGAAAGCGACGCCTTGGCCTGCTGCTGACGTTCTTCATCTGCCGCAAACGCAATGTGATTCACCCACACAGGTAGGCCGACTGATTCAGATACATCTGATTTCCAATCCGGCTTCTCGCCCACACCATGCATGTCAAAGAAAGCAATGCATGTTCCGTCACCAAGATCAAAGAACAAGTGGCGGAAGAACGCCTCAGAATCAGGAACGCGAGTGACTTCCGTGTGCACTAATGGAAAGCCACACAAGTCTTCATAGAAATGCCGTGTCGCTTCAGGGTCTTTGCATGCATATGCAACGTGATGCACGCCGTTTCGTTTTGTTTGTCCGCTCATCGCACTCTCAATTTCATTCCGGGTCCATCAGGACCATCTACTTCCACCATTGGTTCATCTTTATTGTCAAACTCAAGTTTTAACGCCCTCGTCATCACAGCATGCATGTCATACATCGCAGTGATGTACGTAAATTCAAGAATCTCTTCATCGCTGAGATGTTCCTTCAATGATGCAAACACACCGTCTGCAACTCGACCACCGTCATAGACGAGCGCATCGGTGTATGCCAACACGGCACGTTCAGCAGATGAAAAACACTCCGCTGTTTGCCAGTGTGGAATTGCTGCAATCTTTTCTTCACTCACACCGGCAGAACGTGCTGACTTGATGTGCTGCGAATATACGAATTGACTCGAGCGAGCCCAACCAACACGTGTCTGACCCAACTCACGCAGTTGCGGATCAAGAATGCGATCGCGGCTGCGGTAGAGAACAAACCCTCTCATGGCATGGTCAAAGATTTCTGGAACAAGGGCGAACGTTGTCCACCAATCCCCGGGCGTACCCGTTGCTGTTCCTGGCTCAGCAACCGGGTCGCGATCACCAAAGAGAAGGTCGTAGGTCGGCAGCACACTCTCGTGTGCTTCAGACCGCGATACCTGACGTAGTCGTGACATTTGAACCCCCTGTGGGCATTCTGTCACTTCCGGGAAGAACAGATTTCACTGAGGGGCAACGCCCTATTTGACAACCTTCACGGTCAAGCGACGCTCGGACCAGACATTCTTCTGGGAGCGATACTTGATCGTGACAAGAACTGTGCGAGTGGTCTTAAAGCTGTAGCGCTTTGCTGAAAATTTCATCCCGTGCCGCGTGTTGACTGTGATCTTCGCTGCGCCAAATTGCTTGGTTTGAAACACTCCTGCAGCCTTTAGCAAAGCATCAGTTGTCAGCTTCTTATTTCGCTTAACAACAAGTGTTCTTTGAACAGAGATCGTTGGAATTGAAAAGCCAATACCCGTGGTGGACACCAAGAGACCCTCAGGGCTAGGGATGTATTGCGTCACGGGTGTCGTTGACTCAGTCCAAGTTGTTCTCTTCACAGGAAGTGTCTGTGCATTGGCTTCGTTAGGCGCAAGACCAAATGAATTATTCAAGTATTGAGATGGCATGAACATGCGGAAGTATGCAAGATTGACTTCCTTGGCACTACTAACGGGTGTCTTGTAGTGAGGCCCAGCAATCTTGAGTTGTGCTGCGCCGGTGTATCGATCAGTTGACGTCAATCCAAAGACCGATGCATCAGTATCGACCCATCCACCACGACTCGCTTCGTCAAAGACATTCGTTAAGCAAGAATTGAGAGATGATTGAGCTCGACATACCTCATCTATTGATTCAGGTGGAACTACCGAACTTCGCATGGCTGGCAACAGCAACATTGACACTCGGTTCGTCACTCTTGAGTTGCCCGTTTCTCCGATAGCACAGGTATCGATTTCAGTTACCCAGCCGACGCAGTAACCACTTGATGCAGAATGGACCTCTACCGAGTTCACGTTGATAGTCGCTACATCACGAAGGTTCGGAGCAGCAGGAATGAACGATTGAAGAGACCCATTCACAATGGCCGAGTTAATTGCTGAAGTTGGATGAGTGTTCAATTGTCGACGAAAGTTCACCACCACGTTGCTCAGCGTTGATTGTTGACCAGCACCATTCCATGTTGGATAGAGAACCAAGTAGGGATACTCGCATTGAGAGACATCCGAATCAACAAAACGACATGGTCCGGAATACAAACCGCCACCAATGCCGTAACTTGAGGCTTCACGCGTCGACACCGGCACTAACTCTTTGCCATCAATCGTGATGGATTCGATACAACCTTTCACCACTCCAGGGCTGCAAAACCCAAGGCCTGTGTTGCTTGCAAGTGGCGTGTTGAAGATGAACACACCGACAGGCGCAGCCGAAACAGGTTGAACATTGCTTACCGCTGGAACAACCAGTAGCCCTGCGACGAGAGAGACAGCAACAGCCAACAAACGCTTCATAGTTTCACTGTAACCACACTCTGAGAATGCTCTCATTACCCACTTAGTTGTCTTGCGAAATGGAATGAAACGACTCCTCCTTCAACTGCCCTCCTGTCCCAGAGCGGCCTGGAGCGTCAGTCGGTGGAGATCGACAAGCTGTGCTCTTGAGAGCTTCCTGCCGGAGTATCCACCAGCAAGCACGAACGAGACAGGAATCTCGTGTTCCTTTGCCCAACCAAAGACCATCTCTTCACGTTGTGCCAGAACACTTGTCGTAATTCCCTCAGCGCCACCTGTGGTGCAATCCTCGTGCGGGTCCATGCCTGCGTTGTAGATCACAAGGTCGATGGAGTTTGGGTCTACGACCGACTGCAACATCTGATCGATGTCGCTGAGGTACGACTCACCAGATGAGCGAATAATTCGTGCATTGTCGGAGTCCTCGTAGTTATCAAAGTGATTGACTGAGACATCTATCTGTTCAATCCCCTTCACGCCTTCAATGAGACTCGCTGTCCCACCGCCGCCATGCGCATCGAGATCCACAATCAGAACACGCGCTGCACCCTGAATCAACGCGTCACGTGCGGCAATTGCCAGACCATTCAATGTGCAGAACCCTGAGCCATGCCCGGCTCTCGCATGATGCAGACCACTCGATAACGATCCCGAGTTCACACCGTGCATCAACGAATAGCGCGCTGACTCCACACAGCCACCAACCATTGAAAAGACCGAACGACGTAAGTCAGTTGACCACTCTCCAATGCCGTTCGCATCGGCCAGTGAATCCGGACGACCGACCATTAGAGCATTCACATACCGACGTGTGTGCACACGCGTGACAACATCAACGCCCACTGGTTCTGGTTCAACGAGGACAACACCTTCAATCGGATGGTCGTGCAACGATGTCGCAATCTCGCCAGCTTTTTCACGAGTGTCTACCCCATACCCATCACAGAGGTAATCCGGTGAGTAATAAACATTTATGTTTTTCATGATCTTTCCTTTCAATTAGATCTGTGCAATTCGATTGCCGATACTGCGAATGACATACGCAAGATCGAGATAGTTGCGCTCAAGCCACTCCTCTACTTCTGAACCCAGTGCAGAAATTTCTGTTTGCGACTTTCCCGCCTGAGATGCGTGCCAACGTGCAGCGTCTGGTGCGTAGATGATCCCTGCAATTGGTCGTGCATTCCTGATTGCTCGAAGCGCATCAAGATGCCCCCAACCCTGCGTCAACATGACTGCATACATTGCGGAAGGACCACGATTCACACCCATGTGACAGTGCACAAGGATCTTGCATTCAGGATCAGCCAAAACTTCTCGGCACTTTTCAGTCAGTGATGTGAACCAAGCTTCACTGCGCTTTCCGCCATTGTCATCTACCCCAAACCAATGACTACGGATGTGTGAGTGAGCATGGATGAAATCGGTGTCGTCGCATTCACCGCGCATGTCAAATACATCAGTGATTCCAGCCTCTTCCCACATCTCGAGCTGTTCACGAGCAGCATCGCTGTTCATCGGTAGATCACCGCTCACCGCAAGTTGAGTGTCAACCCAACAAATCTCACGCCACATGCGATGTGGGGAATCAGGTCGTGCCGACCTGGGAAGAGAAGTAAGTGATGTTGTCATCTGAATTGCCTTTCGGTATTTGCCCCTGACCCAGTGTCAACGGCTGTAAATACTCAGCGGTTCAGAAAGACAACCTTCACGGTTTGGGCGAGTACCGCCTCACGACGTCGCTCACAGCCTTTAAAACAGCCACATCGTCCTGCAAACCCCTGGCATCTTGGCGGTCATGCCGGCCATCATTCACCTCAAGGACATAGAAGCAAGCCGCATGAATTAGTCGAATCAGCACCTTGTTAGATAAGCCCCGTGCATTGGGCATGTGCCTCTCTAGATATCGCAACCGAGCAATTCCGAGAATCGATTGCTGACGATGATCTTCGGAATATTGGGCAGCAAACTCCAGATGACCGATCGCAGTCTGAATCGGACTGCTCAGGAGATCCAGATAGTCATAGTTCTGAAGGACTTTGACAAAGGCTTCAGCTGTCTTCATCTGCAACTTTCCAACCACGATCGCTGCTGGTTCAACAGCACCTGAGGAGTTCGCCGTGCCAACGATCTTGGCAAGAAAATTCGCCATTGCAGTTGCACTTCGACCACCAAATTTCTTCCCCAGCTGTGCCAACGAGAGACCATCGCTCTCAAAGAAGCGATACTCCAAAACTGATTTTTCTTCGCCCTCGGGAAGAACTGAAATCATCGCGGTTGCCTGCAACGAGTGCAGTTGATCCTGTTCTTTGCTGATGATCTCAAGAGATAGTCCGCGTGTTTGCGCATTACGAGGAAATACTTCCGTGCTTTCAGCCCCGTGATTCACACCTTGGATGCGAACTCCGTCCGGCAACTCATGTGCCAATAGTCGCAGTTGCCGATATTGCACTTGGCGCCGACGACCAAGATCGGTGATTCGATTCTTCATCACACGTGTCATATATGCCGCAGGATTTTCGATGGGATCTAATTTCTGTTTGATGCGACGTGCATTTGCTGCCAACAAATCTTGTACAGCAATTACTTGTAAATCGTCTGCGTGCAAATTCAACCACCGTTCTCGTCGTACGAGTGATTGAACGATGTTCTTTGCCGACTGTGAGAATTGTTCTGCTTCTCGTTCTTCTTGGGCGGTGAAAACTCTTTTTGAAGACGAAGCCATAACAAACCATACAAACTGCAGGGGCCTGCCGATTTATCGGCAGTTTTCAAACGCTATGAATTGCGATACACATGAATCATGACGGCACATCAACTGCCCCTTTTCTTCCCCAAGAACACACATCACAGTCACTATTTGATGAGGGAGAAATTTCATGTCCATGACGGAAGCACGTCGAACAGAGATGCACATTGGCCTACGAGAATCCTTGGGGCCGCGCGTGGCTGACAGCCTGATGGAACACTTGCCCCCCAACGGCTGGGGTGATGTCGCTCGTCAGTCCGAGATGATTCTTCGATTCGACATGGTTCAGATTCAATTCGAGATGATTGAACGACGATTTGAAGAGATCGATCGACGATTCGACGGTATCGACAAACGCCTAGACATGATTGAATCTCGCATGAGACTCATGATTGGCACTGGCTTAACAATTGGCTTGGCGCTGTTTGGCCTTCAGGTTCAGATACTTCTGAGCCTTCCGTGAATAAGAACTAGCTAGTCAAAACCGATGAAGGCTGCAGCCGTGTCATTATGTGCACGATGCGACTGCACATGGTTCGCAACAAACTCTTCATCGGGGAAACCCATTGCCACACACGTCATAATCACTTGATCTTCCGGAATGTTCGCGTATTCACGCACAACTGAAGACTGCATGATTCCCTGACCATTGATTACAGAGCCAAGACCCTTCGACCACGCAGCAAGAACGAGTCCGTATGTTGCAGCACCACAGTCGAAGTGCGCAACGGTGTCATGTTCCAGCGCCTTGTCAATCGTGATCACAATTGAAACCGGCGCATCAAACTGACGGAAGCCGCGCATGACCCAATCTTGACGACGAGCCTTGTCATCGCGCTCGATTCCCATTGCTTCAAACAACTGCACTGCAATCTCTACTTGACGATCACGATGCACACCTTCGTACCCATGGCTCAGCTTGATCTCGCGATCAATGCCGGCTCCCGCCATCATGCGCTCGGTGTTTCCTTCGCGAATCTTTTCAAGCGGATCACCGGTAACGACATGGAAGTGCCACGGCTGTGTGTTCATTGACGAGGGCGCACGCTTGGCAATTTCAATGATCTCTTCAATGAGAGCCTTCGGCACGGGCTGCTTCTTGTACCCACGAATACTGCGACGCTCACTCACGATGGCTGCGTGCTCTTGATTCCCACTATGCAATGACTTACTTGACATGGCTTTCCCCCAATGATGAAAACCCATATTGCCTCATGGAAGTTTCCGCCTCAGTATTGAAACTCCAAATACCGCTGCACCCCTCTATTTGAATACAGTGAGTTCATGATTGAGCACGTAGTGGAACAGTGGCACGCCTATATGAAGGGTCAATTACCCAATGGCCTTGATGACCTTCTCGATGACGACTGCGTCTTTCTCTCTCCCATTGTCTTTTCCCCTCAGAAGGGTAAGACCCTCACCAAGCTGTATCTCATGGCAGCAAGTCAGACCCTGCCCGGGGAGAAGAACGGCTCAGCAGATGCAAGTTCACCAAAGGACGACTCAAAGAAGTTCCGGTACACCAAAGAAGTGATGTCGGGCAACAATGCCGTTCTTGAATTCGAAACGTACGTTGAAGGAAAGTACGTGAACGGTGTTGACATCATCACGTGCAACGACGCAGGAAAGATCATTGAGTTCCGCGTCATGATTCGCCCACTACAAGCAGTGAACCTTGTGCATCAACAGATGGGTGCGATGCTCGAGAAGATGAAATAGATCATCTCTCTTTTTGTTAACTGATCTATCCGATAAAGGTCATCACCGCTTCGAGGGAGATCTTGTCCCACTCTTCAATGCGAGAGCGTTCAAGATCCATCTCTGGCAAGTTACGAGAGTTAACTTGGCCCATCAACCAGAGGCTCAGCATCTGTGCATCAATGCTCGTCCTGACCCAACCTTTTTCCTGGGCTTCTGCAAAGACGTCTGCTAGTGCTTGTGAAATTTCATAGTTCACATCTGCGACAACTTGTGACAAGAACTTGCTCGTTTGCGCACTACCCAAAACATTGATGCGAGTGGAGCGAGATGTTGCACGATCTTGTTGGTACATCACAGAAAAAATCTGAAGGATGATGTCTAAAAATTCTTGCTTCGAGGTTGCTCCACTGGCCATCGCCTTAAACGGCAAAATCATCTCGTAGTAACTGCGGCGGTACCGTTCTGCCTGCGCTGCCTCGACAAGTTCTTTGCGATTCTTGAAGAAGTGATACACCGACGGCTCGCGAACTTCTGCCTGCTCAGCAATGTTGTGTACTCGAACAGAGCCTTCACCACCAGCAGCAATTGCTTCAATCGTTGCTTCGATTAGTCGTGAGCGTGTGTCAAGAACCGTGGACATGTACCCAATTTACTATCGGGTAGCTCAATGTTTGTTAATGACAAATAAATGGTTTGTACTTTACGAAACGGCGTTTTGACTGTTCGCGAATTGTGCGCAATCAGCCGTGGCCAGGAATTGACTTCCAAGGTCCACCGTCTGCACGTGGTTCCTTTGGAAGTCCAAGAACTTGTTCACCCACAATGCCGCGTTGCACTTGGCTTGTTCCCGCGTAGATAGTTCCGGCACGTGCGTTCAAGAACACGCCGACCCAGTTTGCGCTGTCGTTTGGTGAGCCCGGAGAGTCAGTCGTAAACGCCGTGTGCGGTCCTTGACCCACTGGCACCATTGCATCTGCACCAAGAATGTCAACCGCAAGTTCAGTGACTTCCTTGTGATATTCACTCCACCACAACTTGCCGATTGATGCTTCTGAACCTGGTTGACGACCATTCATGAAAGATGTCAATGCGCGGTATCCGAGGAAGCGCATGATCTCAACTTTTGTGTGAGCCTTTGCAAGTCGCTGACGAATGTATGGATCGCTCGTCATGCCTTTTTCTTGTGCAAGACCAGTGAGCTTGTCGAGTTCTCCTCGGAAAGAGATGCTGCTCACTGCTGCTGCTGCGCCACGCTCATTGCCGAGAAGTGTCATTGCAACCATCCAGCCGCCATTCACTTCACCCACAACGTTTTCCTTTGGACAACGTGCATCAGTGAAGAACACTTCGTTGAACTCAGAGTCACCCGACATCATCTTGATGGGGCGAATTTCAACACCAGGCTGACGCATGTCGACCAACAAGAACGTGATTCCGCGGTGCTTCACTTCATCCGGAGCAGTACGTGCGAGAACGAAAATGTGGTTCGCAAGATGTCCTGCGGATGTCCAAATCTTTTGACCATTGATGATCCATTCATCACCGTCAAGAACTGCACGACAACCCAGGTTGCCAAGGTCTGAACCTGCAGCGGGTTCTGAGTAACCCTGGCACCAACGATCTTCACCGGAAAGAACGCGAGGCAAGAAGTGACGCTTCTGTTCTTCGGTACCAACAGCGATGATGGTGTTACCCAACATGCCAATGCCGAAACCGTCGTTCGGACCACCGGCTGGAACGCCAGCACGTGCGAACTCTTCGGCAACAACAAGCGACTCAATATGTGAAAGTCCGGCACCGCCGTATTCCTTTGGCCAGGTGATTGCCAAGAGACCTTCGGCTGACAACTTCTGACGCCATTCTTCTGTCCACGCAGCGGCATCAACATGATTCATAGCGCCGATGCCCTTCCAGTCTTTTGGCAGGTTCGCATCAAGGAACGCGCGAATTTTCGCACGGAAGGGGGCGGCTTGTTCTGGGTACTCAAAATCCATGTCGTTACCTTATGCCACAAGGGTCCTGGGTCATTCCTTGGAAGTCACCAACTTGTGTTTCGGCGGTGCAAGCCAGCTTTCGCCTCCCTAGGATGAAAAGGTGACCAAGTTACTCGGCTTTCCAGAAGAGGTGAATGACACCTCAGCACGCATCGTGGCCGCCGGGGCTGTTTCCCTTGCAGTTCTCTATGCCGTAACAGGCTGGGGATGGGTGCTCATCCCTCTTACATATGGCTTCATCGCCCGAGTCGCCTCTGGCCCTCGCTTCAGCCCTCTCGGCCTTTTTGCCACCAAGGTTCTGACTCCCCGATTGACCACGATCAACCACCGCATTTTACCTGGACCCCCAAAACGTTTCGCCCAAGGAATCGGTGCCATCTTCAGTGCGACTGCATCGGTCCTCTTCCTTCTCGAACTCAACACCGCATCTCGTCTTGTTGCCGCCGCTCTCGCTGGCCCAGCATTTCTTGAAGCTGCATTCGGATATTGCGTCGGTTGCAAGATGTTCAATCTCTTAATGCGAATTGGGATCATTCCTGAGAGTGTGTGCGTTGAGTGCAGCGATATCTCCGCACGACTTGCTCGCCAGTCCCCTGCTGCATAGTTCGCAGGTCAACAGACCTACATAAATTCTCTACTGTGCGCTACTACTGTTAGCCCCTAATGAATACCAACGGCTTGTCATCCGCTGAAGTCGCCGAGCGGGTCGCCGCGGGACAAACGAATGTTGCAGAGACAAAAACTTCTCGCAGTTTCAGCGAAATCTTCCGAGCAAATGTGTTCACACGCTTCAACGCCGTGCTTGGTGCTCTCTTTGTTGTGGTCATCTTTGCCGGCTCCATCGCTGATGGACTTTTTGGTTTCCCTCTTATTGCCAACTCAGCAATCGGCATCATCCAAGAATGGATTGCAAAAAGAAAACTTGATCGGCTTGCTTTTATGCACGCACCAACAGCAACGGTGATTCGTGATGGTAAGCCCATTGATATTCATACAAACGATGTCGTGCTCGGTGATCTCATCGTCTTACGCGCTGGAGACCAAATTCCAGCTGATGGCACTGTTGTCGATGGCACTGGTCTTGAAGTCAACGAAGCAAACCTCACCGGCGAGATGGATGCAGTTCCCAAAGACACCGACGACCAAGTGATGTCCGGGACAATTGTGACAGCCGGCGTTGGTCGATTCATCGCAGAGTCTGTCGGCACTGACGCATACGTTCATCGCATCTCTGCAGAAGCAAAAGTCTTTACTCGCGCACCATCCGAGATTCAGAACTCCATCAACAAACTATTGAAGTACATCACTTGGATTCTTGTTTTTGCTGCTCCACTACAGATCTGGTCACAGTTCCGACTCAATGAAGTTGACAACTGGCGCGATTCAGCTATTCGTGCAGTCGGCGGACTTGTTGGTCTGGTGCCTGAAGGTTTAGTCCTCCTCACAACGCTCGCTTTTTTGAGTGCAGCGTTGAAGTTGACTCGTGAGCAAGTTCTTGTTCAAGAGCTCCCCGCAGTGGAAGGACTCGCACGAGTCAGTGTTGTCTGCATCGACAAGACAGGAACAATAACCACGGGAAACATTGTCTTTGAAGGCATTGAGATACTTGATGACACCGATGAGTCAACAGTGCGCGCTGCGCTTGGTGCGCTAGCCGATGACCCCGCAGCGAACAACACTCTCACCACCATCGGCGATGCAGTGCATCCACCAAAAGACTGGATTGCAGGGGCACTCGTTCCATTCGATTCTTCTCGCAAGTGGAAGGCGAACGCTTACGAAGGACGTGGTACGTGGTACCTCGGAGCGCCCGAGATGTTGGCATCAAATAACGAAGCCCTTCTCGCACAGGTTGCACAGCACGCCGATACCGGTCGTCGCGTCATGCTCGTTGCGCACTCCTCCATCACAGCACCAACAACGGATCTTCCTTCAGACCTAACCGCTATCGCAATTGTTCTTCTTCGAGAAGAAGTCCGTGAGGACGCCGCAGAAACTCTCTCGTATTTCCGCGAACAAGGCGTGCGCGTCATTGTGATCTCTGGCGATAATCCACACACCGTGGGCGCAATCGCACGCGTGGTCGGTCTGGATGGCCATGAGCCGATTGATGCGCGCACGATGGGCACAACAGTTGAAGAAATTTCTCAGTCGTTACAGCGTGGAAATGTCTTTGGTCGTGTTTCTCCAGAGCAGAAGCGCACAGTCGTGCAAGCATTACAAGAACAAGGTGAAGTCGTTGCAATGACCGGCGACGGCGTCAACGATGCATTGGCACTCAAGCGTGCAGACATTGGAATCGCAATGAACAACGGAGCACCTGCCACAAAAGCTGTTGCGCAGTTGATTCTTCTTGATGGTCGTTTCTCGCACTTGCCATCTGTTCTTGCCGAAGGACGTCGCGTGATTGGCAACGTAGAACGCGTTGCCAACCTTTTCCTCGCAAAGAATGCAATGAGCCTTGTAGCAATCATCGGAGCTGCGGTCGCAGGAATTCAGTTCCCCATTCTTCCCCGCCACATGACGTTGATCTCCACGGTGACGATTGGTATCCCTGCATTCATTCTGGCGCTGGGTCCGAACCCTCGTCGCTACGTACCTGGTCTCTTGAAGCGAGTGCTTTCCTTCGCGGTACCAGCGGGTGCAATTGCAGGCATTGCTGTTGTTGCCGCCAACGCAGTATCCGATGACAATTCAGGCACCGGCGCCACAATGGCCGCACTCATGAGTTTCTTTGCCATCTTGTTCATTCTGTCCCGCCCACTCAAGGGCTGGAAGATGGCGTTACTGCTTTCGATGATCGGACTTGCCGTGACGGCATATGTGACCCCGTTGGGTTCGAACTTCTTCGGGTTCACTCACGATGTCACTTTGACCACACGTTCCGCCATCGTCGGCGGAATCGCAATGGTGTGTATTTCAGGCGTTAACCGCGTGAGGTCACGCTGGCTCGAGGAAAAACTCGAAGGAAGTTCCCCGAATTAAACTTGTCGACTGAAGCCTGCGGCACATTTTGCATGCATGCTTCGAAACGAGCAATAGGGTCGCGACCACCTTCGGTGTGCGGGTAATCACTCGAGAACAGATACAACTCGTCGTTTGAATGATCAATCAAGCGAGCAACATCTTCAAAGACGAATGGTGTGAACGCCATCTGCTCGGTGATTTGCTCCGAAGGAAGACGAGTAAAGCTCTTCAAGCGCTCATCCACCCGTGAATACGCCTTGTGTGTTTGATCGAGACGCACCAATGTCTCAGGCACCCAACCAGCACCAAGTTCCACCGATGCCATCTTCAAACGTGGGAACTCTTCAAGGATGCCGTCCATCACCATCATGCCGATGAAGGTTTCGATTCCTTGATGCAGAACAACCGCATCACGCGCCCTGACGTTCTCACCGCCACCCATCCAGTCTTTGGTGGCTGCACGTCCGTTGTTGCTCCAGCCTGGATGCAACTGCAATGGGTTACCACCAACATGGAACACCAAAGGAACTTGCGCTTCTTGCAACAATGCCCAGATGGGGTTGTAATCAACATGAGTTGGTGAGCGATCTCCGGCAAGACGATGCGGAATCCACATCGCTTCCAGACCGTTGTCGAGGGACCATTTCACTTCTTCCAGTGCAAGCTCTGGATTCTCTAAAGGAATTGCAGCAACACCCATGAGACGGTCATCAATGGAACAGAAGTCAGCCATGTGACGGTTATGCGCACGCGCACCGCCATAGCGCAGACGATCTTCAATCTTCTTCGAAGGAGAGAACGGCATATGCAAACTGTGAGTTGCGAAAACAATCTGCTTCATGAAGCCCAACATGTCGTTGGCGATAACACGATCTTTATTGTCGAATGCACCAAGGGCCTGAATCTCTTTGACTTCAGTGATCATGCGATCACCCAAAGCAACAAGCGACTGGCGATGATCATCAGAGTGGCGCGATCCGTTATCGACAATGACCGCGACTTCTTCGTCTGTCACCAATGAACGGCCGTAGTCAACTAAGGGCAACTCTTCACGAATGTCGGGGTCGGCATACTTCCGAAGGAAATCAGGAAGCTCCATGATGTGAGTGTCTGCGTCATACAGAATGCGATCGCCTGCGTATGTCATGTGGGTCCCCCTCCACTACCTGCTGGCACTGCGACCAACAGAAACGAACCGTACCACCTACATCTAAGCGTTGAAAGAGTCCAAAATGTCATCTTCAAATGACATCCGCGTAAGTCCCTGTTCATCCAGATGAGGCAAACTGTCCACATGCGAATTCTGGTGACGAACGATGACGGTATTGACTCAGTAGGGCTTCATGTTCTCGCGCGGGCAATGCGTCCCTTCGGAGAAGTCGTGATCGCT